>WFNN01000067.1 GCA_015488545.1 Thermaceae bacterium | reverse complement strand
TGACGAGGGCGGGGCGCTTTGGGTGCTTTCCGGCCGCCACCGTCGGCGGGTGACCACCGGCGAGGTGCGGTTGGTGGAGCGTATCGGGAGGTGACGAACGATGGAGACGGAAACGGCACGGGTTTTGGGGTTGGTTCGGCGGG
The DNA here is from genome assembly GCA_015488545.1 of Thermaceae bacterium. GTDB lineage: Bacteria > Deinococcota > Deinococci > Deinococcales > Marinithermaceae > WFXV01. The sequence continues at coordinate 25,425 of WFNN01000067.1, read as the reverse complement.
TTTCGGTTCGGGATCTCCGGGGCGTTTTGGCCTTGGCCCTTTTGGGCAGCGTGGCGCTGGCGCTTTTTGCCCGCATCCAGGTTCCCCTGGTCCCGGTCCCGGTAACTGGGCAGACGCTCGGACTCCTTTTGCTGGGGGCGTTCCTCGGCCCCCGGTTGGGGGCGCTGGCAGCCCTTTTCTACCTGCTGGAGGGAGCGGCGGGTCTCCCGGTGTTTGCCCGGGGGGGCGGCCTCGGCTACCTGCTCGGGCCCACCGGTGGCTTCTTGGTGGCCTTCCCGCTGGCCGCGTACCTGGTGGGCTGGTTGTTTGAGCGGGGGGCCAGGCGGCGCGCGCTCTGGGCTTTCCTGGCTCTTCTCCTGGGGGCGGCTTCGGTTTACCTGGTGGGGCTGCCGTGGCTGGCCCTCTACCTCGGGGTGGGCGCCGAAAAAGCCCTGGCCCTGGGGCTTTGGCCCTTCGTGCCCGGTGACCTTGCCAAAGTCCTTCTGGCCACTTGGATCGTCCGGAGGTTCGGGGCATGACGGTGGAAGTTCCGGAGATCCCCAGGACCGAGCGGGTGGAGCTGGTGGCCGGGGAGACCGCCCTGGTGGTGGTCGATATGCAGAACGACTTCGCCCACCCCGACGGGGCGCTCTTCGTGCCCGATGCCGAGAAAACGATCCCCACCATTCGCGGTCTTTTGGATCGGTTTCGAGAAAAGGGGGCGCCGGTCTTCTTCACCCAGGACTGGCACGACGAGGACGACCCCGAGTTTAGGATCTGGCCCCGCCACGCGGTGGCCGGGACCTGGGGGGCGGAGATCGTCGCCGAGTTGGCCCCCCGCCCCGGCGAGAAAGTGGTGAAAAAGCTTCGCTACGACGGCTTCTACGGCACCCCCCTGGAGCACCTCCTGCGCCTTGCCGGGGTGAAGACCCTGGTGTTGGTGGGCACGGTGGCCAACATCTGCGTGCTCCACACCGCCGGGAGCGCCGCGCTGCGCTGGTTTGAGGTGGTGCTCCCGGAGGATGGCACCAGCGCCCTGACCCCCTTCGACCTGCAGGCGGCCCTGAGGCAGGTGGCCTTCCTCTACCAGGGGAGGGTAACCACCGCCGAGGGCGTCCAGCTTTTGTGAAGGCGCCGCACCTTTACGCGTTCGTCGCTTCGGACGCCGCCCTAGCGGCCCTTCGCGGTGACCCGGTGATGGCCCGGCTGATCCGGCGGCACGGCCGGGCCAGCTGGGGGGTGCACGGGGTCTTTCCCGCCCTGCTCCGGGCGGTGGTCGGGCAGCAGGTTTCCAACGCCGCCGCCCGGAAGATTTTCGCCCGGATCCTCGCGGCCACCGGGGCCGAGCCCGGGCGGGTCCTCGCGCTCGGGGAGGCGGGGCTCCGGGACCTTGGGGTCAGCCGGGCCAAGGCAAGAACGCTCCTTGCGCTCGCCGAGGCCGGCGCGGCGGGGGCGTTTTCGGATTTCGTCGCCCTCCCCGACGCGGCGGTCCGGGAAAGGCTGCTGGCCTTTAAGGGGGTTGGGCCCTGGACGGTGGACATGGTGCTGATCTTCGGGCTGGGGCGGCCCGACGTCTGGCCGGCCGCCGACCACGGGCTCGTGCTGCAGGCGATGCGCCACTACGGTCTTGCCTCGCGGGGGGCGGTGGCTGCGCTAGGGGAGCGCTTCGCACCCTACCGTTCGGTGGCCGCCCACTACCTCTGGGCCGAGAACGACGTGGGCTAGCCCGCAGGCAGCGCCCGGGCCTGCGGGGCCTGGCCCTTTGCGGCCGACCTACCGTTTGCCGCAACCCCTTTGAGGGGCGGCCGGGGGATGCGTCGGTTTCGGGGCCGTGGCGCCCCCTAAAGCTCCTGCGCTCCCCTATGCTGAGGAGCGTGTACGATTCCCACGTTCATACCCCCCTTTGCAAGCACGCGGTGGGCACGCCGGAGGCGTACCTCGAGGCCGCCCGCGCCCGGGGGCTCGCCGGGGTCGTCTTCACCGACCACAGCCCCATGCCGCCCTGGTTTGACCCCGACACCCGGATGGAGGCGGGGGCGCTGCCCTTCTACCTCGCTACCCTCGAGCGCCTCCGGGAGCAAAACCCGGACCTCTACGTCGGTATCGGCCTCGAGGCCGACTACCACCCCGGTACCGAGCGGTTCGTGGCCCGGCTCCTCCGGGAGTACCCCTTCGATTACGTGATCGGTTCGGTGCACTACATCGGCGCCTGGGGGTTCGACAACCCCGACTACGCCGAGGAGTTCGCCTGGCGCGAGGTGCGTTCGATCTACCGGGACTACTTCGATTTGGTTCGGGGAGCGGCCGAAAGCGGGCTCTTCCACGCGATCGGCCACCTCGACTTGCCCAAGAAGTTCGGCCACGTCCCCGCCGAGGGCTACCTCGACCTGGCCGAGGAGGCCCTTAAGGCGATCGCCGCCGCCGGGCTCGCCCTCGACGTCAACAGCGCCGGCTGGCGGAAGCCGATCGGCGAGCTCTACCCGAGCCCGGCTATCCTGGTCCGGGCCCGGGAACTCGGCATTCCGGTGGTGCTCGGCTCCGACGCCCACGCCCCGGACGAGGTCGGGCACCGGTTCGAGGAGGCAAGGAGCCTCCTCAAGGAGGCGGGCTACACCGAGGCGCTGGTCTTTAAGGGCGGCAAGCCCGAGCCCTACCCGCTGTGAACAAAAAGGATCTCGCCGCCCTTTTAAAGCGGGCCGCCGACCTAATGGAGGTGCTCGGGGAGGGGGAGTTCCGCGTCCTCGCGTACCGCCGGGCGGCGCGGGCGCTGGAGGCGGCGGCGGAGCCCCTTGAGCTCCTGGCCGAGCGGGGGTTTAAAGGCCTCCGGGGGGTGGGCCCCACGCTCGCCCGGCTGCTCGCCGAGATCCACGAAACCGGGGCGTTCCCCTACCTAGAGGAGCTCGAGGGCCGGCTGCCGGCGGGTGCCCTGGAGCTCTTTTCGGTGCAAGGTCTTGGCCCCAAGAGGATCCGGCGGCTCCTCGAGGAAGGGATCACCAGCCTTGAAGCCCTGATCGAGGCGGGAGAGACGGGCCGGCTCGCCGCCCTCCCGGGCTTTGGGAAGAAAAGCGCGGAAAAAGCGGTGGCCGCCGCCCGCTTCGCGCTTAAAAGCGCCCGGCGGGTGCTGCTTCCGGTGGGGCTAGAGGTGGCGGGGATCGTCGTCGCCGACCTAGAGGCCGCCGGGGTTCCGGCGGTGCTTGCCGGGAGCGTCCGGCGGGGGCTTGAGACCGTGGGCGGGGTGGATCTGGTGGCCCGGGGCGAGGCCCCCGCGGTGCTGGAGGCGCTCGGGGTCCACGCCTTGGGCCAGGAAGGGGAGGTGATCCACGGCCGGGTCGAGGGGATGCCGCTCAAGGTTTTCCTTGCCGGGGAAGAGGACTTTGGCACCGTGCTGGTGCGGGCGACCGGCAGCCGGGAATATGTCGAGGCCCTCGGTCCCCTCCCCGAGGCGGCGAGCGAGGAGGCGGTGTTCGCAGCCCTCGGTCGGCCCCTTCCGCCCCCCTACTTCCGCGAACCCGAGCACATCGGTCTCCTGCCCCCTGGCCGGCCGCTTTTCCGGGAGGATTTGAAGGGCCTCCTGCACGTGCACACCACCTATTCCGACGGCGCCGAGCCTCTTCTCGCCATGGCCCAGGCGGCGATCGCCGCGGGTTACCGCTACATGCTGGTCACCGACCACTCCCAAAGCGCCGCCTACGCCGGCGGGCTTTCGCCCGAGGCGGTGCGCCGTCAGTGGGCCGAGATCGAGGCTTTGAACGCCGAGCTCGCGCCCTTTCGAATCCTGAAGGGAGTCGAGTCCGACATTCTGAAGGACGGAAGCCTCGACTACCCGGAGGCGATTCTCGCCGGGTTCGACCTGGTGATCGGGAGCCTCCACAGCCACCTCGACCTCCCCGAGGCGGAGCAGACCGAGAGGCTGCTAAAAGCGATTGAAAACCCCTACCTAGCGATTCTCGGCCACCCCTCGGGCAGGTTGCTCTTAAGGCGCGAGGGGGCGCGGGTCGACTGGGAGGCGGTGCTCAAGGCGGCGGCGGAGGCCGGTGTCATCATCGAGCTGAACGCGAGCCCGGCCCGGCTCGACCTCGACTGGCGGCTCGCCCTTCGCTTCCGGGAGCGGCTTTTCTTCTCCATCGGGCCCGACGCCCACAGCCGGGAGATGCTCGACTTCGTGGAGCTCGGGGTGCTCGCGGCCAATAAGGCGGGGATCCCCCCCGAGCGGGTGGTGAACACCTGGGACGCGGCGGATCTCCTCGCCCACGTTCGGGCTAGGCGGGGGTGAGCACGGCCTTGAGGGCGGCCTCGGGTTCCTCCCCTCCGGCCACCCTGGCCAGGAAATGCCCGTAGATCGCTTCGGGCACCGCGTCTTCGGGGAGGGGGAAGTCCTGCTCTTCCAGCAGGGAGAGCAGCCGGACCCGGCCGGAGCGGAAAAAGAGCACGGTGGCCGCGAGCTGAAAGAGCTCGCCGGGTTTGAGCCCCAGGTGCCCGGCCGCTTCTTCGTCCACCTTCAGGTAGGAGAAGGGCATGAACGGGCGGATGACCTCGAGGAAGTCCCCCCGGAAGGCCCGGGGGTGGTAGTTAAGGTCGAGCGAGAGCGCAAGCCCCCGGCGAATCCCCTCCCGCACGAGTTTGATTGCGTGGGTGCGGCCGGGGTCGAGGCCGAAGGGCCAGGCGGTGAGGTGGAGCATGGTCCCCCCCTCGAAGAAGGCCTCGCCGGGCTCCTCGAGCTGGGCGTCGGCGGCCCGGTAGATCAGGGTGTCGGGCCCCCGGAGGCGCAGGCTGGTGGCGTGGGCGGGGTCTTCTTGGACGGTCGCTTCCAGGCCTGCTTGCTGCAGGGTTTTCTTGATCCAGCCCCCGGCGGCGTCGCGGCCCACCCGAGTCAGAAACCGCACCCGGGCCCCGCCGGCCTTGGCCGCCAGGGCCTCGGTGAGGGCGGCCCCGCCAGGGCGGGGCGCGAAGGCAGTGGCAGGGGAAAAGGCCCCCTCGTTTTCTGCTTGGAGTTCGATCAGGGCCTCGCCGACGACTAGGAGCACGGCTCGCACCTCCCCAAAAACCCCCCCTAGCCTACCGGGAACGCCGGCGGCTTCGCCACCAGGGTTGCACGCGGGGCTTTAGCGGAGGAGAATCAGGGGTATGGAGCGGATCGACTGGGCCGCCTACCAATCCGATCCCGAGCGGTACCTGGTGGTGGACGTGCGGGAGCCCGAGGCGTTCCGGAAGGGTTCGCTGCCGGGGGCGGTGAACGTGCCGCTGGAAGCGATCGCCCAAAAACGTTACCAGCTCCCCAAGGACCGGCCCCTGCTTTTGGTCTGCGAGCTGGGGCAGAAGTCGAGCCTGGCGGCGCTCTACCTCGAGGCCGACGGCTACGAGGCCTACGTGTTGGAGGGTGGGCTCAAGGCTGCCACGTGATTTTGGAAGAACCACCGCAGCGCTCCGGTGAATTTATCGGGTCGCGAGAGGTAGGAGAAGTGCCCCCATAGCTCGACCTTCTGGGCTTCGGGGTAGGCCTCGAGCATCCGCTCGACGATCGGCCGGGGGATGACCTGGTCGCCCCGGCTGTAGATCACTAGGTGGGGAACCTCGGGCTCGGGGACGCGGAACGGGGTCACCATGATTCGGTAACGGTTCAGGAAGGTGGCCTTGTCGATCTTCTCCAGCGCGTTGAGCAGGTAATCCCGGTGGAAAGGGTTGGCCCCCTCGTAGAGGAAGACCATGTTCTCGGCGAAGCGCCGGAGTTGCTTGAAAAGCCGCTCCTCCGGGACCAACCCGTAAAGGAGGACCCGGGTCCAGACCCGGAGCCGGATCGAGAGGTAGGGGGGAAGGGTGTTGGCGAACACCGCCGCCGCAATGCGCTCGGGGTGGTGGGCCACCAGGTACTGGGCCAGGTAGCCGCCCATGGAGGTGCCGATGGGGATGAAGCGATCGATGCCCAAAGCGTCCATCAGGCCCAGGATGCGGTTCGCCAGGTCGGCGAGACCCTCCGTCCTGGGGTAGGTGGGGGCCACGATCCGGTGAGCCGGGGCCAGGACCCGGATCTGCTGCCACCAGATGTCGCCCGCGCCGAGGGTGCCGTGGAGAAAGAGGAGTGGCGGGCCCCCGCCGTCGCCGGTTTCGATGTAGGGCACCCCGTTTTGTTCCCGGTAAGGGTGCTCCTTGAGGAAGGCCAGGTATTCACGCCACCGCGGGTAGTCCATGGTAGGAGTTTAGAATATACTCTTTCCCCGGCATGCCGAACCTCGGAGTCGGAATTGTCGGCCTCCCCAACGTGGGCAAGTCCACCCTCTTTAACGCCCTCACGCGGGCAGGGGCGCTGGCCGCCAACTACCCTTTCGCCACCATCGAGAAAAACGTCGGGGTGGTCCCCCTCCCTGACGAGCGGCTCGTAAAGCTCGCCCAGGTGTTCAAGAAGGGCGACCGGACCCCGCCCGTTGTGCCGACCCATGTCGAGTTCGTGGACATCGCCGGCCTGGTCCGGGGAGCGCACCGGGGCGAGGGGCTCGGCAACCAGTTCCTCGGGCACGTGCGCGAAGTGGCGGCGATCGCCCACGTGATTCGCGCCTTCGAGGACGAAAACGTGGTCCACGTAGAGGGGTCGGTGAACCCCCTGCGGGACGTGGAAACGATCGAGACCGAGCTCGCTCTCGCCGACCTCGGGGTGCTTGAGCGGCGGCTCGAAAAGCTGAAGAAAAGCGCCCGGGTCAACAAGGCGGACCGCGAGGAGCTTTCGCTCCTTGCCCCGCTCTACGACTGGCTCGCCGAGGGCCGGGCTTTGCGGCGCTTCCCCCTCCCGGAAGGGGAGGCGGGCCGCCGGCTCAAGGCGCTTTTCCGCCAGCTCGGGTTGATCACCGCCAAACCCCTTATTTACGTGGCCAACGTCGCCGAGTCCGACCTCCCCGAAGGGACGGGGAACCCCTACGTCGAGGAGTTAAAAAAACGCGCCCAGGAGGAAGGGGCCGAGCTCGTGGTGGTCTCCGCCAAGCTCGAGGCCGAGCTCTCCGAGCTTTCCGAGGAGGAGGCCCGGGAGCTCCTCGCCGCTTACGGCCTTTCCGAGCCAGGCCTTTTCCGCCTGGTTCGCACTGCCTACCGGGCGCTCGACCTGGTCACCTTCTTCACCGCCGGGGAAAAGGAGGTCCGGGCCTGGACCGTGCGCCGGGGCACCAAGGCCCCCGAGGCCGCCGGCGAGATCCACTCCGACATGGAGCGGGGGTTCATCCGGGCCGAGGTCATCCCCTGGGAAAAGCTGGTCGAGGCCGGGGGCTGGGCCCGGGCCCGGGAAAAGGGCTGGGTGCGCACCGAGGGGAAGGACTACGCGATCCAGGACGGCGACGTGATGCTGGTGCTTTTTAACGTGTGAGGGCGCGGCCAGGGGCCGCGCCCGGTGGGGAAACACCCCGTTTTTACTTCTTGGCCGGCGGCCAGGTGGGGGCCGGGATGATCTGCTCGGGGACGTTGGAGTTGTAGACCCCGAGCTTGTCGGCCGGCGGCAGGTGGTCGGTGAGTTTAAAGCTCGGCCGCGGGTGGCTGTTGATGAAGGCCATCACGTCCACCGCCTCTTGGTCGGTGAGGTTGGGGTTGCCGAAGGGCATGTTGTATTTGGCCCAGGAAGCCCCCTTGATCACGTTGGCCATGCCCGCCCCTGCGTTAAAGGAGTTTGGCCCCCAGACCGGCGGGAAGGTGCCCACCCCCTGGCCATCCTTCCCGTGGCAGGCGGCGCACTTTTGCATGTAGACCTGCTCGCCGTGCTTGACGTCGACCTTACCCGACTTCACCAGCTTGGCGATCGCCGGGTCGGGCCAAGGCATGCTGTAAAGCCCGACCGGCTTCTTGGAGTTTTGCTGGATCGGGATGCCGGTGGAGAGCCAGGTGATGTAGGCGGCCATGGCCACCGAGGCCTTGGAGGCCACCGGCGGGCGGGTGCCGTTCATGCTCCGCATAAAGCAGTTCAGGATGCGGTCCTCCAGGGTCACCACCGCCTTTTCCCGGGGGCTGTAGGCGGGGAAGACGGCGGCGGTGCCGATGAAGGTGGCGTATTTGTTCTTGGTCTTGCCGCCTTGAAGATGGCAGCTCTTGCACTGGAGCTTATCGCCCACGTAGGCCTTGGTCAGGGGGTGGGTGTCGGTTTGCATGATGATCGCTTCCCCCAGCTTGACGAGCTCGCCAAGCTCGCCGGGGGGATAGGCCTTGGGCGGGTCGGGAACCTTCTGGGCCAGGGCTAATCCGGCCACCGCCAGGACCAGGGCCAACCCAACGGCTTTCCTCATAAACTTCACCTCCAGGGTTAGCCTTCCGCCGGTGGGCTCAAAAAGTCCTCAACGCTCGGTAGCCTCGACCCGGTACCGCCTCGATGGTGAGGGCGTCGCCAAGCTTTTTTCTAAGGCGGTTCACGTAAACGTGGAGGTAGTGGAGGTCGCCCGCCCCGCGTCCCCAGACCCGGTCGAGGAGCTCGGCGTGGGTGAAGGTGGCGCCGGGTCGGCTGAGCAGCACCGACAGCAGGGCATGTTCGGTGGGGGTGAGCCGGATTTCCCGCCCGCCCAGGCGGACGAAGCCCCCGGGGTCCAGAGCGAGCCCGCCTTCCACTGCCCCGTAGCGCCGGGCCACCGCCCGAAGCCGGGCCAGGAGCTCGGGGATGCCGAAGGGCTTGGTCAGGTAATCGTCGGCCCCGAGGTCGAGGGCGGCGACCTTGGTGGCCTCCTCGCCCACCGCCGAGATCACCACGATCGGCACCCGGGTGTCCCGGCGCATGCGCCGGAGCACCTCAAGCCCCCCCGTCCCGGGAAGCAGGAGGTCCAAAAGCACCGCGTCCCAGCCGCCCTCCTCGAAGCGGGCGAGGGCCTCGTCCCCGCTTCCGGCCACCCCGGCCCGGTGGCCCCGGGCCTCGAGGTTCCGCTGGATCAGGCGGGCGATTCGGGGGTCGTCGTCCACCACCAGCACCCGCATACCTACCCCTCCCCGGGCAGCCAGACCCGTACCCGGGTGCCGCCCCCTTCGTGGTCCTCGATCGCGATCCTACCCCCGTGGGCGCGGACCACCATACGGGCCACCGCCAGCCCGAGCCCGCTGCCGCCGGGGTGCTCGCCGATCTGGTAAAAGGGTTCGAAGACCCGCTGCTTTTCCTCGTCAGGGATGCCCGGCCCCCGGTCCCAGACCGAGAGCTCCACCCCCCCGGCCCGGGCCTTAGCCTCGATCCCGATCGGGGTTCCTGGGGGTGTGTGGCGGGCGGCGTTGGCCACCAGGTTGGTGACCAGGCTCCGGAGCCGGTCGGGGTCGGCGCGAAGGAGAGGGAGACGGCCCACCACCAGGAGGTCGAAGGGGTGGTCGGGCGCCAGGGCGCGCAGCGCGGGCTCGATCTGCCGGAGCCAGGCCTCGAGGTCGAGGGGAACCGGGGCGAGCGCGAGCTCGCCGCGCTCGCCCCGCGCGAAGTCGAGGAGATCGCCGACCCGGCGGGCCAGCCGGTCGGCCTCCTCCTCGATCACCGCCAGGAACTCCCGGCGCTCGGCTTCGCTCCACTCCACGTCGGGGCTTAGGAGGCTGCTGACGTAGCCCTTGATGTTGGTCAGGGGGGTCCTTAGTTCGTGGCTCACCGCGGCCAGGAAGCGGGTCTTGGCCTGGCTGGCGGCCTCGGCTTTGGCCAACGCCAGGGCCAGCTCCTGGGTGCGGGCCCGGACCGCCCGTTCCAGGGCTTCGGTGCGGTCGGCCTGGACCTCGGCCATGCGGTTAAAGGCGCGAATCGCCAGGCGGGCCTCGGCCGGCCCCGTTTCCGGGATCGGCGGCGGTCGCCGGCCGGCCTTTAGCGCCCTGGCGGCCTCGGCCAAAAGCCCGAGGGGCCGGGCCAGCGAGCGCCCCAGCCTCACCCCGGGGAGGGCGCTAGCGAAGAGGGCCAGCGCCAGCAGGAGGAACATGGCGGCGTTGGCCCGGTAAAGGGGGCGGAAAAGGACGGCCTCGGGGAGGGCGACGACTAGCCGCCAGCCGTTTTGGAGCTGGCGTTCGGCGGTGAGCAGGCCCCCCTTCTCGGTCGGGGGCGGCCCCCCTAAAAGTTCGGTGAGGTCCGAGCTCGAAAGCAAGGCGCCGCCGGGGCCAAAAAGGCGGGCCAGCACCCCGGGGTGGACCCGCCCCAAAAGGGCCAGGGCCGGCCTCAGCCTGAGGTCGGCGGTCACATGCCCCTCGGCGCAGTGCACCTGCCGCCGGAGGAGGGGCTCGCCCCAGGCGTCCTTGCGGACCGAGCCCGGCGCGGCGGGGGGCAGCCGGTCGCCGGGGGCAACCACCGCAAAGCGCGAGGCCAGCCGTCCATTTACCTCCACCGCGTCGAGCTCGTTCAGGGCGGCTAGGGCTACCTCGGCGGCCCAGGCGGGGTCGTCGGCGGCCAGCCGGCAGACCGCGGTGAGGACCCGGGTTTCGGTGGACAGGCGGTCGTCGATCGCCAGAGCGATCCGGTCGGCGGTGGCCTCCAGGCGGGCGGTGGCGGCCTCGAGGTACGCCCGCCGGACCATCTGCCAGCCCGCCAGCCAGACCAGGAGGAGGGGGATCAGGGCGGCCGCTGCCGCGGCCAGAAGAAAACGGTGTTCCAGCCGGCTCACGGTTCCTCCGCCAGTTCCCGCACCCGGGCCGAGGGCACCAGGCCGAGCCTCGCCCAGGCCCCTGGGTTTAGGGTCAGACGGGGCCGGTCGGGTCGTTCCACCGGCAACCGGCCAATAGGGTAGCCGGCCAGCACCCTGGCCAGCATCCCGGCCGCTTGCCGCCCCAGCGACCGGTTGCCTGCCCCAAAGGCCAGGGCCGCCCCCTGGCGGGTTTCCTCCCGGTTGAGACCCACCAGAGGCACCCCGGCCCGGTTGAGGGCCTGGGTGACCTCGGCCAGGTGGTTTTCCCAGACGTAGCTGGGGAGCAGGAGGGCTCCTTGGTAGTGCGCCATCGCCAGGGTGCGGGGGAGGGCTTTTAGCTCTTCGGGACGGGAGGCCGGAAAAAGGTCCAGGCGGACCTTAAGGATCGCCGCCGCTCGCCGGAGGTTGGTAAGCGCCCGAGGGGTGGGGATGACCTCGGGCTGGTAAAGAACGAGCACCCGGCGGGTGCCCGGGCGCGCCCGAACCAGCCACTCTAGCCGCTTGCCGGCGAGCTCGGCGTAGCCGTTGTCCACCCCGCTCACCCGGCCGCCCGGGGCGTCGACGCGGGCGAAGAAGCCCCAGTCGGGGCTGGCCGCGAGGCCCACGAAGAGCACCGGCACCCGCCGGGTGGCCGCCAGCGCTGCCTGGGTTTCGACCCCGCCCATGGTCACTAGGGCGACCGCACCTTTCTTTTCGTAATCCCGGGCGCAGGCGGCGAGCGCCGCCGGGGTGGGGGCCTGGCAGACCTCAAGGCGGGCCTTTTGCGGGTAGTTCCTTAGGCCCTCGATCAGCCCGGCTACCCGGTCGAGTCGCCCTGGGCCCGAGACCAGCACCCCCACCAGCGGGGGCGGGGCCGGTCGGCAGGCGACCAGCAGGAGGGGCAGAAGCCAGGTCAGCCGGCGCATTCCCCTCTATGCTAGGCCCGCCGGTGGCGAGGGCGTATTCTGTTCGGCGTGACGCGCAAGGACGGCCGCGAACCCCTGGTGATGCGCCCCTTAAGGATTACCCCGGGCTACGCCGAGTACGCCGAGGGCTCGGCGCTGGTCGAGCTCGGCAAGACCCGGGTGCTGGTTGCCGTGACCCTCGCCGAAGGCGTGCCCCGGCACGTTGGTCGCCGCTCGGGCTGGCTGATGACCGAGTACAACCTCCTGCCCCGTTCGACCCGGGTCCGGACCCAGCGCGAGCGTTTCAAACTTGGCGGGCGCACCCAGGAGGTGCAGCGCTTTTTGGGCAGGGCCTTCCGGGCCGCCCTGGATCTGAAGGCGGTTCCGGGAAGGACCGTGGTGGTGGATGCCGACGTTTTGCAGGCCGACGGCGGCACCCGGGTGGCCAGCCTGATCGGCGGCTACGCCGCCCTCTGGCTGGCGTTCGATCGCCTGGTGCGGTCGGGGCGGTTGGAAGACTGGCCGCTTTTGCCGTTTGCCGCGGTGAGCCTGGTCTGGCACGGAGAGGACCGGATCCTCCTCGACCCCACCCAGGCCGAGGACGAGAGCGCCCACGCCGACCTCACCGTGGTGGCTACCGCCGAGGGCGAGGTGATCGAGGTGCACGGGGGCGGCGAGGGGCGGCCGGTGCCGCGGGCGGTGTACCAGCGGATGGTGGAGGTGGGGCTGGCCACCGTGCCCGGCCTGGTCCGCGCCGTTCATCGCCAGCTCAGGGAGGGGAACGCTTGAGGCGTTCTGGAAAGCGGGCCAGCCAGCCCTCGAGCTCTTCCGGGGGCATGGCGGGGGCGTAGCGGTAGCCCTGGGCCAGGGTGTAGCCCATCTTCAGCAGCTGCTTTTCCTCCTCGGTGCTCTCGACCCCCTCGGCAATTCCCCGGACCCCTAGGTGGCGGGCCAGGTGGCCGATGCCGGCGACCACCGCGGCCCGGGTGCGGGAGCTCGGAAGCTCGCGGATGAACGTGCGAGGGACCTTGAGGTAGTCGAAGGCGAGGTCGGCGAGCCGCTCCAGCGAGGCGTAGCCGGTGCCGAAGTCGTCGATGGCGAGGCGGGTCCCCAGGTTGTGGAGTTCCCTTAGGTTCTGCTCCCCCCGGGGGGATAGCAGGGCAGCCTCGGTGATTTCGATAACCAGCCGCTCCGGGGGTAGCCCGTGTTTGCGGAGGAGGTCCTCGATCCGCGCGGGTAACCCCTCGAGGTTCAGGGTTCGGGGGGAAAGGTTCACCCCCACCGCCAGGGCGGGGTCGGTGGCCGAGAGCGCCCGGAGCTGGGCCAGGGCCAGTTCCAGCACGTGGCGGTCCAGGTCGGCGATCAGGCCGATTTCCTCGGCCAGGGGGATGAAGCTCGAGGGCGGCGCCTGCCAGCGCGCCAGGGCTTCAAGGTAGACCACCCGGCCGTTTTCGAGGTCGACCACCGGCTGGAAGTAGGCTCGGATCGCGCCGTCGGCCAGGGCCTTGCGAAGGCCGTGCTCCAGCGCCACCCGACCCTTCAGGGCGCGGTCGTCCTGGGGGTTGAAAAGGGCGATACCCAGCCTTTCCTGCTTGGCGCGGTACATGGCGAGGTCCCCCTTGCGGAGGAGTTCCTCGACGTTTTCGGCATCGGTAGGGAACAGCGCGACCCCCACGCTCGCGCTCACCTGCACGGTTTCCCCGTTGAGCAGTACCGGCTGGGCCAGGGCTTTCCGCACCCGCTTGGCGGCGGCGATGGCGCCGTCGCGGTCGGCCTCGATCAGGGCGGCGAACTCATCCCCTCCCAGGCGGGCTAGGAGGTCGCGGCTTCGGGTGGTCTGGGCCAGGCGCTGGGCGACCGCCAGGAGGAGCCGGTCGCCGGCGGCGTGGCCCCGGGTGTCGTTGACCTCCTTGAAGCGGTCGAGGTCCAGGTAGAGGAGGGCCATGGGGCGGCCCCGCTCGCGGGCGCTTCGCAGGGTGGCCTGCCCCCATTCCAGGAAGCCCCGGCGGTTCAGGAGCCCGGTCAGGGCGTCGGTGATGGCCTGCGAACGCAGGCGCTCGCGGAGCTCCAACCGCTCAAGCGCCGATCCCAGGAGCGCGCCCACCTCGCGGACCAGCTCGGCCTCCTCGCCGGCGAAGCGGGCGGGCTCCGGGTGGGTGACCGCCAGAGCCCCCACCACCTCGTCCCGGGCCGCGATGGGGACCGCGATCGCGGTGCGGTAGCCGAGCACCCGGGCGGCCGCGCCGAACGCGTAGTTTCGCATCCGGCGGGCGTCGGTGATGACTGCCTTTTGGTGGTCGAGGGCCTGGCCGGCGGCGGTTTTGGACCAGTCCAGGACCTCGAGGTCCAGGGTCAGGGCCGGGTGCCCGTCCCGGCGGATGACGAGCCGATTGCCGTCTTCCTCGATGGCGAAGCGGGGGTCGGCGATCCGCCAGACCCGGGGGCGGAAGCCGCCCGGCACCCGGTCCCAGATCATCGCCAGCAGGTAGCCCCCCTCGGTGACGGCGGCCTGGGCGGCGCCCTCTAAAAGCTCCCCGGCGGTCCTGGCCTGGGCGGCGAGGAGGCCAACCTTGCCCAAAAACCTTAGCGCCCGTTCCCGGAAGCGGTAGAGGTCGGTGCGGTGCCGGATCCACCCGCTGGCCCCGCCCACCGCCACGGCGCCGAAGGCCAGGGTGGCCAGGTCGGCCCCCCGGTAGCCCGTCAGGTAGAGGGGTAGGGCCATGGCCGCTCCCATGGCGAGCCCCCCCCAGGTGCCCAGTAGCCAGCCAAGGGGGGCGAGCCAGAACACGGCGAGCACGAGGTGCACGTCGCCTAGGTTGGCTTTCAGGACCGGCCGGAGCAGGAGGAAAGCGGCCAGCAACGCGAGGGCAGCCGGAAGGAGCCGGCGCGAACGGCAGCGGCGAGCCGCGGGCATCTTTCCAAACTTTAGCATTTGGTTTCACGGGTAAGCTAAGAAAAGCATGCGGGTGTTCCTGGCCACCACCAACCCCGGAAAGCTCAGCGAGCTAAAAAAGGGGCTGCGACCGCTGGGGTGGACCTTCGTTACCCCCGGTGAGCTCCCCTACACCCCGCCCGAGGAAACCGGGATGAGTTTCGAGGACAACGCCATGCTCAAGGCCGCGTCCGCCGCCCGCCAGACCGGTCTGCCTTCGCTCGCCGACGACTCCGGCCTCGAGGTCGACGCCCTGGGCGGCGAACCGGGGGTCTATTCCGCCCGCTTCGGCGGCCACACCCGCGACCTCGACCGCAACCTCTACCTGCTGGAACGCCTGAAGGGGGTGCCGCTGGAGGAGCGCACCGCTCGCTTTGTGGCGGTGCTGGTCCTGGCCTACCCCGACGGGCACCTGGAGGTCTACCGCGGCGAAACCGAGGGGTTGATCCTGGAGGCCCCCCGGGGGCATTTGGGGTTCGGGTACGACCCCCTCTTTTACGTTCCCGAGGCCGGCCGCACCTTCGCCGAGATGCTCCCCGGCGAGAAGGCCCGCTACTCCCACCGGGGCAAGGCGCTTCGCGCCCTCCGGGAGGCTTGGGCCCACGGCCCGCCTCCCCGGGAGATCAAGCCGATGGAATAGCGATGCGGCTCCTTTCGCCAAAGATCGCGCTCTACCGTCTTTTCGACCTGGCCGACGAGATCGATCTCGCTGCCCTCGACCTGCCCCGCTACCGGTTGCGGCGGGCGCGGAGCCCGGTGCGCTACGGCCAGCCGCCGGCCGAGCTCCGGCTCGGCGAGCGGCGGTTCGCCGGGCAGTCCGGGACCCTCTGGGCCCGGGTCTACTCCTTCGGGGTGGTGGCGCTCCGGCTGGTGCTCGACCTTGGCGAAGACCTGCCGCTTAGGGATTTTCGCGAGTTGGCTCTGGCCCTGCCCGAGGACCCCCGGGTGGCGGATTTCTTCGCGACCGAGCTGGAGGGCCTGAAGGGGGTGTTGGGTGGGGTCCTCGAGGGCCCCTTCCCCGAGCCCGCCGAGGAAGAGTTCACGGTGCTCTTCCTCGCCGGGACCGAACCGGCCCTCCCCGCCAGCCGCCTCTACCAGGCGCTGCCGGTCGCTGAGCTGGTGTTGGGGGAGCGGGAGCGGTTTGCCCCGGGGGTGCAACGGGAGCTCGACCGCTACCGCTTCGCCTACACCGAGGAGGACCTCGCCGTGCTCGGCTACGAGCGGGTTCTGCTTTACGACTCGGAGGGGATCTGGGACGTGGCTGACCTGGTCGAGTTCGTCCACGCCGAGCTTTTGGAGCTCGGCTACTACGACGGGGTGCTGGCCCGGGCGCTGCTCGACCTGCCCGACGAGCTCGCCCGCTACTCCCCCTGGCGCTACCGCCACTACGAACGCATCCGCCGGCGGCTGATGCAGGTGCACGCCGAGGTCACCGAGGTTCGCTCCCGCCTGGCCGAGTCGCTCAAGGTCACCGAGGATTTCTTCTACGCCCGGGTTCTCGAGGCCGCCGCCGAGCTCTACGGCGCCATGGAGCTCTCCCGCGCCACCGCCGAGAAGCTCGCGGTCCTCTCCAGCCTCTACCAGATGATCACCGAGGAGCAGAACTTTGCTCGCGCCCAGGCGGTGGAGGTGGGGATCTTCGCCCTTATCCTTTTCGAAGTCCTGCGGGCGCTTTGGGGGGGACGGTGAAGGGGGCCTGGGCCGAGGACGCCGCCCTTCGCTTCTTGCTGCAAAAGGGTTACCGGCTGGTGGCGCGTCGGCGCCGCACCCCCTACGGCGAGATCGACCTGTGGATGAGCGACCGAGGCACGCCGGTCTTCGTCGAGGTCAAGCAACGGCGATCGGGGCGCTACGGGGATCCCCTGGAGGCGATCACCCCCTGGAAGCTTGAGCGCATAAGGAAGAGCGCCCTTTTCCTCTTAGGCCGCGACGACCGGCCCTTCCGGGTGGAGGCGGTGCTGGTCTACGGAACCCCCGGGCGGTTTCGCCTTAGGCACAGGGTCCTGGAGTTGATCTAACCCGGCGCCGCTTGACCGGTTTCCCGCCGGCTGCATACACTCAAGAAAACGTCGCCTAGCCATCTCGTGGATCCGAGGGAGGTTCTGGATAATGAGTGGAATTTCTCCGATTGTGCGTCGTTGGCGGGCCCGTGCCCAGCGCGACTGGGAGGGGCACTGGCGGGAAGCGGCCGAGGGACTTACCTGGTTCCGTCTCCCCGATCGCGTCTTCGAGGAGGACGAGTCGGGGTTTCGCTGGTACCCGGGTGGGGTAACCAACCTGAGCTTTAACGCCTTGGACCGGCACGTGCAAGCCGGTCGCGGGGGCCATGCGGCGCTCGTTTACCGGAACGAGCGGGGTGAGCGGACCACCCTCACCTATGCCCAGCTCCTGCGCTTGGTGGAGGAGGTTGCGTCGGCCCTCCTAGCCCTGGGGGTGGGCCGCGGGGACCGGATTACCCTTTACCTTCCCCCCAATGTGGAAGCGGTGGCGCTGATGCTGGCGGCCACCCGCATCGGGGCCATCCACTCGGTGGTGTTCGCCGGGTTTGGGGTTGGAGCATTGCGTGCCCGAATCGAGGCCAGCGGTTCCAAGGTGGTCTTTACCGCCGACGTGGCCTACCGCAAGGGCAAGCAGGTCCCCCTGAAACCGGTGGTGGACGAGGCGGTCGAGGGGCTTAAGGGGGTCGAGCGGGTGGTGGTGCTAAACCGCCAGGGCCAGGCCTCGATGGGCGAGCGCGACCTCGATTGGGAAGACTTCCTGGGCCTCGCCCGGGGCACCCCCGAGCCCGCGCGCATGGAGGCCAACGAGCCGGCCTTTATCCTGGCCACCTCCGGGACCACCGGGCGGCCCAAGCTGGTGGTGCACACCCACGGCGGGTACGCCACGGGCATCCAGGCCGCCGCCCGGTGGGTCTACGGGCTTGCCCCCGAGGATCTCTGGTGGGCCACTTCGGATATCGGCTGGATCGTGGGCCACTCCTACATCGTCTACGCGCCGTTGCTCATCGGGGCCACCACCCTGGCTTTTGAGGGGGCCTACGACGCCGAAACCTTCTGGGGGGTGATCGAGGAGGAACGGCTCACCGGGGTCTTTACCTCGCCGACGTTGATCCGCCTTCTCATGCAGGAGGGCGTGGACCCGGTCCGCGGGCGGGACCTTGCCAGCTTGAAACGGGTCTTTTCGGCCGGTGAGGTGCTCAATCCTCCCGCTTGGAAGTGGTTGCAGGGCGAGGTTTTCGGCGACGAGATCCCGGTTGTCGACCACTGGTGGCAGACCGAGACCGGGGGTCCGGTGGTGGCCAACCCCTACGGGGTGCACCTCCTGCCCATCAAGCCGGGTTCGGCGGGCCTACCGCTGGCGGGCATCGAGGTTGCCGTGGTGGACCAGGAAGGGCGGGAGCTGCCCCCGGGGGAAAAGGGCTTTTTGGTCATCCGCCGCCCCTTCCCCCATCTCACGCCCACACTCTGGGGTGAGCCCGAGCGCTACCGCGAGACGTACTGGGAGGTCTTTCCCGGGCAGCGCCTGTACTTCACCGGCGATTCGGCGACCCTGGACGAAGACGGCTACGTCTTCTTCTCCGGCCGGGCCGATGAAGTGATCAAGGTGGCCGCTCACAGGATCGGTACCATCGAGGTCGAAAGCGCCTTTCTCAAGCACCCCGCGGTGGCCGAGGCGGGGGTGGTGGGGCGGCCGGACCCGGTCCGCGGCGAGGTGATCGCCGCCTTCGTGGTGCTCAAGGAGGGCTACAGCCCCGACGAAACGCTTAAGGCCGAGCTGATCGAAACGGTGCGGCGCGAGCTTGGCCCGGTGGCGGTGATCGGGGACCTGCTTTTCGTCCGCGGTTTGCCCAAGACGCGCTCCGGCAAGATCATGCGCCGGGTCATGCGGGCCATGCTCCAGGGGCAAGCCATCGGCGACGTTTCCACCATCGAGGACCCCGGGGTCCTGGAGGACGTGGAGCGCGCGGTGCGGGAGCGAGGCGCCTAGCGCCGGCGGGCCAGGGTCATGCCGAGGAGCGCGAGCAGGGTGGTGTAGACCAGCAGTGAGCTCACCGCGCTGGCGATGCGGAAGTCCTGCCTCAGGAGGGTGCCGAACCTCGCCACCATCCGAGTGATGACTGTCTTGCCGCAGCCCGGGGGGCCGAGGAAGCTGAAGAACTCCCCGTCGGCGATGTCGAGGGAAACCTCCCGGGCGGCCACCACCCGGCCGAACCGTTTGGTGAGGCGTTCGAGCCGTACCCGTGCCATGACTCCTAGAAGATCCACGCCCCGCCGTTGACCTCGATGGCCTCCCCGGTGATGAAGTCGGCGTCGGGGCCGGCTAGAAAGGCCACCACCCCGGCAACGTCCTCGGGGCGTTCCAGCCGGCCCAGCGGGGTCTGGCGGATGTAGTCGGCGATGACCTCCTCGGGGGTGAGCCCCCGCAGCTCGGCCTCCCAGGCCACCTCCCGGTCCTGCATCGCGGTCTTCACGAAGCCGGGGTTCACCGCGTTCACCGTGATCCTGTGGGGCGCGAGCTCCTTGGCCGCGGCCTGCACCAGGCCAAGCACCGCGAATTTGGAAGCGGAGTAGTGGGCAAGGAGCGGCGCCGCCTGTCGGGCGGCCATGCTGGCGGTGGCGATCAGCTTGCCCCGGAGCTCGCTACTAGGCATCGGGGGCTGGTCCTTCATCCGCCGGGCGAATGTCTGTAGGGTGTAGAAGACCCCCTTGGCGTTGACCGCGAAGTTAAAGTCCCAATCTTCGTCGGTGAGGTCCAGGAAGGGGCGCATGGTGCTGACCCCGGCGTTGGCCACCACGATGTCCACCCGGCCGTCCTCGGCGTAGACCGCGTCGCAGGCGGACTCGAGGTCCTCCCGCCGGGTAACGTCGACCTTAAGGCAATGCGCCTGGCCACCCCCTGAGCGGATGGCTTCGGCAACCCGGTGCGCCGCCCCGCCGTCGCGGTCGGTCACCCAGACCTTGGCCCCTTCATCGGCGAGTCTTTTGGCGATCGCTTCCCCGATGCCGCTGCCGGCTCCGGTTACCAGCGCGATTCTTCCTTTAAGCACGGTCCACCTCCAGCCTGGGGTAGAGGTCCTTAAGCCGTTCGTAGGCTTCCCGGTACACGCCGTAGAGCTCGCGGTAGACCCGTACCCAGCCGGGGTCGGGTTCGGTGACCCCGGCCGGCCGGGCGCGTTCTTTGATCAAGGGGTAGTCCCAGAGACCGGCCACCACCCCGGCCAGGAAAGCGGTGCCGTACGCACTCCCCGCCGCCCCGCTGGCCAGGTAGTGGACGGGTTCTTCCAGAACGCTGGCGGTGATCCTCCGCCAGAGCGGGCTTTTGGCCCCGCCGTCCATGACAAAAAAGCGCGCGATTTTATGCCCCTTAGCCCGGAGCACCTCGACGTGGTGGCGGAAGGCGTAGGCGACGGCCTCGAGGATCGCCCGGTAGAGGTGGGCCGGGCCGTGGGCCAGGGTGAGCCCGAGGATCGTGCCCCGGGCGTGGGGGTCGTGGATCGGGGTCTTTTCCCCCAGGAAGTAGGGGAGCAGCACCACCCCCTGGCTGCCGGCGGGCACGCTCTCTGCGGCCCGGTCGAGCTCGGCGTAGGACAATTCGGGCGCGAAGTTTTGCCGAAACCACTTGACGAGCGAGCCCGAGGTGGCCATGCAGCCGTTGATCACGTAGCGCCCCGGAACGTCGTGGTAGTCGATGAAGAGTTCCCGGATGGGGGCGAAGTCCGGCGACACGTAGAGGAAGTCGCCGGCGCCACCGAACTTGAGCACCGCCTCCCCTTCCGCAAGGAGCCCGGCCGCCAGCGCGGCGGCGATGTGGTCCGCGCTCCCGGCGGTGAGCGGGGTGCCGGGGCGGAGGGGCACCTCGGGGTTCGTCACCTCCCCCACCACTTCGGTGGGAAAGCGCACCGGCCCCAAGACCCCGGTGTCCAGGCCGACGAGGGCTAGGACTTCCCCCAGCCAGCGCCGCTCCTTCTCGCTCCACAGGGCGCTCTCCAGCGCCCAGTTGGCCTCGAGGTAGACCGGACCGCCAAGCCGCCCGGTGACGTACTCGTACGAGCCGGCGATCCGGCGGATCCTTCGGAAGACCTCGGGTTCGTGCCGTTTGATCCAGAGCAGTTTCGGGGGAATGACCTGCTGGTTCCAGGTGGCCCCGGTGTGGGCGAAGAGCTCGTCCTCGGGGAAGCGGGCCTTGAACCAGGCGATCTCCTCCGCGTGCCGGGCATCGTTCTGCTGGATCGCGGGGCGCAGGACGCGCCCCTCGTCGTCGAGCAGGACCAGCGCCGGCACCATCCCCGAGACCGCCACCGCCGCCACTCCCGCAAGGTCCGCCTTTCCCGCCAGTTCGGCCAGGACCGCCCGGGTGCCCGCCCACCAGTCGGCGGGGTCCTCCTCGGCCCAACCGGGGTGGGGGCTTTGGAGGTGGTGGGGGTGGCTGGCTTCGGCGACGAGGTTGGCCTCCTCGTCCAGGAGGACGGCCTTAACCGCGGTGGTGCCGACGTCGATCCCCACTACGCCCACGCCGACCGCACCTCCCTGACCCGCTCCATGAAGGCCCGGGCCCGCTCCTCGTCGACCGGGTTGAAGGTCTTCCCGTCCTTTTTAAGGGCGGTGCCCACCACGCACCCGTCGGCCACCCCGAGAACCTCGGCGACGTTGGCGTGGTTGACCCCGGTGTTGGCCAGCACCGGCACGTCGGTCACCGCTTTCTTTACCGCCTCGAGGTGGGAAAGCGGCGCCGGTTCGCCGGTCATCGGGCCGGAAACCAGGACGGCGTCGGCCAGGCTGGAGAACACCGCGCTTTTGGCCCGTTCGGGAAGGCTTCTTGCATCAAGCGGCGAGGCGAATTCGGCGGAGACGTTGTAGAGGAGGAAGAGGTCGCCCCGTCCGAGCCGGCGGCGGTAGCGGAGGGCGGCCGCCGCCCGGCCCTGCCAGAGCCCCATGTCGGAGCCGTAGAGCCCGGTGAAGATCTCCCGGGCGAAGGCGGCCCCGGTGGCCGCCGCCACCGCCAGGGTCATCCCGGGGTCCCAGAGCACGTCCACCCCGAAGGGCAGGGTGAGCTCGTCCCTCAGGCGGCCGATCACGTAGGCCATGGCGGCGGCGCTGGCGGGGTCCACCTCCAGCTCGTAGGGGCGGTCGTTCTCGTTGCCGAACATCACCGCGTCCACCCCTGCGGCCTTGAGGGCGGCGAGATCGGCCCGGGCTGCTTCGACGATCGCCTCCATGCCGCCGGCCTCGTCGTAAAGCGGGGTTCCCGGCAGGGCCCGGAGGTGCACCATGGCGATGACCGGCTTGGGGGTGCGGAAAAGCGCCTTGAACCGTTGGAAGGGTTCCATATTTTCTCCTCCTACACCAGTTCCACCCGGGGAACCTTTTCGCGGAGCACAGGGGCGAAGGCCGCGGCCTTCTGGTCGGTGATGATCCCGGTCAGGGCCTCCAGTTCCACCACCTTGGCCAGCGCCCGGCGGCCGAACTTCGAGTGGTCGGCGATCAGGTAGGTGGCCGCCGCCGCCGCCACCGCCCGCCGCTTCACCGCCGCCTCTTCAACGGTGGCGTTGGTCACCGCCTCCTCGTCCACCGCGTCGGCGCCGAGAAAGAAAAGGTCGGCGTGGACCTCGCTGAGCTGCGCCTCGGCCCAGGGCCCCACCAGGCTAAAAAGGCCGTTTCTCGCCCGGCCCCCAATCAGCCAGACCTCGGGCTCGCCGCGGGCCAGCGCCTCGGCCACCTTGAGGTCCAGGGCGATCACCGTGATGCGGCGACCGGCGAGCCGCCGGGCCAAGGCGAGCGCGGTGGTCCCCGAGTCGAGGATGACCGTAGCCCTTTCCGGGACCAGTTCGGCGGCGCGGGCGGCGATGCGCTCCTTCTCCGGCACCTTGCGGCGGGCCTTGAGGTCGAAGGGCGGCTCGGCGGCGGTGCCCATGCGGAGGGGGAGGGCGCCGCCGTGGGTGCGCTCCACCAGCCCCCGTTCAGCCAGCGCCGCCAGGTCACGCCGCACCGTGGCCTCGGAGACCCCGAGCCGCCGGGCCAGCTCCTGGGTGCGGAGCCCGCCCTCGGCCTCGAGGAGGCGAAGGATCCGGCGTTGGCGTTCCGGTACCAGGGACACGTTGCGCTCCTCTTTTTCGAGTATGCGCGAGTATGCGCGAAATTGCAAGATCGAGCAACCGATCGCGCATCCACGTCTGGTATCGTGCCCTTATGCCCGAGGCGGTCTTCTTCGACGTCGGCGGTACTCTGATCCACACCGATCCGCGAACCTGGCTGCCGCCGGTGCTGGAGCGTTTCGGGGAGCGGGCCGACTGGCGGCGGCTCCGCTCGGCCGCCGAGTCGGCTTACGCGTACTACAACGCCCACCACATGGCGGCCACCGATCGCGAGCGCGCGATCCGGCTTTGGTGGGAATTCGATCGCCGTCTCCTGGCCGGTTTGGGGGTGAACGACCCCGAGCGAATCGCCGACTGGCTGGTGGCGCACTGGCGGGACCCCGGGCTCTGGCCCCGGACCCCCGGCACCCCGGAGGTCCTCGACGAGCTAAAACGGCGCGGGCTCAGGCTGGCGGCGGTCTCCAACTGGGACGTGCTGCTCCCCGACATCCTGGAAGCCATGGGGCTCGCGCCCTATTTCGAGAAAATCTACGCTTCCGCCGCTTTAGGCGTGGCCAAGCCTGAGCCGGGAATCTACCGCCGGGCGCTCAACGATCTCGGGCTAGCTCCCGGCGCGGTGCTCTTCGTCGGCGACAACCCCGAGGCCGACAAGGCGGGCCCCGAGCGGCTGGGGATGCGGGCCCTTTTGGTCACCCCCAAAGAGGGCATCGCCCCGGTGTTGGCCGCGCTCTAGCCGGAGGTTGGCTTGCTCAGCGCGCTGGTCGAGCTACTCCTCATCCTGGGCAGCTTCGCGGTGCTGGCTCTAGCCGCCAAGCAGATCGGCGACTACTTCGCCCGCTACGACCTGCCGCTGATCACCGGCTTTTTGATCGCCGGGATCCTGATCGGACCCTACCTGCTCGGGCTCCTCTCCCCGGAGGACCTAGAGAAGCTCCGCTTCGTCGACGAAATGGCGCTTTCGGTTATCGCGCTGGCTGCCGGGGCCGAGCTCTTCCTTCCCGAGCTCCGGTCCCGGACCGGCGCCATCCTTTGGGTGAGCTTTTTCCAGGTGGTGGCGGTGCTGGGTCTCGGGGTGCTGGCCACCCGCTGGCTTTTGCCGGCCTTCCCCGGGGGGAACGGGCTGTCCGCCGGGGCCGGGGTGGCCTTCGCCCTTTTGATGGGGGTCATCCTGCTGGCCCGGTCGCCCTCCTCGGCGATCGCGGTGATCACCGAGCTCAAGGCCAAGGGGCCTTTTACCCGGCTGGTGCTGGGGACCACGGTGGTCTCCGACGTGGTGGTGCTGACCCTGTTCGCAGTGGCCCTGGAGCTGGCCCGGGCCTGGGCGGTGGGCGGGGACCTGAGCCCGCGCTTCCTTCTGGCCCTGGGGCTCGACCTGGCGCTTTCGGTTTTGATCGGCTGGCTCTTTTTCCGGTTGCTCGAGTGGGTTTTCGCCCGCCGGGTACCCCCCTGGGTAAAGGGCAGCCTGGTTCTGTTGCTCGGCTACGGCACCTTTTGGCTGAGCGGCTGGGTGGAGTCCGCAAGCCGGGACCACCTGCCCCTTACCTTTGCCCCCGAGCCCCTGCTGGCCGGGGTGCTGGCGGCGTTTTGGATCGTTAACCGAAGCCCCTACCGCGACGAGTTCATCCGTCTGCTGGCCACCCTTTCGCCGGTGGTCTTCATCGCCTTCTTCACCCTTACCGGGGCTTCGCTGGCCCTGGACGTGCTGGCCCGGGTCTGGCCGGTGGCGCTGGCGCTATTCGCCGTCCGCTTGGCCGGTTTTGCGCTGGGATCGGCGGTAGGGGGTTGGCTGGCCGGCGACCCCTGGCGGGTTGCGGTGGCCTCCGGGCTCGCCTTCGTGACCCAGGCCGGGGTGGCCCTGGGGTTGGCCAAGAAGGTCGCCGACACCTTTCCGGCGTTTGGCGAGACCTTCGCCACCGTCGTGGTGGCCCTGGTGGTGCTCAACCAGGTGGTGGGGCCGCCCCTTTTAAAGTTCGCCCTCCGCTGGGCGGGGGAAGTGCGGGAAGGGCGGCGCTCGCGGCGCCGGGTTTGGATTTTTGGGGACGACGACCAGGCGGTGGCGCTCTGCCGCCACTTTAAGCGGGAAGGGTGGGGGGTGCGGCTTTTCAGCCCCGATCCCGATCGGGTGCGGACGTTAAAGGCGCAGGGCCTCGAGGCCGAGCCGCTGGAATCGTGGGAGGGGGAACCCCCACCCGAGGCCGCCCTCCTGCTCCTCACCGACGACGAAAACCTCGCGCTCTGCCGCCGGCTTTCGGCGCTCGGGGTGGGCCAAGCGGTGGCCCGACGCCAGGGCCACGCCCCGCTTCCGGCCTACCGAGAGGCCGGCTGCCAGGTGATCGACCCCACCACCGCCACCGTTCACCTGCTCGCCCAGTTCGTGGAGAGCCCCGGCGCCGCCGCCCTCCTCCTCGGGGAGGAGCGGGGGCACCAGGTGCTCGACCTCGTGGTGGAGGACCCCGCGCTGGACGGGGTGCCCCTCCGGGAGCTCCGCTTGCCCGCTGACGTGCTGGTGCTTGCCATCCACCGGGGCGACGAGGCGATCGTCACCCACGGGTACACCCAACTCCGGCTCGGCGACCGGGTGACGGTGATGGGGAGCCCCGAGAGCCTGGCCGAGGTGGCCCTCCGCTTCGCGCCGCCTTAGCATGGCGGTATGGACGCCGTTCGGGGTATTTGGGGGGAGGACGAGGAGGCTATCCGCGCGCGCCTGGCCGCCCTGGATCCCGACCTCGCCCGCTACATCGAGGACTTTGCCTACCGGGAGGTGCTTTCCCGCGAGGGGCTGGACCTAAAGACCCGGGAGCTCCTCGCGATCACCGCGCTGGTGGCGCTCGGGAGCCCGCCGGAGATCGCCACCCACTTCAAGGGGGCGCTAAATAACGGCGCCACCGAAACCGAGGTCCGGGAAACCCTGCTCCAGGCCGCGCTCTTTTTTGGCTTTCCCCGGGCCATCGC
>WFNN01000066.1 GCA_015488545.1 Thermaceae bacterium | reverse complement strand
GCCCCACCTCCCGCTGGTGCGGGGTGGGGACATACTGCACGCTGGGGCGGCCCATCTGGGGCTGGGGGTAGAGCTCCATGAGCTCGTAGACCTCCTTCGGCATCTCGGTGTTGACCGGGAGACCGAGCTTTTTGGCGAAGTCCGCAAAGATCGGGTAATCGTGGGTCCAGGTGCCCTGGGAGAGGGTGTCGGCGACCCGCTCGGCCTCTTCGGGGGGGAGCTTGCCCTCGAGGAGCTCGAGCACGAACCCCTTCACCTGCTGTAAGGCCTTCTTGGAGACGTCGGCGTAGATGAGGGTCTGGTCGTCGATGTCTTTGGGCTCTTTCTGCTCCAGGACCCGGACGATCGATGCCGCCGGGTACTGCCCGAGCTGGGGGTCCACCGGGCCCAGGACGGCGTGCTCGTCCATCACGATCTCGTCAGCCCCCAGGGCGATCAGGGTGCCACCCGACATGGCGTAGTGGGGGACGAAGACGGTGACCTTGGCGGGGTGCTGCTTGAGTGCCCGGGCGATCTGCTCGGCGGCCAGCACCAGCCCCCCAGGGGTGTGGATGATCAGGTCGATGGGCACGTCGTCGTCGGTCATGCGAATGGCGCGGAGAACGTGCTCGGAGTCGTCGATGGTGATGAAGCGGGAGAAGGGGATGCCCAGGAAACTGATCGCTTCCTGGCGGTGGATGAGGGTGATCACCCGCGACTTTCGCTTCCGTTCCAGTTCCGCCATCTTCCGCGCTCGCGCCGCCAGGAGCGCCTGCTGCTGCATGTACGGCGTGAGCATGGAGAAGACGATGAAAAGCCAGAAAAGCAACGAGATCGGGTCCATACCCGCTTACCTCCCTTCCTCTAGCTTACTTAACGAAAGTGGGCCGGCTACCCCCCGAAGAGCCGGTCAAACGCCTCGCGGCCCCTGGACCGGGGGCGGAGGCGGTAACGCTCGCCGCGTTGTTCCAAGACCCCCTCCGCCACCAGGGCGGCGAGGGCTTCCTCCAGCTCCTTTTTGGAGAGCTCTTCGCCGGCCTCGTCGAGGAAGCGCTGGATCTCGCGCCGTCCTGCCCAGCCCAGCCGTTCGACCGCGTGGCGAACCCATCCCTTGGCGTCCATGCCCCGATTGTAGGCTAGGGGTATGAAACCCTGCCGGGTAGGCACCTCGGGTTACTTCTACCGGGGGTGGAAAGGGGGCTTCTACCCCGGGGACCTGCCGCTTGCGCGTTACTTCGACTACTACCAGGAGTCCTTCGACACCGTGGAGCTGAACGCGAGCTTCTATCGCTTCCCTACTCCTGGGGCGGTGCGGCGCTGGTACCGCGAGGCGCGAGAGGGCTTTCTCTACGCGGTCAAGGCCCACCGTGAGATCACTCACCTAAAGAAGTTCGCCGATCCTTCCCGGGTGCGGGATTTCTACGAGGTTGTGGCGGGGCTCGGGGAGAAGCTCGGGCCGGTGCTCTTTCAGCTTCCCCCTTCCTTCCGCTACCGGCCCGAGCACCTGGACCGGCTCATGGCCGCTTTGGACCCGGGGTATAAGAACGCGATCGAGTTTCGCCACCCTTCTTGGTGGAACGAGACGGTCTACCAGGCCCTGCGGGCGGCGGGGGTGGCGTTCGTTTCGGTGAGTGCCCCGGGGCTTCCCGAGGACTATGTGGAGACCGCTTTCGCCTACCTCCGGTTTCACGGGCGTACGGCCTGGTACCGCTACGACTACTCCGAGAACGAGCTTTTGCGGTGGGCGCGGGCTGCCCGGGGACGGGAGGTCTACGCCTACTTCAACAACACCGACGCCGGTCACGCGCCGAAAAACGCCCTTCGGTTCCGGGAGCTCCTATGCCGGTAGTGCATGAGCACTCCGCCGGTGGCGTCCTGGTGGAGGACGGACGGGTTCTGCTGGTGAGGACCAAAAACCTCCGGGGGGAAGAGATCTGGACCTTCCCCAAGGGGCTTTTAGAGCCCGGGGAGAGCCCCCGCGAGGCCGCCCTTCGCGAGGTCTTCGAGGAGACTGGGTACGAAGCCGAGATCCTCCGCCCCCTGGGGGCCACCGAGTACTGGTTCGTCCGGGAAGGGCGCAAGGTGAGAAAGCGGGTGGACTGGTTTTTGATGCGGCCCCTCAAGCGGGTCAAGGACCCGGACTGGGAGGTGGATGGGGTGGAGTGGGTGAGCCTTGGGGAGGCAGGTCGGCGCCTCCGATACCGAAGCGACCGGGCGCTCTTAAACCGGGTTCGGGAGGCCCTCGGTGGGAATCGCTAGCCTGCTTGCCGCCTACCGCGAGGGGGCGCTCGATCCCGGGCGGGTCATCCGTACCGCCGGGGAGGGTGCCCGCTCCCCGGTCTTTCTTGCGCGCACCCCGGAACTCTGGCGTCCAGGGCGGCGGGGCCCCCTTTTCGGAGTGCCCCTGGCGATCAAGGACAACCTGGCGGTGGCCGGCCGCCCCACCCCGGCGGGTGCGCCGGTCCTGGCCGAGGGCGAGCCCGCCCGCCGGCACGCCGCCGCTTTGGAGCGGCTCCTCGCCGCCGGGGCCGCGGTGTTGGGCCGCACCCACATGACCGAGCTGGCCTACTCCGGCCTGGGGCTGAACCCCCACTTCCCGCCCCTCGAAAACCCCCGCTTTCCTGGGGCGGTGCCCGGCGGTTCCTCGTCGGGGTCGGCGGCGTCGGTGGCGCTGGGGGTGGTGCCGGCGGCGGTGGGTACCGACACCGGCGGTTCGGTTCGGATCCCCGCCGCCTTCCAAGGTCTCTACGGTTTCAAACCAACCAACGGGCTGGTGCCCACCCGGGGGGTGGTCCCTCTCTCGCCCACCCTGGACACGGTGGGGCCCATCGCCGGGAGCCTGGAGGACGCCTGGCGGGTCTTTCTGGTACTGGCGGGCTGGCCGGACGCCCCCCTTCCGGCGATCGATCGGCCGCTTCGGCTGGTGGTGCCCCGGGGCCTACGCCTCGCCCCTGAGGTCGAGGCCGCCTTCCGGTCGGCCACCGACCGCCTGGCCCAGGCCGGGCACCGGGTGGAGGAGGCCGAGCTCCCCGAGCTGGCCGAGATTCGCCGGCTCTACCGCGAGCACGGCCCCCTGGCCGCCCACGAGGCCTTTCGCCTCTACCGTGACCTGGTCGAGCGGGCTGGGGACCGGATGGACCCCCGGGTGGCGGCGAGGGTGCTCGAAGCCGCCCGTTACACCGCCGACGACTTCGCCCTGGTTCGCCAGGCCCACGAACGGCTCCCAGTGGTCTTCTGGCGTAGGCTTTTGGGTTTCGACGCGGTGGCGATGCCCACCGTGCCGGTGCTTCCACCGCGGATCGACGACCTCGCCGACGCAGAAGCCTACTTCCGGGCCAACGCCCGGGTGCTGGCCCACACCATGCTCTTTAACTTCCTGAAAGGTCCCGCGATGACCCTGCCCCTGGCCCCCGGCCAGGGCCTCATGCTGGCGGCCCCGCCGGGCAGCGACCGCCAGCTTTTTGCCCTGGCCCGGGCGGTGGAGACGGCGCTTTGAGGCGGCCGGACGTTTCCCTGGCCCCTACCGGTGAACGGCGCTAACGTAGGGTATGCGCCGAACCACCCGCAGGCTCGCTCCAGGAGAGAAGCTTGGTAAAAAGGAGCTTTTGGCCGTCGGCGTTGGGGGCATGATCGGCGGTGGGATTTTTTCGGTCCTCGGCCTTACCGTTGCCCTGGCCGGCCACGCCGCCCCCCTGGCCTTCCTGTTGGGCACCGCGGTGGCCCTGGCGGCGGGGTATTTTTTCGTGCGGCTGGCGCTTTTCTTCCGCGACGATGGCGGGGTTTTTACCTTTGTTCGGGCTGCCTGGCCCCGCCGTCCGGAGCTCTCGGTGCTGGCGGGCTGGGTGCTGCTGGTGATGTATGTGGGGACACTGGGGCTTTACGCCTACACCTTCGCGGCCTACGGCGCCGACCTTCTAGGGGAACCCGGCCACCGCCCCCTCCGGGTCTTCCTGGCCCTGGCGGTGCTGGGGTTTTTCGCCCTGATCAACCTCGAGGGCGTCCGCGCCAGCGGTACCACCGAGGACCTCATGGTCTACACCAAGCTTTTGATCCTGGCCCTTTTCGGGGCCATCGGGCTTTTCCGAGCCGACTTCGAGCGGATGGTACCGCTCTTCGACCGGGGGGTTCCAGCGGTCTTCCTGGGGGCGGCGGTCATCTTTGTGGCTTTCGAGGGGTTCGAGCTGGTCGTCAACGCGGTCCGCGAGACCCGCGATCCCCCGCACGATCTCCCCTTTGGGGTCTACGGTTCGATCCTGGTTACCGGTGCGGTGTACGTGCTGCTGGCGGTGGTTGCGGTGGGGGCGCTGCCGGTGGCCGAGATCCGGGCGGCCAGCGACTACGCCTTGGCCCGGGTGGCCGAACCGGTGCTGGGAGAGGCCGGCCGCCTGCTGATTGCCCTCTCCGCCCTTTTGGCCACGAGCTCGGCGATTAACTCGACCCTTTTCGGGGCCAGCCGAATGATGGCGGAGATAGCCGAGGAGGGTTCGCTGCCCCGGATCTTCGCCCGTCGCGACGCCAAGGGGGTGCCTTGGTTCGGGGTGGTGGGGC
>WFNN01000065.1 GCA_015488545.1 Thermaceae bacterium | reverse complement strand
CCTCCACCACCCCCTCGCCGGCCGCCAGCTGCGCCAGCCGGCGCTCGCTCCGCTGCCAGGCGTAGGTCGCCACTAGGGCGTAGAGCAGGGTGAGGAAGAGCAGGTACCAGCCCGGCTTCAGCCGCATGCCCCTATTCTTGCACGACGTGACAGAATGGCCCTGTGGAGGAGAACGCGGTCTGCGGGGTGCACGCCCTTCATCCGGAGCGCTACCAAGCGGCCCGGGAGGCCATCCCCTCCGAGGAGCTGGTGGCCAAGGCCTCGGTGCTGCTCAAGGCCCTCGCCGATCCCACCCGGATGCGAATCCTGCGGGCGCTCTCGGCCAGCGAGCTTTGCGTCTGCGACCTGGCCCATCTCCTTTCAATGAGCGACTCGGCGGTCAGCCACCAGCTGAGGGTGCTCCGCGACGCCCGGCTGGTGGCCTGGCGGCGCCAGGGGCGGCAGGTCTTCTACCGGTTGGCCGACGATCACGTGCGGGAGATCCTCGAGGACGCCTTGGAGCACGCCGCCGAGTGAAGCGGCCGTAACCGTTCGGTGGTCTCAGGTGCGATCGACCAATGGCCCCAAAATCTTGAATATCTGAGCAAATGTTCATATAATGGCCGCATGGAGCAGCGCACCTACCGCGTCGAGGGCCTGGACTGCGCCGACTGCGCGGTCAAGATCGAACGGGCGGTCAAGAAGCTGCCCGGCACTGTCGAGGTACGGGTGGCCTATGCCACCGGGCGGCTGGAGGTCAAGGCCGAGCGCCCCCTTTCTGAGGAGGCGATCCGCCGGGCGGTCGAACCCTTGGGCTACCGGCTGGTGACCGGCGGGGAGCCGGCGCGCCCTTGGTGGCGCCGCGAGAAGGGGCGCGATCTCCTGGTAGGGCTTGGCTTTTTGCTTCTCGGGCTTTTGGCCGGGGCCTTTTCGGGGAACCTGGCGCGGGGCGTCTTTGGCCTGGGGGCGGTGGTGGCGCTCTGGCCGCTGGCCCGCAAGGCGTTGGCGGTCCTCAGGAGCGGGGGCTTTCTCGACATCAACGCCCTGGTCACCCTGGCGGTGGCCGGCGCCATCCTGATCGGGGCCCAGCTCGAGGCCCTGGTGGTGGTGGTGCTGTTTTTGCTGGGGGAAGTCCTGGAGGGGGAAAGCGCGCGGCGGGCCCGCGAGGCGGTGGGGGCGCTCACCCGGCTCGTCCCTGAACGCGCCCGGGTGCTTACCGAGGCCGGGGTCCGGACGGTTCCGGTCGACGAGGTTCGGTCCGGCGCCCGGGTGCAGGTCCCCGCCGGCGAGCGCGTCCCCCTGGACGGCGAGGTGCTGAAGGGGCGGGGGGCGGTCGACGAGGCCATGCTCACCGGTGAGTCACGCCCGGTACCCAAAGCCACGGGCGATCCCGTTTATGCCGGCACCGTGCTTCTTGAGGGCGACCTGGTGATCCGGGTCACCCGACCGGCACCGGAGAGCGCGGTGGCCCGGATCGCCCGGCTGGTGGAGTCGGCGAGCGCTTCGAAGAGCCCCACGGTGCGGGCGATCGATCGCTTCGCACGCTACTACACCCCGGGGGTGGTGGCGCTGGCGGCGCTGGTGGCTGCCGTCCCCCCGCTGGTTTTCGCCGAGCCCTTCGTGCCCTGGCTTTATAAAGCGCTGGCCCTCCTCCTGATCGGCTGCCCATGCGCGCTCGTGCTCTCGGCCCCGGCGGCGATCGCTGCTGGCATCGCGCGCGCCGGGCGCATGGGGGTGCTGGTAAAGGAGGCAGCGGCGCTCGAGACCGCCGCCGTGCTCAAGACCCTCGCCTTCGACAAGACGGGCACGGTGACCGAGGGGCGGCCCCGGCTGGTTGAGGTCCGGGGCGCCCAGGAGGCCGAGATCCTCCCCCTGGTCGCGGCCCTCGAGGTCCATAGCGACCACCCCCTGGCCCGGGCGGTGCGCGAGCGCGTGGAAGCGCTTGGGCTTGTGCTCCCCAAGGCCGAGGAAGTCCACGCCGTGCCCGGGGCTTTCCTGGAGGGCTGGGTAGCGGGGCGACGGGTCTTTGTGGGCAGCGCCAAGGCCGCCGGCCTCACCCCGCCCGAGGATGCTGGGCGGACAGCCTCGGCGGTGCTCATCGACGGTGAGCTCGCCGCCTGGCTTTTCTTCGAGGACGCCCTCCGCGCGGATGCCCGGGAGGCGCTCGCGGCGATCCGCCGGATCGTGCCCCGGGTGGTGCTTCTTTCCGGCGATCGGGCGCCGGCGGTGGAAAGGATCGCCCGAGAGCTCGGGGTGGATTTCCGAGCCGAGCTTCTCCCCGAGGCCAAGCTCCGCTACTTAAAGGAGGAAGCGGAGAAACCCGTGGGCATGGTGGGGGACGGGGTGAACGACGCCCCCGCGCTCGCCGCCGCTGACCTCGGCGTGGCCCTGAAGGGCGGCACCGACGTCGCCTTGAAGGCGGCGAACGTGGCCCTGGTAGAGCCAAGGCTCATGGGACTCGCTCACTTCCTTGCCCTGGCCCGGGCCACCCGGGCGAACCTTTACGCCAACGTCGCCATCGCCCTCGGCCTGAAGGTGGTCTTCCTGGTCACCACCTTACTAGGCGTCACCGGCCTCTGGGCCGCCGTGCTTGCCGACACCGGCGCCACCCTGCTGGTCACCGCCAACGCGCTGCGGCTTCTGGGTTGGAAGGCCAGGTGGCGCTAGCGGTCCAGCACTCGGTCCCAAAGGCCCATGGGCAGAAGGCGCTTGGCCCAGAACCCCAGGTAGGTGGGCCAGGTGACGAAATAGCGGATCTTGGGGCGGGGGGCAGTGAGGGCGTGGAGG
>WFNN01000064.1 GCA_015488545.1 Thermaceae bacterium | reverse complement strand
CCCCTAGAAAGAGCGAGCCCAGGGCGTAGACCAGGGCGGGAACCAGGGCTCCCTCGCGCAGGAAGCCGAGGGTCTCGTAGCTCAGGGTCGAGAACGTGGTGAAGGCGCCGAGCACCCCCACCGCCCAGAAAAGCCGCCACTCGGCGGGCAGCACCGCCCGCATCGCGGCCTCGTAGAGGGCGCCCAGAAGGAAGCTGCCGACCACGTTCACGCTCAGCGTACCCCAGGGAAACAGACCGCCGGAAAGCTGCTGCACGAAGCCCGCCACCGCGTAGCGGAGCACGGCACCCAGCGATCCCCCCAGGGCGACGAAGAGATACGCCTTCATGCCCCAAGACTAAAACCGGGCATGGGGTAGACTGGTGGCACGTGCCCAAAGACCCGGGGCTCCGCTCCCCCTACCCCCTTTACACCGGCCTCTTGGCCCTGGCGGCGGCGGCGGCCGCCGCGGGGTTTTGGGCCACCGGCGGCCGGGCGCTGGAGGATTTCGCCCTCCTGTTTCTCGCCCTCTGGCTCGGTGTCCTCGCCTACCGAGCCGCCCGGGGCCCGCAGGCAGGCCTGCCGCTCCTGGCCCTGCGCACGCTGGCGGGGTTTTTCCTCTTTACCGCCTACCTGGCGATCCAGCACCTGAAGGACGGCCTCTGGCCCTCGCTGCTCTGGACCCCGCTCATCTACCCCGGGGCCTACGCCACCCTGCCGCCGGAGGCAGCCCGGGCCTTTCTCTTCCGCTACTTCCTTCTCCTGGTGGCGGCGAGCAGCCTGGCCTTCGCCGTCGGCGGGGACCTCGGCGACCCCGCGTCCACCAACACCTACCTGCAATGGCTGGCGTCCCAGGCGGCGCTCTGGGTGTTGTCCTCGCGCATTCTGGAAACCGGCCGGCGGGCCGAACGGGCCGAGCGGGAGGCGCGCACCGACCCGCTCACCGGCCTCGCCAACCGGAGAGCGTTCCTCGAGGCCCTCGCCGCCGAGCAGGCCCGGGCGGCCCGGGGGCAGACCCAGCCTGCGGTGGTGATGATCGACGTCGACGGTCTGAAGGCGGTGAACGACCGGTCCGGGCACGCCGCCGGCGACCGCCTGCTCCAGGGCGTCGCCCGGGCCCTGAACCGCGCGATCCGGGAGGGGGACCTGGTGGCTCGCCTGGGCGGGGACGAGTTCGCCGCCCTTCTCTACCGGGCGGAGCCGGCCGAGGTCCTCGCGATCGCCGAGCGTCTCCGGCGGTCGGTGGCCGCGGTCCCTGCCCGCATAAGCCTGGGGGTGGCCCACGGGCAGGAAAGCGACGACACCCAGAGCCTTCTAGCCCGGGCCGACCGGGCCCTCTACCGGGCCAAGGGCGAGGGCGGGGATCGGGTCTGCTGGTCGGCCGGCGTAAGCTAGGGGGGTGGACGCCTTCGAAGAGCCCATCTTCGGTGAAGCCGCCCCGGCGATCTTTCAGACCTCGCTCTTCGCCTTCGATACCGCGGAAGCCTTCGAGCAAGCGGTCCGGGAAGGGGCCCCTTACTACACCCGGGGCAAAAACCCCACCGTCCGCGCCTTCGAGGCCGCGGTGGCTCGGCTCGAGGGCGCCGAGGATGCCCGCGCTTTCTCCAGCGGCATGGGGGCGATCGCGGCGGTGCTTTTCGCTTTCCTCCTCCCCGGCGACCGGGTGGTGGCCACCGCCCCGATCTACGCCGGTACCAAGAGCCTCCTTTCCGGCCTGCTCCAGGAGTTCGGCGTCGCGACCACCTTCGTCCCCGCCGGGGACACCGCGGCGATCCTGGAGGCCATCCCGGGGGCGCGGCTGGTCCTCCTGGAGTCCCCGGCCTCCTACACCTTCGAACTCGTCGATCTGGAACCGGTGGCCGAGGCGGCCCGGGCTGCCGGTGCGGTCACCGCCATCGACGCCACCTACACCGCCGGGGTGCTGGCCCACCCCCTGGCCCACGGGATCGACCTGGTCATCCACTCGGCGAGCAAGTACTTCTCCGGCCACTCGGACGTGGTGGCCGGGGTGGTGGCCGGCCCCAAAGCGCTAATCGAACGCCTCAAGGAGCCCTACATGCTGCTCGGGGCCAAGCTCGCCCCCTTCGAGGCCTGGCTCCTGGTCCGGGGGCTTAGAACCCTGGAACTGAGGCTTGCGCGGCACCGGGCGAACGCCGAGGCCGCCGCCCGCTTTTTAAAGGCCCACCCCCGGGTGCGGCGGGTCTTCGACGCCACCGACCACCCCCTCGCCGAAAAGTACCTGACCGGTGGGGCCAGCATGCTGAGCCTGGAGCTCGAAAGCGAGGCGGCCGCGCGCCGTTTCGTCAACCGCCTTCGCCTCTTCAAGGTGGGGGTCTCTTGGGGCGGCTTCGAATCGCTGGCCCTCCCGCTCGCCTTGCAACCGCGAATCGCCCGGGCCTACCGCTTTCCCCCGGGAATGGTGCGGCTGCACCTGGGGCTCGAACCCACCGAGGCGATCCTTGCCGACCTGGAGCAGGCCCTAGCCGAATCCTGACTAAACCACTAGACATTCGTGCCCGGGCCGGATAGACTGGCCCATAGCGCGGCAGCGCGCTGGAGGAGTGGAAATGACGAACCGCCTGGAAATTCAAGACCTGTGGGTCTCGCACGACGGCCAGATGATCCTCAAAGGGGTTACCCTTACCCTTCCCCTGGGCGAGGTGCACGCCCTCATGGGCCCGAACGGCGCCGGCAAGAGCACCCTTGGCAAAGTGATCGCCGGCGACCCCACCTACCAGGTGGAAAAGGGGCGCATTCTGCTGGACGGCGAGGAGATCACCGACCTTTCCCCCGACGAAAGGGCCAGAAAGGGGCTCTTTTTGGCCTTCCAGTACCCGGTCGAGGTGCCCGGGGTCCAGGTCGCGAACTTCCTGCGGCTTGCGCTCAAAGAGCGGCTTGGCCAGGAGCCGCCGATCACCGAGTTCTACGCCCGGCTTAAAGAGGCGATCGAGCTTCTCGACTGGGACGAGGCGGTCCTCTCCCGCTACCTTAACGAGGGCTTCTCGGGCGGCGAGAAGAAGAAGAACGAGATCCTCCAGCTCATGGTGCTCCGCCCCCGCTACGCGATCCTCGACGAGACCGACTCGGGGCTCGACATCGACGCGCTAAAGGTGGTGGCCCGCGGGGTGAACTCGATGCGGGGCCCGGCGTTTTCCGCCCTGGTGATTACCCACTACCAGCGCCTGCTTAACTACATCGTCCCCGACGTGGTCCACGTGATGATGAACGGGCGGGTGGTCAAAACCGGCGGCCCCGAGCTCGCGCTGGAGCTCGAAAAACGCGGTTACGACTGGCTCAAGGAGGAGGTGGCGGGTGCCTGAAGACCTTAAGCACATCGCCGACGACTACCGCTGGGGGTTCCGGGACGAGGTCGAGCCCGAGCTCGCCCTAAAAGGGTTGACCCCCGAGACGGTTAGGAAGATCTCCGAGGCCAAGGGGGAGCCGGCCTGGATGACCGAGTTCCGCCTCAAGGCCCTCGAGGCCTTCTTCAAGATGCCCATGCCCAAGTGGGGCCCCGACCTCTCGGCGCTGGAGCAAAAGCTCGACGACTTCTACTACTACGTAAAGCCGCCCTCGAGGGGACCGGCGGAAAGCTGGGAGGAAGTCCCCGAGGAGATCAAGAAAACCTACGAGCGACTCGGCATCCCCGAGGCCGAGCGCAAGGTCCTGGCCGGGGTGGGGGCCCAGTACGACTCCGAGGTGGTCTACCACAAGATCAAGGAGGAGCTCGAGAAGAAGGGCGTGGTCTTCGTCTCCATCGAGGAGGGCCTGAAGGAGTACGAGGAACTCTTTAAAAAGTACTTCGCCAAGATCGTGCCCCCCACCGACAACAAGTTCGCCGCCCTGAACTCGGCGGTCTGGTCGGGCGGCTCCTTCGTCTACGTGCCCCCCGGGGTCGAGGTCGAGGTGCCGCTCCAGGCCTACTTCCGGGTCAACACCGCCGGCTTCGGCCAGTTCGAGCGGACCCTGATCATCGTGGACGAAGGGGCCAAGGTGCACTACATCGAGGGCTGCACCGCCCCCCTCTACACCACCGAGGCGCTCCACACCGGGGTCATCGAGATCTACGTTCACAAAAACGCCCACTCCCGCTACACCACCATCCAGAACTGGCCGACCAACATGTACAACCTGGTCACCCAGCGGGCGATCGTCGAGGAGGGCGGCTACCACATGTGGCTGGACGGCAACCTGGGCTCCAAGGTGACCATGAAGTACCCCTCCTCGATCCTCAAGGGGCGGGGGGCCCGGAGCGAGGTGCTCTCCATCGCCTTCGCCAAGACCGGCCAGCACCTCGACACCGGCGCCAAGCTCATCCACCTCGCCGAGGACACCTCGGGGCAGATCGTCTCCAAGTCGATCTCGAAGGGGGAGGGGCGCTCCAGCTACCGCGGCCTGGTTAAGGTGAGCAAGAACGCCAACCGGGCCCGGGCCAACGTCGAGTGCGACGCGCTCCTCATCGACCCCGAGTCCAAGACCGACACCTACCCTTACATGGAGATCAACAACGAGACCGCCCAGATCGGGCACGAGGCGACGGTGAGCCGACTCGCCGACGACCAGATCTTCTACCTCCAGACCCGCGGCCTGCCCGAGGACGAGGCCGCCGCCCTGATCGTGCGCGGCTTCATCGAGCCGGTGGCCAAGGAGCTCCCCCTGGAGTTTGCCGTCGAGCTTAACCGCCTCATCGAGCTGGAAATGGAGGGTTCGGTCGGATGATCGACGTCCTGCCAACCAACCCCGAAGAGCTTGCCGCCCGCCTCAGCGAACCGGGCTGGCTGAAGGAGGCCCGTACCGGGGCCCAGGCGGTCTTCGAGGCCGTGCCCTGGCCCACCAGGAAGACCGAGGAGTGGCGCTATGCCGCCGGCCGGCTCAAGGAGGTCCCCTTTGAACTGCCCCTGGCCCTTCCCCGGGGCCGGCGGCTTTCCCGCGACCAGCTCCCTGCGGGGGTGAAAAGGCGCCTGGCCGAGGCCGAGCTGGCCGGGTTCCTGGTTTTCGTGGGCGCCGATCTGGTCTACGCCGAGCTGCCCGAGGAACTTAAAGCCAAGGGAGTGGTTTTCACCAGCCTTCACCAGGCCCTTGCCGAACACCCCGAGCGGGTCGAGGCCAACCTCTACAAGGCGATCCCCGCCCGGCAAAAGGGCGACGCCAACGACAAGCTCCCCGCCCTGGCGGCGGCGCTCTGGACCCACGGGGTCTTTCTCTACGTACCGGCAGGGGTCGAGATCGGCGGCCCCCTCGGGGTTTTCCACGTCGCCGAACCGGGTGAGCTCGCGATCGGGCGCACCCTGGTCCTGCTCGACGACCACGCGCAGGCGGCCTACATCGAGGAACACCTGTCAGAGAAACCGGGGGCGGCGGTCCACCTGGGGATGACCGAACTCTTCCTCCGCCCGGGGGCCCGCCTGGCGCACGCCAACGTCCAGACCCTGAACCCCGAAAGCCACCGGCTCTACCGCCAGCGGGCGGTGCTGGAGAAGGACGCTGCCCTGAACGACCTGATGGTGAACCTAGGGGCGCGCTTCGCTCGCGCCGAGGTGGGGTCCGAGCTCGTCGGCCCCGGCGCCGACTCCGAGATGCTCGGGGTCTACTTCGCCGCCGGCGACCAGCACCACGACCACCACACCCTGCAGCACCACGTCGCCCCTCACGCGAAAAGCGACGTGTACTACAAGGGCACCGCCAAGGACCGGGGCACCATCGTCTACCAGGGGCTCATCAAGCTCGAGCCCACCGCCCAGAAGACCGACGCCTACCAGACCAACCGCAACCTCCTGCTTTCCCGCGAGGCCAGCGTCGAGAGCGTGCCCCAGCTGGAGATTGCCGCCAACGACGTCCGCTGCTCCCACGGCTCCTCGATCGCGCCGATCGACGAGGAGCAGCTTTTCTACCTGGCCACCCGGGGCATCGGGCGAAAGGGCGCCGAGAACCTGCTGGTGGCGGCCTTCCTGGAGGACGTCCTCGGCCGCATCGCTCTCAAGAACCTGGCCGCCTACCTGGCCCGGGTCATCGAGGAAAAGGTTCGGGGCTAGCCCGCCACCCACGCCGCGATCGCCTCCACCGCCGCCACCACCGAGGGGGCAAGGCTAGCAAAACCCCTCATCACGGGCTCTGGAGGCCACGGCCTCCAGAGCCCTCCCGCTGCCTGAGGCGACGGAGGGCAAGGCGGACGGTGAGTTCTTCCGGCGACCTTCCGAACTCCCGCCCGGGCGGTACCACGACCCGGTTTCGTCGAGAACGCACGGCATGCCCCAAGGCTAGTCGCGCCGGGGGGCCGGGGGTATCGCGGGGCCGACATCGAACCGAGCGAGGGGGGCGAGGGCGAGAAGGCTAAGGCCGGCGCTCGCGAAGAGGAGGAGGGCCGGCCCCACCGGGCCGGCTAGCCGCCCGAACGCGGCCGCCCCCAGCACCTGGCCCAGGTTGCTGAAGAAGAACCCCAGCGCAAAAACCCGGCCCAGCACCGCCTCGGGGAGCCGCCGCCCGAGGGCGGTGTCAAGGCCCACCGGGAAGGCGACGTTGGCGACCCCCTTGGCGAGCCCGAAGGGCAGGTAGGCGAGCACGCCCCGGGTGAGGGCGAACCCGAGGTCGCCCAAGGCGTGGAGAAGAAGGCCGATCCGAGCCGCCAGGAGGGGCCGGGCGAGCTCGCGGCCGGCGAGCAGAACCGAGGCCAATAGGCTGCCGGCCCCCATTGCCGAGAGCAAGAAGCCGTAGTCCCGGCCGCCCCCGGTGAGGACCGGCAGAGCCGCGTTCACCACCCCGCCCCCAAGCGCCAGGAGGAAGACCGCGAGGGCCGCATACCAGGCCGGCCAAAGGCCGAAAAGGGCCCGCCAGCCGCCCCGCCCCGTCGCCGGCTCGGGGGCCCCGGTGGAGAGCCCGAGCCCCAGCAAAAGGGCGAGAAGGGCGGCCCCGCCGGCGACCCAGAGCCCGCCGGCGGCCCCCGCCCGCTCGGTCCAGGCCCCCGCCGCCGCCGGGGCGGCCAGGAAGAGGAACCCCGAGCCCACCGACCAGAGGGCGTTAGCCCGGGAAAGCCGATGGGGGGTAACCAGCCGGGGCAGGGCGGCGGGGACCAGGTTGTAGTAGAGCCAGTCGGTGAGGGCGTAG
Source organism: Thermaceae bacterium (assembly GCA_015488545.1). Classification (GTDB taxonomy): domain Bacteria; phylum Deinococcota; class Deinococci; order Deinococcales; family Marinithermaceae; genus WFXV01. The sequence continues at coordinate 7,697 of WFNN01000064.1, read as the reverse complement.
GCCACTCCCACCGCCAGAAAGCCCCAAAGCCCCCCTTTGACCAGAGCCAGCACCAGCGCGAGGAGAGGAAGCAAGGCGACCCCTCCCAGGGCCCGGCCCCGGTCCACGCGGTCGAGGAGGGGGCCGAAAAGCGGCGCGAATACCAGCTGGACCCCGTTATAGAGCACGAAGTACGAGCTCACCCAGGCGGCGCCGCCAGCGGCCTCGAGGGCGGAGACCGCGGCCAGGAATCCGAACCAGGAACCGAGCTCCAAAAGCCAGGCCACCGTGAGCAGACGGAGCGGCATCCCGCCCAATGCTACCGGCTGCTAAAATGGGGCCGGTTCGGTTGGAATGAGGGTATCGGGCGAGCGGGAAGCGGCCTTTCGCTTGCGGGGCCCCTACACCCTGGGCTACATCGAGCTCCTCGCCACCGGCGAGCTTGACCACCGGGTCGAGGAGGCCCTGAACAAGCTCACCCCCTGCCGGGTCTGCCCGCGCGACTGCGGGGTGGACCGGCGGGGGAACGAAATCGGCGTCTGCCGCGTCGGCCGCCGCACCCGGGTGGCGAGCGCCTTCCCGCACTACGGCGAGGAGGACGTCCTTCGCGGCCGCCGGGGTTCGGGAACGGTGTTCTTTTCGGGCTGCAACCTCGCTTGCGTCTTCTGCCAAAACTGGGAGATCAGCCAGCGCCCGGCCGGCGAGGAGCTAAGCGCTGCCGAACTCGCCGAAGTCTTCCTCTGGCTCCAGGACCAGGGGGTCCATAACCTCAACCTGGTGACCCTCGATTACGTCGTGCCCCAGGTGCTCAAGGCCCTCACCCTCGCTGCCAGAAAGGGCCTGTCCTGTCCCTCCCCCTCGTCTACAACACCTCGGCCTACGATGGGGAAAAAAGCCTAAGGCTCCTTGACGGGATGGTGAACACCTACATGCCCGACTTCAAGTTTTGGAAGCCGGAGTCCGCCCGCCGCTACCTCAAGGCCCCCGACTACCCCGAGGTCGCCCGCCGGGCGATCGCCGAGATGCACCGCCAGGTCGGGGTCCTGAAGCTGGGCGAAGATGGCTTGGCCCGGCGGGGGGTGCTGCTTCGCCACCTGGTGATGCCGGGGTTTTTGGAGGAGACCCGGGCCATCCTCCGCTGGGTCGCCCGGGAGCTCTCCCCGACACCTTCGTGAACGTCATGGGCCAGTACCGCCCCGCCTTCCGGGTGAGGCCGGACCGCTACCCCGAGCTGAACCGCCGCCCCTACCCCGAGAAGCTCGCCGAGGCCTACGCCGCGGCCCGCCAGGCCGGGCTCTGGCGGTTCGCCACCTAGGGCGCCCGGCCCACCACCTCGTAATGGAGGACGCGCTCGGGGAACTCGAGCAGAAAGTCTTGGTCCTCGGGGTAGTACTTGGCCCGGTCCACTTCGCGGCCGGCGAAGGCCCGGATCGCCTCCAGGCTCTCCCAGAACGTGAGCGTCACGAACTCCACCGCGTCGCCGGCCTCCCGCTCCATGACGTAGACGGCGAGGTTCCCAGGCACCGAACGGTAGTCGGGGATCGCCCGGGCGTTCAAAAACGCCCGGTATGCGGCCGCCTTCGCCCGGGGCACCCTTCCCTTCCAAACCCTGGCCACCATGGCAGGGATGCTACCATAGGTTGTCATGTGTAAACTAGCCTCGAGGGGGCAGCCTATGGAGATCCGGTACCTCTTCCTCGACATGAACGCCTACTTCGCCTCGGTGGAGCAGCAGGACGACGAAGACCTCCGGGGGAAACCCGTCTGCGTCGTCCCGGTCGAGGCCGAGACCACCGTCTGCATCGCCGCCAGCTACGAAGCCCGGCGGTGCGGGGTCAAAACCGGCACCCCGGTCTACCAGGCGAGAGGGCTCTGCCCCGGGCTCTTCGTGGTCCAGGCCCGGCCCCGGCGCTACGTCGAGGTGCACCGGGCGATCCTCAAGGCGGTGGAGAGCGTTCTCCCCATCGAGGAGGTCCGCTCCATCGACGAGATGCGCTTTCGACTCCTCAAAAACGAGCGCCCCCACGCCCGCGCGCTCGCCCTCGCCCTAAAGCGGGCGATCCGCGCCCGGGTGGGCGAACACCTCCTCGCCTCGGTGGGCGGGGGGCCGAACCGGTTTCTGGCCAAGGTGGCCACCGAGCTCGAAAAGCCCGACGGCCTGGTGTTGATCACGAAGGAGGACCTCCCCAAGATCCTCTGGAAGCTAAGGCTCACCGACCTTTACGGAATCGGCCGCCGGATGGAGCGCCGCCTCAACCGCCTCGGTATCTTCACCGTCCGCCAGCTCACCGAAGCCCCCCTCCCCCTCCTCAAACGGGCCTGGGGGAGCGTCCTCGGCGAGCGGATGTACAAAAACCTCCGGGGCGAGGACCTCCCCGAGATCGAGACCCACCGCCGCACGTTTGCCCACTCCCACGTGCTCGCCCCCGAGCTCCGGGCGCCAGAGAAGGCCCGCCTGGTGGCGGTAAGGCTCCTCGTCAAGGCCGCCGCCCGCATGCGCAAGGCGGGCTACGCCGCCGGCTCGCTCTTCCTGCACCTCCGCTTCCTCGAGGGCGAGGACCACGCCGCCTTCACCCACCTCACCCCCACCTTCGCCACCCGCACCCTGGTCTTCGCCCTTCGGCGCCTTTGGCCTGAGCACGAGCGGCGCCCGGTGCTCAAGGCCTCGGTGGTGCTCGGGCACCTGGTCCAGGGGGCCGGGCTCTCGCTCTTTCCCGCCGAGCGCAAAAACCAGCTCCTCGCCTACGCCCTCGACCGGATCAACCGCCGCTATGGCCCCGACACCGTCCGCCCCGCCGCCCTGGACCTCGTCGGCGAGGTCGGCGAGTACCGCATCGCCTTCGACAGGCTGCCGGACTTTTCGGTCTAAAGAAAGGCCTGTATTCCTTCCGGCCACCCGAACCGCCCGTCCGGCCCCGGCGGGAAGGGCAGCGCGGCAACCACCGCGTCCAGCTTCACCGGGCCGTAGATATGGGGGTAGCCGCCCTCCACCAAAAGGGGCGCATCCAAGCGCTCGGGGTCGATCACCAAAAGCACGAGGTTTCGCTCCCCGCGAAAGAGGGCGTTCGCGACCGCCAAGACCTGCTCCAGAAAAGAAGCGTGCACGAAACCCTCACGCGCCAGGCTTTCCGGCGCGTAGACCCCCGCCTCCTTCGCCCGCGCCCAGTCCGCTTCCCGGGCGATGTGCAGGATAACCGGCACCCCTTCAGCCTAACCCGGCCTCAAATGACCGTTCGCCCGGCCATCCCCGGTTTAGGCTGGGAAGAACATGGCCAGCCAAGCCACCGCACGGGCCAAACGGCTTTTCGAGCTCGTCGAGCTGCTTTCCAGCCGACCCTGGTCGGTGGCTGAGCTTACGGAGTACTTCGGCACCTCGCGCCGCACCATCGAGCGCGACCTGGAAGCGCTCAAGGAGCTCGGCCAATCCCCAACCCGGGTGGCCCGCGGCCGCTACCAGCTGCTCCCTAAGTCCAGCCCTCTAAACCCCGTCGAGGCCCTCGCCGTCCACGCCGCCACCCGACTCCTCTACCACCAAACCCCGGCCCCCAACCGGTACTACGTCCGGGCCCTCGACAAGCTCGCGGCCATGCTCCCAGAGCCCGCCCGCACCCTGACCCAGGAGAGCATCCGCCCGCTCAGAAAGCACGGCGACGACCGTTCCCTCGAGCTCGTCGCCCAAGCCTGGTTCGAACGCCGCTACCTGCGCTTCGAATACCGCGCCGCCGACAGCAAGCACTGGCATAAGAACGAGCTCGCCGTCTACTTCGTCGAGGTCAACCGGCAAAACCTCGCCCTGTACGCCATCGGCTACGAGCGCACTTACCACCAGGAAGTGCGCACCTTCAAGCTCACCCGCATGCGAAACCTTCACCTGCTCGCCGACCCTTATGAGATCCCCGAGGACTTCTCCCCCGGAGCGTTCCTGGAAGGCGCCTGGGGGCTGGTGGGCGCGCACGAGCACCGGGTTACGGTCCGGCTCCGCTTTGCCCCCGAGGCCGCGCCCCGCGTCCTCGAGAACGACTACCCCGGGCTTGAGATCGAAGAAAGACTCGAGGACGGTTCCCTCATCGCCCGCCTCGAGGTCGGCGCCGACGCCGAGGGTTTCCCCATTGAAGTTCTGCCCTGGGTTCAGAGCTGGGGGCCCCGGGTCGAGGTACTGGAGCCTGAGAACCTCCGGGTGCGGTGGATCGAGGAGGCAAAGCAACTATTTGAGGCTTTACAAAAGGGCGACCCTCGCCAAGAATAATGCGAGGGCAAGCGAGTCCCCTTTTGAAGGGGATGGACCTTAGTACGCTCTTGAATGCTCGCCCGCATTCTTCCAGCTCCCCCCTTTGGGGGGTCTTTTATTCCACACTTGACAAGCTTTGCACCAAGTAGTAAGCTCTACACGTGAACGGCCTCTCCATTGACGATGTCGACGACGCTGTGGAGATGTACGGCGATGAGCACACTAAGAACCGGTACTACTACGAAATTCGTCCACAGCTAAAGCTCAAGCTCGCTGAACACGAGTCACTTCAGCGTTACGGAGATCTTGACCACATCGAGGAATCCGAAACGAGAAGTCTAAAGGAACAACCCAGTTAATGAGCCGAATAATCAAGATCGCACCACTCTGGGCTAAAAGCCGCGATGAAAGAAACCCCGAGGGCCACCCCCTCCTCGCCCACCTCCTCGACGCCGCCGCCGCGGCCCGCACCATCCTGCTCCGGGAGCCAGAGAAGACGCGGCGCCTCCTGGCCGACGCGCTCGGCCTTAGCGAGGAGGAAGCCCTCAATTTTGCCGCCTTCGCCGTGGGCCTCCACGACCTCGGTAAGGCCAGCGCCGACTTCCAGCGGAAATGGCCCGACGGTGTGCGCCGCCTGCAGGCGGCCGGGCTCACCTACGACGAAAACGCCCTCCTTGACGTCCCCCACGGCCCGGTGGGGGCCTACCTCGTGCGCGCTCTCTTGCCCGATCTTGGCTTTCCCCGGCGGGTTGCCCGGAAGCTCGGCGACCTCCTCGGCGCCCACCACGGCTTTCTCGCGACGCCTGAGGAAATCCGCGAGGCGAAGAGAACCCTTCGAGCGGAGATCGGCCCCTGGGACGAGGCCCGGAGGGCGCTCCTTCATGCCCTCTGGGAAACCCTCGGCCGTCCCCGCCCGGCCACGGACGACCTCTCGCCCGAGGCCGCCCTCTGGCTGATGGGCCTCACCAGCTTCGCCGACTGGCTGGCCTCAAGCCCCGAGTTCTTCCCCTATGGCCGCGACCCGGGGGACCCCGTGCACTACTACCAGGAAGCCCTGACCCTGGCCGAGAAAGCCCTAGACGACCCCCGGGTCCAGTGGCAAAAACGCACACCGCTGGCTCCCACGCCGCCACCCTTCGAAAGGGTCTTCCCCTTCCCCGCAAACCCCTTGCAAAGGGTCGTCGTCCAATCGCTACAGAACCTGCAAGGCCCAAGCCTGCTGATCATCGAGGCCCCCATGGGCGGCGGCAAGACCGAGGCCGCCTTCTACGCCCACCTCCTCCTGCAGGCCCAAAACGGCCACCGCGGCCTCTACGTGGCCATGCCCACCCAGGCCACGGGCAACGCCATGTTCGACCGCGTCAAGGCGTTCCTCGCCAAGTTCGGCGACCGGCCCCACGACCTGCAGCTCGTCCACGGCGCCGCCATCCTGAAGCCCGAGTACGTCAAGCTCCGCGAGGTGGGCGAGGGCGAGGAAGCCACCGTCCGCGCCAGCGAGTGGTTCTCGGCGAAAAAGCGAGCCATGCTCACCGAGTACGGCGTGGGCACCGTGGACCAGGCGCTGCTCGGCGCGCTCAAAGTTCGCCACCACTTCGTTCGGCTCTGGGGTCTTGCCAACCGCACAATCGTTTTCGACGAGGTCCACGCTTACGACGCCTACACCAGCCGGCTCATCGCCGGGCTGATCCGCTGGCTACGGGCTCTCGGCTCCTCGGTGGTGCTGATGAGCGCCACCCTGACCCGCGCCCAGCGGGCCCGGCTCGCCGAAGCCTGGGGCGCCGAGCTCCCCGAGGCCGAGGCCCCCTACCCGCGGCTGACCCTGATGAGCGAGGAGTCCGTGGAGAGCATCCCCATTCCCTGGGAGGAGGAAAAGACCTACCGGGTTGCCCCCGCCCCCCGCCCCGCGCCCGAGCTCGCGGCCTTCGCGCTAGAAAAGCTCGGTGAGGAAGGGGCCGCGGCGCTGATCGTGAACACCGTGGACAGGGCGCAGGCGCTCTACCAGGAGCTCAAAGCGCGCCTCGGAAGCGGGGAGGTCATCGTGGAAGAAGGCCGCCCCATCGGCTGGCGCGCCGGCGAGACCGAGCTTTACCTGCTCCACGCCCGCCTCCCTTCCGTCGAACGCCAGGTCCGGGAAAGCGCCCTTCTCGCCCGCTTTGGCCGGGACGGAAAGCGACCGAAGCGCGCCCTCGTCGTCGCCACCCAGGTGATCGAGCAGAGCCTTGACCTCGACTTTGACCTGCTCTTTACCGACCTCGCCCCGCTCGACCTCGTGCTGCAGCGGGCCGGCCGCGTCCACCGCCACCGGCGCACCCCGCCCCCGGCCCACGCCAAGCCCCGCGTCTTCGTCGCCGGCCTCGCCGAAGAGCCTCCGAACCTCAAAAGCGAGTATTGGGATAAGGTCTACGCCGCCTACCCCCTCTACACAAGCTGGCACCTCCTTCGCGGCCGAAGCGCGATCCGGCTCCCCGCCGAGATGGAGGACCTCATCGAGGCCGCCTACGCCGAGGAAACCGCAAAACGCTTGCCGGAAACGGTCCGCGCTCAGGCGACCGAGGCCTTAAAAGCGCTCAAAATCGAGCTAGAAGACACTGAGCTCGAGGCCGCGAACGTGGTCGTGGATCCGCTAGCCCGATTGCTCGAGACCCTGGGCGGGGACCAGCTCGCCGCAGAGCTCGGCCTCGAGGATGACGAGGAGAGCCCCTACACCCAGCGCCCCCTGACCCGCCTGGGCGAGCCCAGCGTCACCGTGGTCCCGCTCTACCGGCCCGCCGGCGGCCTCTTCCTGGACCCAGAGGGCCAAACCCCAGCGCGGGTTAACGGCAAGGCCAGTCCCGAGGAGGCCCGGGCGCTCTACGCCGCCTCGCTCCGCGTGGGAAGACAGGGCGTGGTCCAGGAGCTAAAGAAGGTGGAAACCCCACCCGCGTGGCAGAAGAACGGCCTGCTTAGGAACTTAAAGCCCCTCTATCTCGACGCCGAGGGCCGCGCCCGGATTGGAAGCACAGAGCTACGGATGGACCCCGAGCTCGGGCTGGTTTACATGCGACGTTAGCTGTCGCAAAGGAGGCGTAAGGTGAAGGTAATGCCAAGGTTTAACCTCATCGAAGAACCCTGGATCCCCGTCCGCGCCGGTGGAAGGCTGCGCGAGGTCGGGCTCAAGGAGGTCCTTTTAAAAGCCCACGCTTTCGAGCGCCTTGAGGACCCCTCGCCGCTGGTCGAGGTGGCGCTCCTGCGGGTCCTGCTCGCCGTACTCCACCGAGCGCTGGACGGGCCTAGAAGTGAAGACGAGCTTTTGGCGCTCTTCGAGGCCGGCCGCTTCCCTGAGGATCGGATCCATGCCTACCTTGACGAACACCGCGAGCGCTTTTGGCTCCTCCACCCCGAGACCCCCTTCTGGCAGATCGCCGACCTGCCGGACGACGACCCCCTGCCCTGGACCCGGCTCCGGCCCGAGCTCGCGTCGGGCAATAACCCCACCCTCTTCAGCCATACC
>WFNN01000063.1 GCA_015488545.1 Thermaceae bacterium | reverse complement strand
CGGTGGCCGTTCGGCAGGTCCCGCCGGGGGCGGAACCGCGCCCCCGGTGGGACCTGCCGAACGGCCACCGGTGGTTTCGCCCACCGCGCTGCTCGCTGAGCGCCACTACCCCGGCGACCCCGAGGGACCGGCCGAGATCGAGGCGGCGCCGGCCCGGCTCGTGGCCCGGGCGGTGGGGGTTTTGGTGCACTTCGCCATCGCCCAGGGCTGGCCACCGGACCCTCCCCACCTCGAGGCCCTTCTGCGCCAGGAGGTGGTGGCGTTTCTCTCTCCCGAGGAGCGACGGCGGGTCCGGGCCGAGGTCAAGGGGTTGCTTTTGGCCTACCGCCGGATGCTCGCCGGCCCCCTGGTTCCGCTGGGTGAACGGGAGGAGGATCTCGCCGAGTGGCCCTTTGTGCTTCCCTTCGGCGGGTCGGTCATCGAGGGGGTCATCGATCGCCTCTACCGGGCTGGGGGGGAATGGTACCTCGAGGACTACAAGACCGACCGGGTCGAAGGCGACCTCCTGGCCCACGCCCAATCGGCCGGTCACACCTTCCAGCTCGCGGTGTACGCCAGGGCGGTGACCGAGGCGCTAGGGGTCCGGCCCCGCGTCCGCTTGGTCTTTCTCCGCACCGAGCAGGTGCTCGACCTCCCGGAGAAGGTTCTTGAGGCGGCCTTCGCCGACCCCCAGCTCCTCCCGGGCTAGTTCGATCTGGCGGCTGCCCTCGACCTCCTTGCCGACCTGCACCAAGAGCCGGCCCAGAAGCTCGCGTAGCACCGGATCGGGGCCAGTGAGCAGGGCAGCCTGGAGGCGATCGATGGCGGCCAGCTCATCGCCGGCCGCGATCAGCCTTTGTACCTCCCCTAGGACGCGGTCTCTTCTTCCCAGGGTTCGACCACCACCTCGAGCAGGACCTCGGCGTTCAGATTGGCGGTCACCGAGCAGAATTTCTGGTGGCTGAGTTCGGCCGCGTGGCGGAGCGCACGCTCGGTGACCCCCGGGCCGCTTCCGATGTGCCGGACCACGATGCGGGTGTAGCGCTTGGGGTGTTTTTCCGCCCGCTCGCCTTCCACCTCGACGCGGTAGCGCTTGAGGGGCGTACGCTTCTTGTTCATGATGCTGACCACGTCGTAGGCGGTGCAGGACCCCAGGCTCGCGAGCAGGAGCTCCATCGGGCGCAGACCCAGGGGCGGCTGGTCCCCGTCGATGACAACCCGAACCCGGTCCTCGTTTTCGGCGGCAAAACGAAAGCCGCAGATATGCTGAACGACGATCTTCTTCCGTGCCATACCCCGCTCATTAAAGCAGAAAGCGAAGGTACCCGCCGTCGGCGACCCAGGTCTGGCCGGTGACGTAGGCGGCCGGCTTTCCCATGAGGAAAACCGCCAGGGCCGCGACCTCCTCGGGGCGCCCCAGCCGTCCCGCGGGGATCTGGGCCTCGATCCGGCGGTAGATCGCGTCGACCGGCACCCCTTCTTCCCGGGCCTGGTGGGCGAAGAGGGCCTCCACCCGCTCGGTGCGGGTGTACCCCGGGGCCACCGCGTTCACCGTGACCCCGCTGGCGGCGACCTCCCGGGCGAGTGTCTTCAGGTAACCGGTCAGGCCAGCGCGGATGGCGTTGGAAAGGGCAAGGTTGGCCACCGGCTCCTTGACCGAGAGCGAGGTGATGAAAACGATTCGGCCGAAGCCCCGGGCCTTCATGTCCGGTAGAAGGCCCTGCACCAGCCGGACCATCGGCAGAAAGAGCAGGTCGAAGGCCCCCTGCCAGGCCTCCGGGGGGAGGCTCTCGGCGGTGCCGGGCGGGGGGCCGCCGGTGTTGCCTAGGAAGAGCTCCACCGGTCCGAAATCCCTTGCGGCCTTGAGCACGCGCTCGGTGTTCCCCGGTTCGGTGAGATCGGCGGCGAGGTACTGGACCTCGGCACCGTCTTTCTGCAGCCTATCGGCCAGCACCGCGAGCCGATCCTGGCTGCGGGCGACCAGGAAGAGCCGGACGCCCTCGCGGGCGAGGGCCTCGGCCACCGCCTGGCCGATGCCCTTGGAGGCGCCGGTCACCAGCGCGGTCTTTCCCTGAATCCCGAGTTCCATGTACCGGATTATAGTGGCGGCATGGAGATCCGGGACCTTGCCAAGCTGGTGCGTTTTTCCGAAGAGAAAATGCAAAAGATCGAGGTTTTCGCCTCCCCCTACCTGCGCTACGACCTTTACACCCTCCTGCCCGGGCAGGCCCAGCGCCTTCACGTGCACGAAGGCGCCGACAAGATCTACTACGCCATCGAGGGCGAGGTGGTCCTTACCGTCGACGGCGAGGAAGCCCTCCTGCCCGAAGGGTCCGCCGGCTATGCCCCGGCGGGGGCCCAGCACGGGGTCCGCAACGAGGCCGCGAGCCCTGCGGTGCTGCTGGTGGTCATGGCCCCCCGCTAGTCGCTAGAGGGGCTTGGCGAACCACTTGAGGGCTGGGCCGCCGTTTTTCCAGAACCGGTAGCCGAGGGCGGTGAAGAACCGTTCGGCGCCGGGGTTCTTGCCGTAGACCACGGCGTAGAGCCGGCGGACCTTCGGGGCGAGTTCGGCCTCGAGGGCGGTCACCGCCGCCCGGCCTATTCCCCTGCCACGGTAGGGCTCGGCCACCAGCACCAGGGATATGGCCGCCTCGCCGGGGGCGGGGTGGTCGAGCTTGTAGTCAAGCACCCCGGCCACCTCGACCCCCCAGTAGAGGAGCTCGATCCTCCGCCGGGGGTCGCGGGCGGCGGCCTCGAGTTCCCGGGCGACGTCGGCCAGGGCCGGCGGTTCCGAACCCAGCTGGTGGAAATAGCCGGGGCTCGCTAGGTAGACCCCGTGAAGAAGCGGGGCCGCTTCCGGCCCGGCCGGCCACCGTTCGGGGGTGCGCTCCGCGGAGGGGATCATCGGCCTAATCTTAAGGGGGCGGGGCCATGAGAAGCGTAGGCCGGGGGAACCCCCCGGCCCTTCGGTTAGCTGGTTTGGGCTTAGCGGTCGGCGGGTTCGACGACGGTGACGTTCACCGCCTGGGGCCCCTTGCCGGCGCGACCCTGCTCGATGTCGAACTCGACGACGTCGCCCTCGTTCAAGCTACGGAAGCCCTCGGCGTTGATGGCGGTGTAGTGAACGAAAACGTCGCTGCCACCGTCCTGCTCGATGAACCCGTAGCCTTTTTCCGCGTTAAACCACTTAACTCGACCCTTCGGCATTGCGTACTTCCTTTCTTTCGCCCGGATCTGGGGGTTGGGACTCGCTTGGCGCCCCCGGATTTTCCCCGGACGCCTAAGGGTACCACCCTGGTGGCGGTTTGTCCAGCTAGTCGCCGCTGGCCTTCCGGAACGCTCGCTTGACCCGGTCCCAGAGCCCCTCGAGGCCGGCCTCTTCCCCCACGGCCTCGGCGTATTCCAAAAGGGCCTTCTTGGCCTTGGCCGGAAGCTTTTGGGGGACCCTGATTTCGGTTACCACCAGCAGGCTGCCCCGTGGCCCGCCGGTGGGATCGGGGAGCCCGGCTTCGGGGAGTTCGAAAACCTCGCCGTGCCCGGTTCCGGGTGGCACCTCAAGCGGCACCGGGCCCTCGAGGCCCGGCACCTCGACCCGGGCCCCGAGCGCCGCCTGGGCCAGACCCAGCTTTAGGGTGTAGACCAGGTTTTTCCCCTCCCGCCTCAGCTCGGGGTGGGGCCGGAGCCGCACCCGCACGTAGAGGTCCCCGGCGCCCCCGGGGCCCTGGTGACCCCCGCCGGGGATCCGGATCCGTTGGTGTTCGTCGATCCCGGGCGGGATCTCGATTTCAATGGCGGTCTCCTCCTCGACCCAACCCCTGCCCGCGCAGGTGGGGCAGGCCTCGGTGAGGATCCGGCCCTGCCCCTTGCAGTGGGGGCAAAGGGTTTCCTGGACCACGGTGCCGAAAAAGGTGCGCTGGTATTGCTGCACTCGGCCGCTCCCCCGGCAGGTGGGGCAGACCTGGTTCTTGCCTCCGCTTCCGTGGCAGGTGGGGCAGAGCACCCGCCGGCGGTAGCGAACCGTGGCCCGGCCGCCCTGGGCCACGGTTTTGAGGTCAACGGTGACGGTGGCCTCGAGGTCCTCGCCCCGCCGGGGCCGGGACCGGGGGCCGAACCGCACCCCAAAGAGGTCCTCGAAGAGGTCGAAGAGGTCTTCGGGGTAGACGTTTCGGTAGGCCTCGGCCCCCTCGACATAGCCCCGTCGGTCGTACTCGGCCCGCTTCTTGGGGTCCGAGAGCACGGCGTAGGCCTCGTTGATGGCCTTAAAGCGCTCCTCCGCCTCGGGGTCGCCGCGGTTTTTATCCGGGTGGTACTTTTTGGCGAGCTCGCGGTAGGCGCGCTTGATCTCCTCGGGGGAGGCGTTTTGGGGCACGCCGAGGACGGCGTAGTAGTCCTTCATCGCTTTCCTTACTATAAGGAGCCGCCGCCGGACCCTAAAATGAAGCGATGCGGGTTCCCCTGCCGGAGCGGGTTCGCCCCCGGCGCCTCGACGAGGTGGTGGGCCAGGACGCGCTGGTCCGCCGCCTAAAGCGCATGGTGCGGGAGAAGGCCCCGGCCTCGATGATCCTTTGGGGGCCGCCGGGCAGCGGTAAGACCACCATCGCCCGGGTGCTGGCGGCGGAGTTGGGGCTGCCCTTCGTTCACCTCTCGGCGGTGGAAGCGGGGGTCAAGGAAATCAAGGCGCTGGCCGAACGGGCCAAAAAGGAAGGCCCGATCCTTCTCTTTTTTGACGAGATCCACCGGCTTAATAAGGCCCAGCAGGACTACCTCCTGCCCCACGTGGAGCAGGGGCTATTGGTGCTGATCGGGGCCACCACCGAAAACCCCAGCTTCTCGATCATTCCGGCGCTGCGCTCGCGGGCGCGGGTGTACGTGCTCGAGCCTTTGGAGAAGAAGGCGATCCGGGCGCTCTTGGACCGGGCCCTCCGCCACCCCGAGGGCCTCCCCGGCGTCCAGGCCGAGGAGGCCGCCCTCGACCTCATTGCTGATGCTGCCGGCGGGGACGCCCGGCGGGCGCTCTCCGCGCTGGAGCTCGCCGCCGACCTCGGCGGCGGCCGGGTGAGCCTGGAGGCCGCCCGGGATGCCCTGGGCCGCGAGAACCTGGCGATGGACAGAGGCGGCGATGCCTTCTACGACCTGATCAGCGCGCTCCACAAAAGCGTGCGCGGCTCCCACGCGGACGCCGCGCTCTACTACCTCGCCAGGATGCTCGAGGGCGGCGCCGACCCCCTCTACGTCGCCCGCCGCCTGGTGCGGATGGCGGTGGAGGACGTCGGCCTCGCCGACCCCCTCGCCCTTCGGGTGGCGCTCGCGGCTAAGGAGGCCTACGAGTTCCTGGGGAGCCCCGAGGGCGAGCTCGCCCTAGCCGAGGCCACCCTTTACCTGGCGCTTGCCCCCAAGTCGAACCGGGTCTACCGGGCCTACACCGAGGCCCTTCGGGCGGCACGGGAGCGCCCCGCAGCCTCGGTCCCGCTCCACCTTCGAAACGCCCCCACCGGGCTCATGAAGGCGCTCGGCCACGGCAAGGGCTACGCCTACTACCACGACGACCCCGAGGGGAGCTTCGCCCAGCGCTACCTTCCGGAGGAGCTCGAGGGCGCGCGCTTTTACGAGCCCGGGGAGGAGGGCTGGGAGAAAAGAGCCAAGGAGCGGCTCGAGGCCCTCCGCCGCCGCTTCGCCGAGGCGCGAAAGGGGGCAAGGCGCGCTAGCCGGTCCTGATGCCACGCAACCAGTCCAGCAGTTCGCCCAGCGGACGCGTGTTCAAAACCTGCTCTGGCCCCAGCCAGGCCCTCTGGGCGTTGCCCACCGCGAGCTCCATGAAGCGAAGGTGGTCCTTTTGGTGGGCATCGGTGGAGAGGGTGAAAAGCAACCCGTATTCGCGGGCTCTCCGTGCTAGCACGTCGGGCAGGTCCATGCGGTCGTAGTAGCCGTCGATCTCCACCGCCTTACCAAGCGCCTTCATGCGGGTGAAGATCCTCTCCCAGTCGGCCTTGACCGGGGCGCGCTTGCCGATCAATCGGGCGGTGGGGTGGGCAAGGACGTGCACGAAGGGGTTTTCGATCGCCCGGAGGATGCGCCGGGTCATCGCTTCCTCGTCCATGGAGAAGCGCGAGTGGATGGAGACGAGGACGAGCTCGAGTTCCTTTAGCACCTCGTCGGGGTAGTCAAGGCGGCCGTCCGGGAGGATGTCCACCTCGGCCCCGGCGATGAGGTAGGGCCGGCCCCCGGTCTTCTCGTTCACCCTTCGGATCGCGGCGATCCGCTCTTTCATCTTCTCCGGCGGCACTCCGCCGGCCACCCGCACCGCCGGCGAGTGGTCGGTGACCGCGAGGTATTCGTACCCGAGCTCGGCGGCAAATCTTGCGAGTTCCTCGAGGGTGTGCTTGCCGTCCGACCACTTGGAGTGGACCTGGAGGTCGCCCCGTATCTCCTCCAGGCGCACCAGGTGGGGAAGGGCGTGCTTTTTGGCGAGCTCGATTTCCCCCAGGTCCTCGCGCATCGGCGGGGGGATCCAGTCCATCCCTAGGGCAGCGTAGACCTCTTCCTCGGAGGCGCCGGCGATTCTTTCGTCCCCCCGCCAAACGCCGTACTCGTTTAGCTTGAGCCCCATTTGCTGGGCGATTTTCCGCAGATGGATGTCGTGGGCCTTGCTGCCGGTGAAGTACTGGAGCCCGGCGCCGAAGGACTCCGGGGGCACGATCTTTAAATCCACCTGGATCCCGGGGCTGATGAAAACCGTGGCCTTGCCCGGCCCCAGGGCGTAGACCGCCTTGACCGGCGCGAGCTTGGTAAACGCCTCGGCCACCTTGGCGCCTTCCCGGGTGGCGGCGAGGAAATCGAGGTCCCCGACCGTTTCCTTGTAGCGCCGGGCGCTCCCCGCGATCTCGGCGGCCTCGACCTCGGGCAGTTCCCGTAAGAGCCGGAGGAGTTCCCGGGCTTCATAGAGCACCGCCCCGAGCGGCCAGCGCTTGGAGGCGGCCTCGACGAGCTCGAGGCTTTTAAGCAGCCGCGCGCGCTTCTTCTCTCCGAAGCCGGGGAGCTTCAAGACCGCACCGGACTCCAGCGCCTTTCGGAAAGCGGGGAGGGAGTCGACCCCGAGCTTTTCGTAAAGCAGCTTGGCGGTCTTCGGGCCGACCCCGGGCACCCGCATGACCGCGAGGACCCCTTCCGGCACCTTGGCCTTTAGCTCTTCGTGCTTCTTGACCCGGCCGGTCTTCAGGTAGTCGAGGATCTTCACCGCCAGCTCGTGGCCGATTCCGGGGATCTGCTCTAGGGCTTCGACGCCGCCGCGGGCGATCTCCTCGATGGGGTCCTCGAGGTCAAAAAGTGCGCGGGCCGCGTTGCGGTAGGCCCGGACCCGGAAGGGGTTATCCCCCAGAAACTCCGACATGTCGGCGATCTCCTCGAAGATCCGGGCGATCTCCGCGTTTTTCATTCTTTCATCATAGTCGAGCCCCGGTCGGCTCGGCTTTTGGGACAAATGTCCTTATCATGAAGCAGTAACCTTTCTCACAAGGTCCCCATGAGGGGACATATGCCCTAAACCTTTTGCGTAGGGCTTTTTGGGAGGCGAGGCTATGAAGGAAGAAAAACCGGCTGGGGCCATGTTGGTCGTGGGGGTGGTGGCCGCCACCATTTTGGTGATGTGGTTCACCGTCTTCGCGCTCTTTCTCATTCGGGGGTAGGCCGTGAACAAGCACGTGATTGAGACCTACGAGCGCGGGTGGATGCTCTTCTCCCTGGCGATGATCCTGGTTTTTCTGGTCTTTATCGGGTACACCCTCTCCGGTTTCGCCTTCTACGTGCCCACCGCCGCTGAGCGAATCGACCCCACCACCGTGCGCACCGGGGGCTTCCCGACGCCCCACGTGGAGAAAGTGGGCCCGGGTAAGTACCAGGCCTACGTCATCGCCCAGGCCTTCACCTTCCTCCCCAACGAAATGCATTTCAAGGTCGGTGACGAGGTCACCTTCTACGTGACCAGCCCCGACGTGCAGCACGGGTTCTACGTTCACGGTACCGACATCAACGTCCAGGTGATTCCCGGGGAGATTGCTAAGGTTAAGACCAAGTTCAAGCGCCCGGGAACCTACCTCATCATCTGCACCGAGTACTGCGGTATCGGGCACCAGAACATGCTGGGCAAGATCGTGGTGGAGGAGTAAGCATGGCGACTTTGGCGCGTAAGGACGAATACGCCGACTTCCCGGTCAAGAAGGTTTCGCTTTACTACATCACTCTGGCCTTCGTGGCCCTCTTGATCGGCACCCTCTTTGGCCCCTTCCAGGCCTTCAACTACGCCGGGGTCAACCTTTACCCCGCGTTGGAGAAGCTCCTGCCCTTTATCAAGTCCTACTACCAGGGGCTCACCCTCCACGGCGTGCTGAACGCGATCGTCTTCACCCAGCTTTTTGCCCAGGGGGCGCTGCTCTACCTCCAGTCGCGGGAGATGCGGATGCTGCCCCAGATGGGGGTGGCCTGGTTTAGCTGGTGGTTGGCCTTCGTAGGGCTGGTGATGGCGGCGATCCCCCTTCTCCTGAACGACGCCACCGTGCTCTACACCTTCTACCCGCCGCTCAAGGGCCACCCGCTCTTCTACATCGGGGCCGCCCTGATCATCGTGAGCTCCCTGGTCACCGTGTACCTTTCGGTGGAGCTCTGGGCCCGCTGGAAGCGCCAAAACCCCGGCAAGCCCACCCCCCTCGTCAGCTACATGAGCGTGGTGACCTGGATGATGTGGGCGGTGGCCGCCGTGGGCCTGGTGGTCGAGGCGGTGGTGCTCCTGATCCCCTGGTCGCTGGGCTGGCTGAAGGGCGTGGACCCCCTCCTCGCCCGTACCCTCTTTTGGTGGACCGGGCACCCCATCGTCTACTTCTGGTTGCTGCCGGCTTACGTGACCTGGTACGGCCTGTTGCCCAAGCACGCCGGCGGCAAGCTCTTCTCCGACCCCCTGGCCCGGCTCGTGTTCCTTGCCTTCCTGATCTTTTCCAGCCCGGTCGGCTTCCACCACCAGTTCGCCGACCCCGGCATCGATCCCTTTTGGAAACTGGTGCACACCGTGCTCACCATGATGGTGGCGGTGCCCAGCTTGATCACCGCCTTCACCATCGCCGCCAGTCTGGAGATCACCGCCCGGGAGAAGGGGGGCCGGGGTGTGATCGGCTGGGTTGCCAAGCTTAACTGGAAGGACCCGATCGTCCTGGCCTCGGTCCTCGGCGCGATTTCCTTCATCGTCGGCGGGGCCGGCGGGATCGTGAACGCGAGCTTTACCCTCGACTACGTGGTGCACAACACCACCTGGATCCCGGGCCATTTCCACCTCCCGGTGGCCACCGCGGTGACCCTCACCCATATGGGGCTGGCCCTGGTCCTGATCCCCCACCTTACCGGCAAGCCGGTGGTTCGGCTCCCCTTGGCCCGGGCCGGGATCGTGCTCTGGTTCGTGGGCATGATGACCATGGCGGTGGGGATGCACGTGATGGGGCTTATGGGGGTGCCCCGCCGGGCGTGGATTTCCAACATGGCCCCGAACGTGCAGGGCGCTTACTCCGAGGCGGCCAGCATGATGGTGCTGAACGGTATCGCAGGGGCGATTCTTCTTATTGCGGCCACGCTGATCTTCTACGTGATCTTCGCCACCCTGCTCCAGAGCCGCCGCCTGCCGCCCGCGGAGCGCCCCGAGGTGGGCTTCTCCGAGGCCATTTCGGGCCCGGAGGGGCGGCGCAGCGTTATGGTGATGGACCGCCTCTTCTTCTGGTGGGGGTTGGCCTACGTCATCGTTTTCGCGGTGTACCTGCCGACCATCGTGCGGATCTGGAGCACCTTCGTATCCGCCCCGGGTTTCAGGCTCTGGTAGGGGACGCGGGTGCGGGCGGGGCGGCCCTTGGGCCGCCCCCTTTTGGTTGGTGAAGTTGACCGAATCGGGCGGGTGGCGTAGGATGCGTCCTCGAGGGAGCGGGGGCGGCCAGCGCCCGCTTGCCTGACGGAGGGAAGATGCCGATCAGCAAAGAGGAAAAGCAGCACATCATCGAAGAGTTCGCCCGTTTTCCGGGTGACACCGGTTCGACCGAGGTGCAGGTTGCGCTGCTCACCGCCCGCATCAACCGGCTTTCCGATCACCTCAAGACGCACAAGCACGACTACCACTCCCACCGGGGACTGCTCAAGATGGTGGGTCAGCGCAAGCGGTTGCTTAGGTACCTGGAGCGCGAGGACAAGGAGCGCTACCGGGCCCTGATTGAGAAGCTGGGGCTGAGGAAGTAAACTTTGTATAGCAAAACCTGGGGGCGGGACCGGGGAGCCGGTCCCGCTTTGGCTTGAAAAAAGGTGAAAGGCATGTACCAGCGTACCCAAAACACACCCGAAGCGCGCGTTTACCAGGCCGAGATCGGCGGGCGCACGCTAACCTTAGAGACCGGAAAGTACGCCCGGCAGGCCTCGGGATCGGTGGTCATCCGCTACGGCGGAACCGTGCTGCTAGCCACCGCCGGGGCCAGCAAGGAGCCGATCGAAGCGAGCTTCCTTCCCCTTACGGTGGAGTTCGAAGAGCGCCATTACGCGGTGGGGAAGATCCCCGGCTCGTTCATGCGCCGGGAAGGGCGGCCCGGGGAAAAGGCCATTCTTTCGGCCCGGATGACCGATCGCCCGATCCGCCCCCTGTTTCCCAAGGGGTTCCGGCACGAGGTGCAGGTGATTCTCACCGTGCTCTCGGCCGACCAGCAGAACCCGCCGGACATCCTGGGGCCCACCGCCGCCAGCGCAGCCCTGATGCTTTCGGACATTCCCTGGGACGGCCCTATCGCGGCGGTGCGGGTGGGGCGACTCGACGGACGGCTGGTGATCAACCCCACCCTTCAGGAGTTGGAAAAGAGCGACCTCGACCTGGTGGTGGCCGGCAGCAAGGACGCGATCATCATGGTCGAGGCCGGGGCACGGGAGGTACCGGAGGAGCTGCTCGTCGAGGCGCTGGCCTTCGCCCACCGGGAGATGCAGCCCCTGATCGAGCTTCAGGAGCGGATGCGGGCCGAGCTTGGCAAGCCCAAGTTCGCCTGGACCCCGCCCGAGACTCTTCCCGAGGAGGAGGTTGAGCGACTCTACCAGCGGGCGAGGGAGAAGGGCCTTTCCGAAGTGCTCACCGTCGCCTCCAAGCACGAACGAAGCGAGGCCCTGGAACGCTTCGCCGAAGCGCTGGTGGCCGAGTTCGTTCCCGACGAGGGCGAAGAAGCCGAGGCCCGGCGCGGGCTTTACCTCGAGGCCTTCGACGAGGTGGTGAAGCGCGAGCTCAGGCGGCTCGTTCTCGAGGAGGGTCGCCGGGCCGACGGCCGTCGCCCCGACGAGATCCGGGAGATCTGGATCGAGGTCGGGGTGCTCCCTCGGGCGCACGGCTCGGCGGTTTTCACCCGCGGGGAGACCCAGGTGCTCGGCACCGTGACCCTGGGCACCGGACGCGACGAGCAGATTATCGACGACCTCGGGATCGACGAGAGCGAAAACTTCCTGGTGCACTACAACTTCCCCCCTTACTCCACCGGTGAGGTCAAACGGCTCCGGGGGGTTTCGCGCCGCGAGGTGGGGCACGGCAACCTGGCCAAAAGGGCCCTCCGCCCGGTGCTCCCCGACGAGGACGCCTTCCCCTACACCATCCGCATCGTGGGCGATGTGCTGGAGTCCAACGGCTCTTCCTCCATGGCCACCACCTGCGCCGGTTGCTTGGCGCTGATGGACGCGGGTGTGCCCATCAAGAAGCCGGTGGCCGGGATCGCCATGGGGCTGGTCATGGGCGAGGACAAGCACGTCGTCCTGACCGACATCTTGGGTTTGGAGGACGCCCTCGGCGACATGGATTTCAAGGTCACCGGCACCCGGGACGGGGTCACCGCCTTGCAAATGGACATCAAGGTCAAGGGGCTCACCTCTGCGATCCTTTCGGAGGCGCTAGAGCAAGCCCGGCGAGCCCGGCTTTTCATCCTCGAACGCATGGCCGAGGTTCTGCCCGCGCCGCGCCCCGAGCTTAAGCCCTTTGCCCCCCGGATTCTTTCGATCAAGATCCCGGTCGATAAGATCGGTGTGGTCATCGGCCCCGGGGGCAAGAACATCCGTTCGCTGGAGGAGCTTGGGGTCGAGATCGACATCGAGCCCGACGGCACTGTGCGAATTTATTCGGCCGACGCCGCCGCCGCCGAGGAGGCGCGTCGCCGTATCGAGGAGGTCACCAAGGAGGCCAAGGTCGGCGACGTGTACGAGGGGGTGGTGAGCCGGATCGTGCCCTTTGGGGCTTTCGTCACCCTCTTCCCCGGCGCCGAGGGGCTTTTGCACATCAGCCAGCTTGCCGAGGGCCGGGTCGAGCGGGTCGAGGACGTGGTCAAGGTGGGCGACCGCATACAGGTTAAGGTGGCCGAGATCGACGCCCAGGGCCGCATCAACCTGATCCGCCCCGAGCTCGAGGGCAAAATCGCCCCGCCCCGGCGGGGAAAGCCCCGGCCCCGTTCGGGCGGTCCACGGGGTAGGGGGAACCGGTGAGCGACCCCAAACGCCGGCCACGTCGGCGTCGTCCGGCGCGCAGGGATGCCGGAGGCGACGCCGGTTACCTTGAGATCGTCCCCCTGGGCGGGATGGGGGAGATCGGTAAGAACATCACCGCCTTTCGCTACCAGGACGAGATCCTGGTGGTGGACGGCGGTCTTGCCTTCCCCAGCGAGGAGATGCTGGGGGTTGACCTCCTGATTCCCCGGATCGACTACCTGATCCAGCACAAGGAAAAGATCAAGGGGTGGATCCTTACGCACGGCCACGAGGACCACATCGGTGGCCTACCCTTCCTTTTCCCCCAGCTTCCCAAGGTGCCGGTCTACGGGGCGCGGCTCACCCTCGGGCTGCTTCGGGGCAAGCTCGAGGAGTTCGGACTCGCCCCGGGGTCCTTCGAGCTCAACGAGGTGAGCACCGACGAGCGTATTCGGGTTGGCCGCTTCTTCACCGTCGACCTCTACCGCATGACCCACTCGATCCCCGATAACTCCGGGTTGATTATCCACACCCCA
Organism: Thermaceae bacterium; assembly: GCA_015488545.1. Lineage (GTDB taxonomy): Bacteria > Deinococcota > Deinococci > Deinococcales > Marinithermaceae > WFXV01. The sequence goes on along the minus strand of WFNN01000063.1, from coordinate 2,341 downwards.
GTGGGGCGCATCGTGCACACCGGCGACTTCAAGCTCGACCCCACACCGATCGACGGCAAGGTCAGCCACCTGGCCAAGGTGGCCGAGGCCGGCCAGGAGGGGGTGCTGCTTTTGATCGCCGACTCCACCAACGCCGAGCGGCCCGGCTACACCCCGAGCGAGGCCGAGGTGGCCGAGGCCCTGGACCTGGTGATCGGTCGGGCCAAGGGACGGGTCTTCGTGACCACTTTCGCCTCCCACACTCACCGGGTGCAGTCGGTGATACGGATCGCCGAGAAGTACGGGCGCAAGGTGGCGGTAGACGGCCGGAGCATGATCAAGTTCGCCCGCATTGCCCAGGAGCTCGGCTACCTCGAGGTCAAGGACCGCCTCTACAGCCTCGACGAGATCAACGACCTCCCCGATGAACAAGTGCTGGTGCTGGCCACAGGCAGCCAGGGGCAGCCGATGGCCGTGCTTTCCCGCCTCGCCTTCGGTGGCCACGCCAAGCTCAGCGTGAAGCCGGGGGACACGGTGATCCTCTCCTCTAGCCCGATTCCGGGGAACGAGTCGGCGGTGAACCGGGTGATCAACCGCCTCTACGAGCTCGGGGCCTTTGTCTTTTACCCGCCGGCCTACCGGGTGCACACCTCGGGGCACGCCTCCAGGGAGGAGCTAAAGCTCATTTTGAACCTCGCCAAGCCCAAGTTCTTTATCCCCTGGCACGGCGAGATGCGCCACCAGACCAACTTCGCCTGGCTGGCGAGCAGCATGCCCCAGCCGCCGGAGAAGATCCTGATTCCAAAGAACGGGGACGTGATCCGGCTGACCCCCGACGACATGAAGAAGGTGGGCGAGGTTCCAGCGGGGGCTTACTACGTGGACGGCCTGGGGGTCGGGGACATCACCGACGAGATCCTCGAGGAGCGCCACCGCATGGCCGCCGACGGGGTGGTGGTGATCACCGCGGTGGCCGGCCCCGAGCCGGTGGTCGAGGTGGTGAGCCTGGGGTTTGTCAAGGCGGGCCAAAAGCTCCTCGGGGAGATCCGCCGGCTTTCCGAGGAGGCGGTGGTCCAGGGGCTGAAGCAGAAGAAAAGCCTGGAGGCGATCCGGGACGCGATCTACTTCCCGGTGAAGCGGTTCATCAAGAAGGCCACCGGTCGCGACCCGGTGCTCATCCCGGTGGTCATCGAGGGCTGACGTGACCCCGCTCTTCTCGGCCACCCTGCCGGTTTTCCTGATCGCGGCGCTGGGGTGGGTGGCCGGCCACCGCTTGAAGCCCGACGTGCCGGGTTACGTCCGGCTGGTGCTCTACGTTTTCGTGCCCTTCCTGGTTTTCGATCAGGTGGCCAAAGCCGGGTCCGGCCCGGTGGCGCTTGGCCGGTTTACCCTCGCCTACCTGGCCACCTACGCCGGGCTTTACCTGGCCGCTCGCTTGCTCACCCGGCTTCTTGCCCTTCCTCCCCCGGTGGCCAAAACCCTGGTGGCCGCGGCGGTTTTCCCCAACTCGGGGAACATGGGGCTGTCGGTGGCTTTCTTTGCCCTGGGCGAGGGTGGGTTGGAACGGGCGGTGATCTACTTCTTGCTTTCCACGATCGTGCTTTTCGGTTTCGGGCCGGTACATTTCCGGGGCGGCGGGGCGGGGGAGAACCTCCGCCTGCTCTTCCGCCTGCCCTTCGTCTGGGCTCTCTTCCTCGGTTTGCTGGTGGCGGTCAGCGGGTTTGCCCTTCCCGAGGTGCTGGCCCGTCCGGTGGCGATGGTGGGGACGGCGGCGATCCCCATGCTCCTGGTGGGCCTAGGGATGCAGATTGCCAGGACCCCGTTTCGGTTGGGCGCTTTTGAACTCCTGGCCAGCGGGGTGCGCCTCTTGGGCGGACCGGCCATCGCCGCGCTGGCGGGGCGGGTCTTCGGTCTTGGCGGGCTCGACCTCGCCCTTTTGGTGCTGCTCTCGGGGATGCCGGTGGCGGTGAACACCTACATGCTGGCCGCCGAGTTCGGGGGCGACGCCGACCTGGCCGCCCGCACGGTGGCGGTGTCCACCCTGCTCAGTTTTCTTTCCATTCCGGCGGTGTTGCTTTGGGTGGGGTAGGGGCGCCAAACAGGGCCGCGGCCACCGCCTCGCCCTGCCAGCGTAGCACCAGCCGGTAGCTGCCCTGCCCCGGGTGGGGCAGGGCGGTCTCGAGGACGGTCGGGGCCTCGAGGAAGAAGGCCCGGTGCCAGATCCGCTTTTCATCCCGGTACCAGACGGCCTCGAGGTACCCGGCCTCGGGTACCCGGAGCACTCGAATCACCGCCCGGACCCAGGCGCCCTCGGGTTCCAAATGAACCTCGGCGATGAGCCGCTGGGGCGGGGGGGCTTCGG
>WFNN01000062.1 GCA_015488545.1 Thermaceae bacterium | reverse complement strand
GGACCACCCGGACCCCAGCCCCGGGGTGGGCCTCGAGGTAGAAGGGCTCGTCGGTGGCCGGAGTAATGGGGTAGTAGCTCATGAAGCCGAGCCCGGCCCCCGGGTTTGGCTCTCGGGCTCCGAGGCTTCGGCGATCGGCAAGGTCGCGGCCGGGCTCGGCTTCATGAGCTACTACCCCATTACTCCGGCCACCGACGAGCCCTTCTACCTCGAGGCCCACCCCGGGGCTGGGGTCCGGGTGGTCCAGGTGGAGGACGAGCTGGCGGCGGTGAACATGGCCCTGGGGGCGGCGGCGGCCGGGGTGCCGGCCGCCCTCACCACCAGCGGACCGGGCTTTTCGCTGATGGCCGAGGCCCTTTCGTTCGCCGGCATGACCGAGACCCCGCTGGTGATCACCCTCTACCAGCGGGGCGGGCCCAGCACCGGCCTGCCCACCCGCCACGAACAGGCCGATCTCCTTTTTGCTCTCTCGGCGGGGCACGGCGAGTTCCCCCGGGCGGTGCTGGCCAGCGCCACCGTGGAGGGGATGGCTGCGGACGCCGCCCTGGCGCTCGCGATCGCCTGGCGCTTTCAGCTTCCGGTGATACACCTGGCTGACAAGCACCTGGCCCAAACGCGAAAAACCCTGCCCCCCCTATCCCTGGCGGATCTACCCAGAGCCCTTCCCAAGCGGCCCGGTGAGGCCGAGGGGGCCTTCCCCCGCTACCGCCTGGGCGAAGGCGATGGGGTCTCGCCCTTCCTTCCGGTGGGCCGCCCGGGGGCCCACTACTGGATCACCTCCGACGAGCACGACGAGCACGGCCACATCACCGAGGACCCCGAGCTCCGCCAGGCGATGATGGAGAAAAGGCTGAAAAAGGCGGAAGCCCTCCGGGCCTACCTGCCCCCCGAGCGGACCCATCGCCTCTTTAACCCCGAAGCGGGGACGGTGGTGGTGGGCTGGGGCTCGGTCTACGAGGCGGCGGTGGCCGCCCTGGAGGCGGTTTCCGGCCTCGGCTACCTCCACCTTTTCTTCCTGGAGCCCTTTCCCGAAGTGGCCGGGGTGCTTGAGGGCAAGCGGGTGGTCACCCTGGAGCAGAACGCCACCGGCCAGCTGGCCGCCCTGCTCCGGGCCCGGACCGGCATCGAGGCCGACCACCGCATCGTCAAGTACAACGGCCGGCCGATCACCATAGAGGAGCTCGCGGCCGCCTTCCGAGCGGTGGCTGGGGGCAAAGCCCCCAGGCGGCTGGTGCTCCGCGCGGGGGTGTGAGATGAAACCCAAGGATTACCGTTCCGAACTCGCGCCCGACTGGTGCCCGGGCTGCGGCAACTACGGCATTGTGGCCGCCCTTTCCCGGGCCCTCGCCGAGCTGGGCCTGCCCCCCGACCGGGTGGTGCTGGTTTCGGGGATCGGCTGCTCGGCCAAGACCGTGCACTATCTCCGGGCCTACGGCCTCCATACCCTGCACGGCCGCGGGCTTCCGGTGGCCCAGGGAATCAAGCTGGCCCGCCCCGAGCTCACCGTGGTGGCCCTGGCCGGCGACGGCGACGGGATGGGGATCGGGGCCGGTCACTTCGTGGGGGCGGGTCGGCGGAACGTCGACCTCACCTACCTGCTCTTTAACAACCAGGTCTACGGCATGACCAAGGGCCAGGCTTCCCCCACCCTTGGCTTCGGGGACCGCCCCAAGGGCCTGGCCCGGCCCAACCCCCAGGGACCGGTTAACCCCCTCTGGCTGGCCTTCGCAAGCGGGTACACCTTCATCGCCCGGGGGTTCGCCTTCGACATCCGGGGCCTGGCCGGCCTGATCGCCCAGGCCGTTCGCCACCCTGGCCTCGCCTTTATCGACGTGCTCCAGCCCTGCCCCACCTACAACGACCTCTATACCCGGGAATGGTTCGCCGGACGGGTTTACGACCTGGCAGAGAACGGGTACGACCCCGAAGCCGGCGACGTCGCCGGCTTCGCCGAAAAGGCGGCCGAGTGGGGCGAGCGGATCCCCACCGGGGTCTTTTGGCGGAGCCGGCGCCCGGTCCTGGAGGAAGCCCTGAACCCCATGGACTCCGGGAAAACCCCGTTGGAGCGGGCCGAGGCCCTCCTCGCCGGGCACTGCTTGGTGCGCTAAGCTCGGGAGGTGGCGGGTTTCGATGCCCTGGCGGTGCTGCTCACCCTCACCGCCCTCTTCGCCTACCTGAACGTCCACGTTCTGCGCCTGCCCACCCCCATCGGGGTGATGCTCGGGGGGCTCGCCCTCTCCCTGCTTTTGCTCGTCTCTGGCGGCGCCGCCGCCGAGCTCGCTCGGGACTGGCTGGCCACGGTGCCCCTGGACCGGGTGCTGATGCAGGGGCTCCTCGCCTTCCTGCTCTTCGCCGGCGCCCTCCACGTGAACCTCGACGACCTCCGCCAAAACGGCCTTTTGATCCTCGTGCTCGCGACCCTGGGGGTGCTGGTCAGCACCTGGCTGGTAGGCAGCGGCCTTTACGGGCTCGCGGGGCTTTTTGGGCTATCGCTTAGCTACCCCGCCGCCCTCCTTTTCGGGGCGCTGATCTCGCCCACCGACCCCATCGCGGCGCTGGGCCTTTTGAAAAGGGCGGGGCTGGCCCGGAGCCTGGAGGCGGTGATCACCGGGGAGTCGCTCTTCAACGATGGGGTGGGGGTGGTGGTTTTCAGCCTGATTCTCGCCGGCCTCGAGGGGGCCCACACCGGAGTCGGGGAGGCCTTTTTGCGGGAGGCGGTGGGCGGCGTGGCTCTGGGCCTCGGGCTCGGCTTCCTGGCCTTCTACCTGCTGAAAAGGACCGACGACTACACCACCGAGGTGCTCATTACCCTGGCCCTGGTTACCGGGGGCTACGCCCTGGCCGGCCGTCTGGGGAGCTCGGGGCCGCTGGCGATGGTGGCCGCAGGGCTTTTGATCGGGAACCACGGGCGCACCCTAGCGATGAGCCCCACCACCCGGGAGCACCTGGACCTCTTCTGGGCCATGCTCGACGAGATTCTGAACGCGCTGCTCTTCGTGCTGATGGGCTTGGAGCTTTTGGTGATTCCCTTTCACCCGTCCACCCTGCTCCTGCTCTTGCTGGTGGTGCCCCTGGTGCTCCTGGCCCGGGCGATTTCCGCCGGGCCCTCGCTCCTTCTGCTCCCCGGCCCCCGACGCTTGCCGGGGTTTTGGATCATGGTCTGGGGCGGGCTTCGGGGCGGCATCTCGGTAGCGCTCGCCCTCGGCCTCCCCGACCTTCCCGAACGCCCCCTGCTGGTGGCCCTCACCTACGGGGTGGTGGTCTTTAGCGTGTTGGTGCAGGGGCTAACCCTGGGCCGGCTGGCCCGGCCCTAGCGGCTACGGGGGTCCAGGACTTCGGCCAGGGCGTCGCCGAAAAGGTTGATACCGAGGACCACCAGGCTGATCGCCACCCCGGGGAAGGTGGCCACCCACCAGCCCCCGAAGAAGAGGACTTCCCGGCCGTCCGCCAGCATCTGCCCCCAGCTGGGGATCTCCGGGGGTACGCCCGAAAGGCCGAGGAAGCTGAGGGCGGCCTCGGCCACGATGATGCGAGCGAGCTCCAGCGTGGCCACCACGATCAGGGGCGGTAGGGCGCTGGGCAGCAGGTGGCGCAGGAGGATTCGGGGGGTGCTGGCCCCGAGCGCCCGGGCCGCCATGGCGAAGTCCAGCTCTTTTAGCGAGAGCACGCTGCCTCGCACCACCCGGGCGTAGACCACCCAGCTGGTCACCCCGAGCACCAGGATGGTGTTCAAAAGGCTCGGTCCCAGCGCGGCCATGACCGCGATCACCAACACGATGAAGGGGAGCGAGAGCTGGATGTCGCCGAGCCGCATCAGGAGGTCGTCGAGCCGCCCGCCCACGTAGCCGGAGACGAGCCCCAAGGGAAGGCCTAAAAGAAGGCCGATCAGCACGCTAGCGGTGGAAACCAAAAGGGAGAGCCGGGCGCCGAAGAGGAGCCTTGAGAGAATGTCCCGCCCCAGCCGGTCGGTGCCCAGCAGGTGGCCGGGACCGCCGGGCGGGGTGAGGCGGGCGGCGAGGTCCTGGGCGGTGGGGTCCGTGG
>WFNN01000061.1 GCA_015488545.1 Thermaceae bacterium | reverse complement strand
GCGTCAGATGTGTATAAGAGACAGGTGGTGGATCGGAGCCCCGAGCCCCTAGACTTTAGCGTGCCCTTTTTGGCCCTCCTTCGCTTCGTCCCCGAGACCTACGCCCCCGAGGACTGCCCGCTTTGCCGGGCGGGGGTGCCCCTGGAACGGGTGTAGCCTTTCCCATTTCCCGCTCAATCCGGGCAGGTAGGGTGGGGTGGATGCAAAGGGTTGCCTGGCTTTTTCCGCTGCTTTTTGCGCTGGCCTTTGCCGGTGCCGCCGAAGACTGGCTTGCCAAAAGCGAGGCCTACCTAAAGGCCGCTCCATGGGAGGCGTTGATCGAAGGCAAGGTTCGAACCCCAACGGGCGAGCGCACCTCCATTAAGATGCGCGTCCGTACGCTCCCTAAAGCAAAGATCATCCGCATTGAGTTTCTCGCCCCCGATTCGGTGGCCGACAACTTCGTGGTGATCACCCCCGAGAAGGTGATGAACTACCTTTTTCTCACCAACCAGGTGATCGTTTACCCCCGGAAAAGGGCGCGGATCGAGGGGCTTGGGCTTTCCCTTTCCGAACTGGGAACCTTTGACGAACTGGGGAGGCGGGCCGGTCTTCACTGGCGGCTCCTTGGTAAGGAACGGGGGGTGGTGCGGCTTGTGGGTGTGCCTGGGGATCCCGAGCGGGCTGGGTTTTCCCGGGTCGAGCTCGAGCTCAAGGAGAACCCGCCCTTGCCCCGTCGCTACCGCGTCCTGGACCTTGAGGGCGATCCGGTGGTCGATCTGGTGTGGCGGAAGTTTGAGCGGGTTAGCCTAAAAAAGGCCGCCCTGCTTGCCTACCCGCCCGACGCCGAGGTGATCGAGAAGTAGGGTGGTTCGCTTCGAGCGCGTGGGCAAGGACTACGGGCGCTACCGGGCCCTTTGGGACCTGTCGCTCTCGGTTGGGGCCGGGGAGAGCCTTGCCCTCTTGGGACCGAACGGGGCGGGAAAGACCACCGCGATCCGCATCCTCACCGGCCAGCTTTCGCCGAGCCGGGGGCGGGTCTTCGTCGACGGGGTGGAGGTCTGGCGGCACCCGGTCCGGGCCAAGGCCCGGTTTGGGTACGTGCCCGACCGCCCCTACCTCTATGGCAAGCTGACCGCCGTCGAGCTCCTCCGCTTCGTGGCCGGCCTCTACCGGATTCCTAGACCCGAGGCCGAACGCCGGATTGAGGAGGAGCTCGCCCGCTTTCGCCTGACCCGCTACGCCTCCGCCCTGATCGAGACCTACTCCCACGGCATGCGGCAAAAGCTGACCTTCGCCGCTGCGCTTCTGCCCCGGCCGCCGGTTTTGATCGTGGACGAGCCGATGGTCGGCCTCGACCCGGTGGCGGCCCGGACGGTGCGCGGGCTGCTCCGGGACTACGCCCGGCCCGGGCGGGCGGTGCTCTTTTCCACCCACCAGCTCGAGCTCGCCGAGTCCGTCGCCGACCGGGTGGCCCTCCTCCACCGAGGGCGGCTGGTTTTGCTCGGGCCGCCCACGGAGGTGCGCCGGGCCCACGACTCGAGGAGCCTGGAAGAGGTCTTCCTGCGCCTCACGGAGGACGCCGGTGCTCAGGCTTCGCCTTGGGATCCTCGCCCATAGCCTTCGCACCCGCCCGCTCGCCCGTTTGCTGGCGGCGGTGCTGGGGGCGGCCATGGCCGCCCTCGCCTACTGGGTGACCCTGGTTTTCCTCGGCTTCCTCGCGCGCTATCCCTTCGCCGCCCAGGCGGTGGAGGCGCGGAGCCTCGAGGGCCTCTTTCTCCTGCTGTCGGCGGCAACGCTGCTCTCCGCCCTGCCGGGATCGCTGGGTTTCCTCTACGCCTCGCCCGACCTTCACCTGCTGCTGGCCTGGCCGATCCCCGCCTGGCGGGTTTTCGCCCAGAAGGCACTGGAAGCCTTCCTGGCCACCGCCGGCCTTCCCGCCTTCCTTACCCTGCCGGTGCTTTTCGCCATCGGGGTTTTCCACCGCGCGCCGCCGGTGTACTACCCCCTGGCTTTGGCGGTAACGGTCTTCCTCTACGCCCTGCCGGTGGCGCTGGGGGCGAGCCTTTCGCTCTTTTTCCTGCGGTATGCCCCCGCCGGGCGGGCCCGGGAGTGGGCTGCGGCGGGGAGCGCGGTGCTGGGCGGGGGGCTGGTCTACGTCCTCCGAGCCGCCCGCCCCGAGGCGCTCTTTCAGCGGGCTTTTCAAAACCCCGAGGCGCTCTCCGCCTTCCTCGCCGAATGGGCCCGTTCGGGGTCGCCCCTTCTGCCCTCCACCTGGGCCGCCCGGGCGGTGGAGGCCGGGCTCGCCGGTGGGGTGGACCCCGGGCTTTGGGTCCTGGCGGGGCTCGCCCTGGTCTGGGCGGTGGCGGTGGTGGCGGCCTCGGCCCTGACCTACCGGGTGGGTTGGGTGCGGGGGCTCGAGGGCACCTTCCGCGAGCGTCCGCCGGCGCCGCCCGCCCCTTGGGAGGCGGGCCACCCCGTCGCCGCCCTTTGGCTGCGGGACCTCCGGCGCTTTTTCCGCGATCCCCGCCGGGTCGCCGAGCTCGTTCTGGTCCTGGTGTTGGTGCTGCTCTACCTTACCAGCCTGGCGGCCATGCCCTTGGAGGGGGCCCTTTTCCGGCGGGTGGTGGGGTTTTTGCACCTGGCGTTTCAGGGGTTCGTGCTGGTGGCGGTGGGGCTCAGGCTCGCGTTTCCGCTTTTCGGCCTCGAGGGCCCCGGTTACTGGCTCATCGCCACGGCCCCCCTCTCGCGGGGGGTTATACTCCTGACCCGCCTGGGTTTCGCCCTTTTCCTGCTGCTGCCGCTGGCGCTGGCGCTGGGGTTTTACGTGCCGGTAGCCGTCGGTCTCGGGGGTGGCCTCCTTTGGGTTTCCGGGGCCAGCGCGCTGGCGGTGGCGCTGGCGGCCGCCGGGCTCGGGGCTGTCT
>WFNN01000060.1 GCA_015488545.1 Thermaceae bacterium | reverse complement strand
GTCCAGGGGCGGGGCCCAGCCCACCCCGGGCACGTAGGCAAACCGCACGCCCCGGCCCCGGTAAACCCAGGCCCCGCCCTCGGCGCTAAAGGTGAGCCCCAAGAGCCCCGGGGGCACCGCCGCCAGGGCCGCGCCCCAGAGGAAGAGCACGCTAAGCAGGCGGCGCACGCCGGGTCTCCCGGTACCGCCGAACCGCGTCGACCCCGCCCCAGGCCACCAGCGTTGCCGAAAGCAGGGCCAAAAGGGCCACCGCCAGCCCCCGCGGGGTGAACGTCCGCGGCGGACGGGCGGGTTCCAGGTACCCGCGGGCGTAAGCCCCGGGGTCAAAGACGTCCACCGCGTTGGGGCTACCGGGGGGCGCCCCGAGCGCCCAGATCCCGCCCCCCACCCGCGACCGACGAAACCCTAAGGGGGCGAAGGGGTCGTAGAGGCCGCTCAAGGGGTAGTAGCGGTAGCGCCCCGGGGGAACCGAGGTTTCGACCACGATCCAGTCGCCCTCGCGCCGGGCGGCGAGCGTTTCGGCCTGACCGGTTTTGAGGTCGTAGAGGCGGGCGCCCCAACCGCTCACCACCGCCGCCCACTCGGGGGCGGCTTCCTTCGAAACCCGGAACCCCGCCCCGGGGAGCACCTCCACCCCCCCCGGCCCGGTGTCGAGGTAGACTGCCAGCACCGCCAGGGAAAAACCGAGCGGCGCGCGGCCGGGGTTTGGGGTGCGGTCGAGCCGGAAACCGAAGGCCAGCCCCCCGCTCCGTTCCACGACGCGAAAGGCCACCAGGTCCGCGAACCCCACCGCCTGGTAGACCGACGCCTTGGGCCAGGCGTACCCAGGCGGGGGAACGTCCCCGGCAGGATCGGTAAAGAGCAGGGCGGCGGCCAGGGCCAGCGCGATCACGAAAGCAATCCTACCAGCGCCCGGATGAGCTTCTTAGGATCGTGCTGGGCGAGTTCGCCGGCCTCGAGGAAGTCCCCCTCGACTACCCGGATCCCCCGCGCCAGGAAAGGCGCGGGGTCGTAGGGCACGGGGTGCTGCCCCTCGGCGGCGTAGCGGTCCAGCACCGCCTCGGGAAAACCGGCGGTGTGGACCAGCGCAACCTCGGGCCAGCGCCCTAAGTGCCGGGCCACCGCTTCCACGTGGGCGTAGGCGTCCATCCCGTCGGTCTCCCCGGGCTCGCTCATCAGATTGACCACCTGAACCAACCGCCCGGGGCTCTCGGCTACCGCCTTGCGCACGTCGGGGGGAAGGAAACTGGCCACGATGCTGGTGTAGAGGCTTCCGGGCCCCAGCACCACCAGCCCGGCCCGGCGGAGCGCCGCCACCGCCTCGGGCATGGCCGCCACCTCAGGGGGCCGAAGGGCCACCCGCACCACCCGGCCGCCGGCGTCGCGAAGCCGGGTTTCACCGACGACGCGGCGGCCGTCCTCGAGCTCGGCCACCAGCACCGCCGGCTCGGGGGTGCTGGGCCAGACCGCGCCCAGCAGGGCCAGCATCCGGTTCGCGCTGCGGATGGCCTCAGCAAAGTCGCCGGTGAGCTCGTAAAGGCTCACCAGGAAGAGGTTCCCAAAGGTGTGGCCGGCCAGATCACCGCCCCGGGCAAAGCGGTAGCGCATCAGCTCGGGGGTTCGCGCGGCCGGGGAAAGAGCGGCCATGCAGTCGACCAGATCGCCCACCGCCGGCACCCCGAAGGCAGCCCGGAGCCTTCCGGTGGATCCGCCGTCGTCGGTGGCGGCCACGATCGCGGTGGTGTGGGCAGTCACCGTCTTGAGCCCGGCGAGGAGCCGCCCCAGCCCGGTACCGCCCCCCAGCGCCACCACCCGGGGGCCGGCCTCTAGCCGTCGCCGCCGGTACACCAGCCCGGGCACCCGGTCGGGGTCGGTGAGGGCCGAGAGGATGCTGCGGTTCATCCAGCGAATACCGAGCACCAGCAGGACGACCCCAAGGGCCAGGGCCAAGAGGCCCGCCGCCACCGGGGAAACCCCCCTCGCCAACAGCCACCGGGCGAGCTCGGGGAAGGGGGCCCCGGCCGAAGCTAGCCCCACCCCGAAGATAGCCAGCAAAAACCCCAACGCGGCCAGGGCGGCGTAGCGCTTTACCCGGAGACCGGGGCGGAGCCACTCCAGGCTAGGGTTTTTCCAGGTCACGGTGGAACACCTCCACCTCGAAACGGCTGGCCAGGTCTTCGGCCAGCCGGACCGCCAGGGCCACGCTGCGGTGAAAACCGCCGGTACAACCCACCGCCGCGGTGTAGCCCTTGCGGCCCTCCCTCTCCGCCGCCTCGGCGGCGAAACCAACCAAGGTGAGCATGGCCTGGTAGCGATCCTCCTCGCCCTGGAACACGTAGGCCTGCACCTCGGGGTCAAGCCCCGGCCGCTCCTTGAGCTCCGGGAGGTAGTAGGGGTTGGGGAAACCTCGGGCGTCGAGGACCAAATCCACGTCCTGGGGCACCCCCCACTTGAAGCCGAAGGAAACCAGTCGCAAAAGGAACTTCCGCCCCGCCCCCAAAAGCTCCAGGATGCGGGACTTGAGCTCGCGGGGCGCGAGTTCGGAAGTGTCCAACACGAAGTCGGCGAGTAGCCGTACCGGCGCCAGGGTCGCCCGCTCACGTGCCAGCTCGCGGGTCAGCCCCCCGGTCCCGAGCGGATGGACGCGACGGGTAAGGTTGTAGCGGCGGAGCAGCACCTCGGGGCGGGCCTCGAGGAAAATCCCCACCACCCCCGCCCGTTGCTTGAGACCGGCGAGAACGGCCTCAAGCTCCCCGATCCAGCGCGCCGTGCGGACATCCACCACGATCGCCGCCCGCTTCACCCCCGCCGCCTCTAGCCGCTCGACCAGCGCCGGAATGAGCGGCGGCGGCAGGTTGTCGACGGTGAAGTACCCGGCGTCCTCGAGGGCAAACCGGGCGGTGGTCTTGCCGGCCCCGGAGAGACCGGAGAGCAGGACCAGTTGCATCGGGGCCAGTCTACCAGGGACGAACCCCCCTTCCCCCCGGCGTATAATCCCGGTGTGCGGGTGCGGGAGGCCCTTCCCCGGGACGCGGCGGCCCTACGAAGACTGCTGGAGGCGGTTCTGGGCCGCCCGCTGGAAGAAGACCAGGCCGCCCAGCTTGCCCGTAACCTGCTCTACTTCCTTTCGGGCCAGGGCAACGCCCTTCTTCTCCTAGAAGAAGAGGAAGGCGCGGTGGTGGGTGCGGCCAGCGTCTGGGTACGCCAGGGGGTCTTCGACGACCTGCCGGTGGCCCGGGTGGACCGCATCCTCCTCCACCCCGATCACCAAAGCGAAACCGCCGCCCTTTTGCTCCTGGAACAAGCAGCGGCGCTGGCCCGCAGCGTGGGCGCGGGCGACTTCGAGGTGGCCCTGGAGGAACCCTTACCCCTGCCCGAGGGCACGTTGGAAAGGCTAGGCATGACCGCGCTCGGCGCCTACCGAGCCCGGATTCGCTAGGAGGCCCGCGGTGGACGTACTGGAAAAAGGCACCGAGGTTCCAAGCCTGAAGCTCAAGGCCAAAGACGGCCGCGAACTCGATCCCGCCCGTACCCAGGGGCCGCTTGTGCTCTGCTTTTTCCACCCGGTGGTGCTAGCGAGCCGCCACGTGGTCGGCTACCTGCGCCGGCTTCCGGCCATGGCGCCGGACGTTCCGGTCTGGTTCGTCTCCACCGCCCGCCCGGAGGAAACCGAGGTTTACACTGGGGGCTACCTGGACGGCTTCCCCGTGGTCGAGGACGGTTGCACCGCCCTGAAAGCTTTTGGCGGTGGCTTTGTGCCGGCCACCTACCTGCTGGTTGACGGCAAGGTGGAGGTTGCCTTTACCGGGTTCCACAAGCTGGCCCTGAACCGGCTCGGGGCCCGCGTCGCCGAGCTCGCCGGCAAGCGGGCCAATGACCTGGTCACCGAGATGGACAACAAGGGGGAGTACGAGCTCGCCGAGCCTGCCCCGTGCGGATCCTAGTCCTCTGCACCCATAACTCGGCCCGCAGCCAGATGGCCGAGGGCTGGCTTAGGCACTGGGCCCGCACTCTCGGCCTTGCCGCCGAAATTCACTCGGCGGGCATCGAGAAGACTCACCTAAAACCGGAGGCGGTCCAGGTCATGGCCGAGGCCGGAATCGACCTGAAGGGGCAGTTCTCCAAGACCCTCCTCGAGGTCCCCGACCCCTGGAACTTCGACCTGGTCTGGACCGTCTGCGACGCCGCCAACGAGGCCTGCCCCAACTACCCGGCGAAGACCCACCGCCACCACACCAGCTTCCCCGACCCAAGCGGAAAGCCCCTCGATGAGTGGCGCCGGGTTCGCGACGCCATTGGTGAGGCCGCCCGGGCGCTGATCGAGGAGCTAAAAAGCTAAGCCCCCGGTTTCCCCGGGGGCTTTTTGGTGGAGCCGGTGGGACTTGAACCCACGACCTCCTCAATGCCATTGAGGCGCGCTCCCAGCTGCGCCACGGCCCCAGCCGCAACGAACAGTGTAATCGGGGAGCCGGGGTTTGTCAAAGCGGAGCGGGGTTGGAACCATGCCGGAGTATAACCTGAATATGAGACGAATCATCCTGGCCTCCCTGCTCGGGCTGCTGCTAGCCGCCTGCGCCCCAGGGGCCCTCGGACCCCCTCCGACCCGGGAGACCTACACGATCGTGCCCTACCCCACCACCCCGAGGGCAGCCCGGACTGGTGGCGACGGGATCTACGCGAAGGCCGGCCCGGAAGGGGTAAGCCTGGGCTTCCAGTGGGAACCCTGGGC
>WFNN01000059.1 GCA_015488545.1 Thermaceae bacterium | reverse complement strand
GCCCCACGCCGATCGCCAGGCGAGCCCCTTCCCGAACCAGCTCGGCCGGCCAAGCGACCTCCCCCTCCAAGCTGGCGAACGCCTCCTTGTCGAGCGCCTCGGGGGCCAGGGGCCCTTCGGGGTAGTGGCCGCTCCGGCTCGCCCCGCCCCGGGCGGCGCGGTAGGCCCGGGCCTCGAGCTCCCGCGCCAGGCGCAAAAGGCGCCGACCGGCCAACCGTGCGCTCTTCGGGCGGTCCTCCGGGCGCTTGGCCAGAAGATCGAGGACGAACCGGGAAAGCCCGGGGAAAACCGCGGGGTTCCGGGATGCGGGCGGGACCGGGTCCTGGTAGACGTGCTTGTAAAGGATCGCCTGGTCGTGCTCGCCGCCAAACGGCGGCTCGCCCACCAGGGCCCGGTAGAGCACCGCCCCGAAGGAATAGAGGTCGGCTGCCGGGGTGAGCTCGCCGCCGGTCGCCTGCTCCGGGGCCATGTACAGAGGGGTGCCCAGGGTGTAGCCGGTGCGGGTCAGGCCGGCGTCGGCGTCCTCGAGGTAGGCAAGACCGAAGTCCATCACCTTGGCGTGCCCCTCGGGAGTGGTGAGGATGTTGGCCGGGGTGAGGTCGCGGTGGATCACCCCCTTTTTATGGAGGTAGTCCAGGGTATCGAGCACCTCCAGGGCCGCGGCCAGAAGCCGTCGCCCCTCCACCCCCTCCTCGAAGGGCCCCAGCCGGTCGAAGGGGCCGCCCTCGACCAGCTCCATCACGAAGAAAAGCCGGCCTTCCTCCTCGCCCAGGTCGTAGATGGGCACCACCCCGGGGTGGGAAAGCCGGGCCAAGGCCTGGATCTCGCGGGCGAACCGGGCGCGCTCGGCGGGGTGGACGTGGGCGAATAGCATCTTCACCGCCACCGGCCGCTGCATCCGCTCGTCGAAAGCGCGCCAGACCTCGGCCATGCCCCCTTGGCCGAGAGGCTCCTCCAGGCGGTAGCGCCCGCCGATCCGCTTCACCGGGCCTATTGTTGCATGGGGTCTACTCGCCGGACGCCTCCTCCTCCTTCAGCTTGGCGAGAAGGGCGTCGACCTCGAGGCGGCCCTCTTCGATTTCGCGAGCGATCTTTTCGATCGCCAGGCGGACCACCTCGGACTTGGAAACCAGCCGCTCGGGGCTCGAAAGCTCGTAGGCCGCCTTGGTCAAAAGGGCGTCCTGCTCGTCCGAGATCACCACCTGCAAGCGCTTTTTCTCCTTCTTGGGCATGCCGCCTCCAGGCGCTCTCATTGTACAAAGCGCGGCATTTGTTGACAACGCACCTGCGAGGGATCATAATGCATATGCGCACGTTGTGTATGATGCACAACATGCTCAAAGGGGGTCCCGGTGAGCGCGCCGTTGATTATACGAGGAGGAAAACCGCTATCCGGTGAGGTCCGGGTGAGCCCGGCCAAGAACGCGGTGCTGCCAATCCTAGCAGCCAGCCTGCTCACGCCCGACCCGGTGGAACTGGTGGAGGTTCCCCGGCTCCGCGACATCGAGGTGATGCTGGAGCTCCTCGCCCACCTGGGCACCCGCTATGCCTGGGAGGGGCGGCGGCTGTACCTCGAGACCCCCGAGATCCGTCGCACCGATGCCCCCTACGAGCTGGTGGCCAAGATGCGGGCGAGCTTCATCGTGCTGGGAGCCCTGCTCGCCCGGACCGGCGAGGGCAGCGTCTCGTTGCCCGGCGGGTGCGCCTTCGGCCCCCGACCGGTCGACCAGCACGTCAAGGCGCTCAGGAAGATCGGGGCCCGGGTCGAGGAAGAAGGGGGGCGCTTCCAGGCCGAGCGGGTGCGTCCCTTCCGCGGCCGAGTGGTCTTCGACGTGCCTACCGTCGGCGGCACCGAGCAAGTTCTCCTCGCGACCGCCCTGGGCGACGCCGAGGTGACCCTGGTAAACGCCGCCCAGGAGCCCGAGATCGCCGACCTTGCCCGCTTCCTCACCCGGATGGGGGCGAGGATCGAGGGGGCGGGGACCAGCCGCATCCACGTGCGGGGCGCCCGCCGCCTCTCGGGGGTGGAGGACTACCGGGTGATCCCCGACCGCATCGAGGCCGGCACCTACCTGCTGGCGGCCGCCGCCACCCGAGGGCGGGTGCGGCTGGTCGGGGCCCATCCCGGCCACCTCGACGCCCTTCTGGACAAACTCCACGAGGCCGGGCACTGGATTGGCATCGATGGCGACCGGATCGAGCTACGGGCCACCCCGGACCCGCGCCCGTTTAACGTGGAGGCCCGCGAGTACCCCGGCTTTCCCACCGACCTCCAGCCCATCGCCGGCGCTTACCTGGCCACCGTACCGGGCACCAGCCTGGTCTCCGACCGGGTCTACCCCGAGCGCTTTACCCACGCCGCCGAACTCGCCCGGATGGGGGCCGAGATCGCGATCAAGGAACGCACCCTGGCGATCACCGGCCGACCGCTCTTCGGAGCCGAGGTCCGGGCCCTGGACATCCGCGCCGGGGGGGCGCTGGTGGTGGCCGCGCTGGCCGCCCAGGGGGAGACCCGGATCGAGGGCACCGAGCACTTAAAGCGCGGGTACGAGGACCTCGAGGAAAAGCTTAGGGCCCTCGGCGCCGAGCTCGGGCAGGCCGAGCCGCACCTGGAGGAAGCCGCCGACTAGGCCCCCCGCCCCGGCCGGGTACGGCTAGCCGCGCCGCGCACGCGCCCCCCTAGCCCCCGATCGGGGCAAGAG
>WFNN01000058.1 GCA_015488545.1 Thermaceae bacterium | reverse complement strand
GCCCACCCAGTCGGCCCGTACCCGGCGGTAAAGGGTCACCGAGTGAAGGGCGTAGGCCTCGAGCAAGGCCTCGGGGTCGGCGAGGGCCCGGTAGGCCCGCTCTAGCTCAGCGAGGAGGCGGACCAATAGCTCGTCGCGGCGGAGGCCGGGATAGACGGCGGCCAGCCCCGCCGCCTCGGGGGGAAGACCGGCTTCAGCGACGTTGATCCCCACCCCCAAAAGGGCGTAGGTCACCTCCTCGGCTAGAATCTCGGCCTCGAGGAGCACCCCGCCAAGCTTTTTCCACTCGCCCCGCCAGAGCACCAGGTCGTTGGGCCACTTAAGCCCCCCCGCGCCCGCCGCCCGGGCCATCGCCAGCCCCGCCGCCAGGGGCATCAAGGGCAGCCGGTCAAGGGGCAGCCGGGGGCGGAGCAGAAGGGAGAAGTAAAGCCCCCCACCGGGGCTCACCCAGGTCCGACCCCGCCGCCCCCGCCCCGCGGTCTGGCGCTCGGCGAGAACCACCGTCCCCTCGGGCGCCCCCTCCTCGGCCAGCTTTCGCAGGACATCCTGGGTGCTCGTGACCGTTCCCAGGTAACGGTAGGGCCGGCCGAACCGGCCGCGGAGCTTGGGGAGCACCACCCCCGGAACCGGGGCTCCGGGGGCCAGGCGGTAACCCCGCCGCGAGCGTTCCACCGGGTAACCCTCCCGGGCCAGCCGGTCGGCAGCCCGCTGCACCGCCTGCCGGCTGACCCCGAGCCTTCGGGCCAGAACGGTTCCCGGGGTCCAGGTTTCGCCGAGGGCGGCGAGCAGGTCCACGTCAACCCATCATGAACCCTCCGGTTGACGGCAGCAAGCGGCTTAGCGGGGACTCACCGGCGGCCCCTATAGTGGTGGGCATGCGGCGCTTCCTGACGGTCTTTCTGGCGCTCGGCCTGGCCCTCGCCAAGGGCTGGGTGTTGCCTTTCGAAGGCCCGGGCGGCCTATCCGACGCCTACGCGGTGGCCCAGGCGCTCTCGGCCCGGGATCCGGTGTACACCGGGCTTTTCTTGCCGGAACCCCCGTGGCGGGAAGGCTGGCGGCTCACCCTGACCCGGCTCGCCACCCCCGGCGGGGTTCGCATGGCCGCCGAAGCCAGTGGGGCCGACTGGGTGCTGGCCGCCTGGAAGGACGCCGGTGGCGTCTACCACGCCGCCCTCTTCGACGGCCGGCAAAGCCACCGGGCGGTGGTGGGCAACGCCGCGGCCCTCCTGGCCTGGGCCAGCGCCCTCCTCGACCGTCCCACCGGCCCCCTTAACCCCCGCCCGGGGCTCGAGCCCGTCCTCCGGCTGGCCCTCAAAGACCCCCGCAGGGCCGCCCAAAAAGCCCCCGATCCGGAGCTCGCCCAGCAGCTTGACCGGTACGCCGATGGGCTCGAAAAGGGCCAGCTCGGCTTCCTGCCGCGGGAGCTCCGGCAATTCTGGTACGGCTTCCACCACCCCCAGGCAATGCCCGAAAGCGGCATGGGGCTGGTCTGGCGCGCCTTCTTGGCCCACGGCCGGGGGCCCGAGGTAGCAAAGCTGGCCCAAAGCCCCCTTCTGCTCCACCAGACCGCCGCCGTACTCCTCCTCCACGACCGCGGCGACCCCCGTTGGCGGGAGCTGGCCCGAAAGCTCCCCGCGATCGAGCCTGGCTATGCCTGGGGCTACGAGATGGAAAGCTTCGCCGCCTTCGAGGAAAACCGCCCCCAGGAGGCCCGCGCGGCCCTTTTGAAGGCGGTGCGTCTGGCCCCGGAAAAGGGGCTTTACTGGACCAACCTCGGCTGGGCCTACTACCTGACCGGTGACCGGGCCCGGGCCCGACTGGCGTCGCTCCACGCCCTCAAGCTGGAGGAGAACCCCACCGCCCACTACAACCTGGGCCTCCTTTATGCGCTCTGGCACGCCTATTACCCCGCGCTCGCCCACTACCGGCGGGCGGTGGCGATGGACCAGGACTGGGAAATCCGCTCGGCGATCCAGGACCTGAAAGACGCCGGCGGCGACCCCGAACTCGCCTACTGGCGGGGCCGGCTCCTCGCCTACGCCGGCGAGGTGGCGGCGGCCCGCCGGGCCTACCGCAACCTGCTCGCCCAAGCCCCCGGCTCGCCGCTCGCCCCCTGGGCACGGCGGAGCCTCAACCGGCTGTCGGGTAGCTTCCTGAAGCTCGCCATCCAAGCGGTCTCGCTGCGGCCGGACGGGCCGCCCCAGGACCGGCTGGGGGCGGGCGAGCCGGTCTGGGTCCGGGTGGCGCTCGAGGCCGACCCCGCCCTTCCGGCGGCGCCGCTGGTCGTTGAGGTAAAGGGACCTGACGGCCGGACCGTTCGCCGGGCCACCTTCTTCGAAGATCGCCCCCCCTACCCGACCAACACGGTCGGCTACGCCGGCTGGGTAGGGCCGCTGGAGGCCCTCCCCCGGGGCCTCTACCAGCTGGTGGCGCGCCTGGGCGGGGTCTGGGCCCAACGGACGCTGGCGGTGGGCGCCTCCAACCTGGCCCGCCGGTTCTACGCCCTCGGGGCGCTTCCACGCGACCCCGACGGCCTCCCGCTGGTCGAGGAAGACGACCTCCTCGCCCCCAAGGGGGAAGAGCGGTTGGTGCGGGCGCTGCTCGAGGCCGTCCACCGGGCCGCCCCCCTGGCCGCCAAGATCGCCCCCTACAACCAGGCCAAAGGCCACCAACCAAGCGTGGCCGAGCGCATGGCCATGGCCGACGACGCCCTCGTCCGCGCCTACCTGAAAGCCGCCCTCGCCGACCCCGAGCTGCTTCGCCCCAACGCGGTCGAGGGCTTCGCCCGCTGGCTCCTCGGACGCTAACCCGGCTACGAACCAAAGCCCCCGCCAGCCGGCGGGGGCCATCTGGTGCCGAGGGGCGGAATCGAACCGCCGACACCGCGATTTTCAGTCGCGTGCTCTACCGACTGAGCTACCTCGGCGATTGGCGGCCCCGACGGGACTTGAACCCGCGACCTCCCACGTGACAGGCGGGTGTGCTAACCAAACTACACCACGGGGCCGCGTTTTTGCCCGCAGCAGGCGGGCAAAGCCCATGCTACCCAAGGCCCAAAGGGGTGTCAAGCAGTCGGGCAAGCGGAAAAACACGCGGCCATAGCAATAATATGCAGCACCGCTTGCACCGTTCCGGGGGGTCTTCGTATACTCATGGCGCAACGGACGGGAAAGGAGGTATGGCGAGTGAAAAGACGCGAGTTTATTAAGAAAGCAGCGGTAGGGGTTGCGGCCTCGAGCACTTTCGGGCCGGTCTTCGCCCAGACCCAAAAGCGTATCCGCTGGCGGATGGCCACCAGCTGGCCGAAGTCGCTGGACACCATCTACGGCGGGGCGCTGACCGTAGCCGAGCGGGTGCGGGCGATGACCGACGGCAAATTCGACATCCGGGTGTACGCCGGCGGCGAGATCGTCCCCGGGCTCAAGGTGGTCGACGCCGTGCAGCAGGGCACGGTGGAAGCCGGCCACACCGCCGCCTACTACTACATCGGCAAGCACCCGGCCTTCGCCTTTGCTACCGCGGTGCCCTTTGGCTTCACCTACCGGGAGCAGAACGCCTGGCTCTACGACGGCAACGGCGGCAAGCTGCTCGGCGAACTCTTCGACCAGTTCAACATGGTGGGCTTCCCGGCCGGCAACACCGGGGTGCAGATGGGCGGCTGGTACCGCAAGCCCATCAACTCGGTGGAGGACCTCAAGGGGCTCAAGATGCGCATCCCCGGCCTCGGCGGCAAGGTGATGGCCCGCCTCGGGGTCACCGTCCAGGTGCTGGCCGGCGGCGACATCTTCCCCGCCCTGGAGCGCGGCGCCATCGACGCCACCGAGTGGGTTGGCCCGTACGACGACGAGAAACTGGGCTTTTACAAAGTCGCCAAGTACTACTACTACCCCGGTTGGTGGGAGCCCGGGCCCACCCTGCACTTCTTCGTCAACAAAGACGCCTGGAACAGGCTCCCCAAAGAGTACAAGGAGGTCATCAAGACCGCCGCGGCCCAGGCCAACCTGCAGATGCAGGTGGACTACGACTACAAGAACCCGCAAGCCCTGAAGCGGCTCTTGAAGCGCGGGGTCAAGCTGCGCAAGTTCCCGCTGGACGTGATGAAGGCCGCCGAGAAGGAGGCCTTCGCGCTCTACGACGAGATCGCGGCCAAGGACAAGTTCTACCGGAAGGTCTACGAGGACTGGAAAGCCTTCCGCGCCGACATCAACCGCTGGTTCGCCACCGCCGAGCTGGCCATGGGCCAGTACCTCTTCGCCAAGCTCTAAGCCAAGCGAAAAAGCGCGGCGCCCCGGCCCTCCGGCCGGGGCGCCGTTTTACCGGCGGCCGGCTCAAACCCCGCCGGTCAGGTTCAAAAGCCAGGTAACGATTTGGGGGAAGACGATCAAAAGGGTGAGGCCCACCAGCTGGATGGCGATGAACGGCACCGCTCCCCGGTAGATGTGCATGGTGCTGACCTCGGGGGGCGCCACGCCCCGCAGGTAGAAAAGGGAGAAGCCAAAGGGCGGGGTAAGGAACGAGGTCTGAAGGTTCACGCCGATCATCACCCCGAACCAGACCAGGGCGGTGCGCACCGGTTCCATGGCATCGGGGAAGAGGGCCGGCAACAACTTGGCGGCCACCGGCGCCACCAGCGGGATGATGATGAAGGCGATTTCGAAGAAGTCAATGAAGAAGCCCAGGATGAAGATAACCAGGTTCACCACGATCAGGAACCCGATCTCGCCACCGGGAAGGTTGCTGAGCAGATCTTCCACCCACACGTCGCCGTAGAGGCCGCGGAAGACCAGGGAAAACGCCCGGGAACCGATCAGGATCCACACCACCATGGCGGTGAGCCGGGCGGTGGCCACCATGCTCTCCACCAGCGCCTTGTAGGTGAACTTGCGGTAGATAAGGGCCAGGATCATCGCGCCCACCGAGCCAAAAGCGCCGGCCTCGGTGGGGGTGGCCCAGCCCGCGAAGATGCTGCCCAGCACCACCACGATCAGGGCCAGGGGCGGCACCATCACCAGCATGACTTCCTTAAATAGCCCCCAGCCCCGCAGGGTGCGTTCCTCGGGGGGCAGCGCCGGGGCCGATTGGGGGCGGAAGATCGCCATGATGACGACGTAGAGAATGTACATGCCGGAGAGGATCAGCCCGGGAATCAGCGAGCCGATAAAGAGATCGCCCACCGACACGCCGAGCTGGTCGGCGAGGACGATGAGCACGATCGAGGGAGGGATGACCTGGCCGAGGGTTCCGGAGGCCGCGATCACCCCGGTGGCGAGCTCCTTGGAGTAGTTGTACTTGAGCATGATGGGGAGGCTGATGAGCCCCATGGCCACCACCGTGGCCCCCACCACCCCGGTGGCCGCCGCCAGCAGGGTACCC
>WFNN01000057.1 GCA_015488545.1 Thermaceae bacterium | reverse complement strand
CTTAGGGTGCGCTTCCCCTGCGAGGCCGGGCTAAAGACGGGGGAACTTCTGGTCACCGGCGCGATTGGCGGGCTTTTCCCCGAGGGGATTCCGGTGGGCCGGGTGGTGCGGGTACCGCCGCGGGTCCCCGGCCAGCTCGCTTGCTGGGCCGAAGCCGAGCCCCTGGTGCGGTTTTCGCTGCTCCAGGACGTGGTCGTGTTGCGGAGGCTCTGATGCGGATCGCGGCCCTTTTCCTCCTCACCCTCTTCCTGGCCTCGCTTTTTTCCGGCCTGCTGCCCGACGGTTTCCCTGCCCCCGACGTGTGGTTTTTGCTGGTGGCGGTCCTGACCCCCCGCCTCCGCCCGGCCTGGGCGCTGGTGGCGGCGTTTTTGATCGGGGCCTTCGCCGACCTCGCCGGCGGGGGATACCTGGGGCTTTTGGCGGTGGGGCTGCTCTTCGCCGCCTACGCCTTCCTGGTCCTTTCCAGCCGGCTGCACCTCGAGGAAACCCTCGGCCGAACCGCGATCCTGGTCGGGGCCTACCTCGCCAAGTGGGCCGGGGTCTTCCTGGTGGTCTACGCCCTGGGCCTCTTCCTTGTGGGGCCCTTCGACTTCCTCGGCCTGGTGCTGGGGGAAGCCGCCCTCACCGCCCTGGTGGCGCCCCTTTTCCTGATGGCGGCGAAGGCGATCCTGAAGGAGGAGGGGCATGCCGGATAGGCTCCGGCTGATGCTTCTTCTCGCCTACCTGGCGCTCTTTCTCCTCGGTCTCCGGCTCTTCGAACTCCAGGTCCTCCTCCACCAACGCTACGTCACCGAGAGCCGGGGCAACTACCTGAAAACCGAGTCGATTCCCGCCCCCCGGGGCCGCATCCTGGACCGAAACGGGGTGGTTCTGGCCAAAAACCGCGTCGCCTACGACCTCTACTACGCCGGCGGTCCGGTGCGGTTCCGCGCCCGGATCCTGGACATCCTGCACTTAAAGGCCCTGCCTGAACCCAAGGACGGCCCGGTGGTGGTGGCCGCCAACCTGCCCGAGGCCCTGGTCCCCACCCTGGCCGAGCTCACCGCCGGGCAGAAGAACCTCTGGCTCAAGGAACGGGTCGAACGCACCTACCCGAACCCCATCGCCGGGGCGGTGATCGGCTACGTCCAACCGGCGAGCCCCGAGGACCTAAAACGCGGCTACCAGCCCGACGACCTGGTGGGCAAGGCGGGCCTGGAGGCCGCCCTCGAGGACCGCCTGCGGGGCCGCCGGGGCCTCAAGCTGGTGGAGCGGGACGCCCGCGGGGCGATCCTCCGCGAGGAGGTCCTAAAGCCGCCGGTCCCCGGCGAGGACGTGCGCCTCACCCTCGACTACCGGTTGCAGAAGGCCGCCGAGAAAGCCCTCGCCGAAGCCCTTTCCGACGTCAACGCGGGGCGCAGGAAGCTTGGCCTGCCGCTGGCCAAGACCCTACGGGGGGCGGTGGTGGCGATCAACCCCGAAACCGGGGCAGTGCTGGCCATGGCCAGCGCCCCCGCCTTCGACCCCAACCTCTTCGTTCGCCACCCGGTCGAGGCGGGAGCGATCCGGGCGGTGATCCAAAACCCCGCCAAGCCCCTACTGAACCGGGCGGTCCAAGCCTACCCCCCCGGGAGCACCTTCAAGCCGATCACCGCCTCGGCCCTGCTGGAGGCCCACCTCGTCCCCCCCGACCAGGTCTTCCGCTGTCTGCCGGCCATCCGTTTCGGCGGCCAGCTACGGCGCAACTGGTCGGCCCGGGACATGGGTCCGATGGACGTGCGCCGGGCGCTCGCCTTCTCCTGCAACACCTGGTTCTACCAGGCGGTGATCCAGGCCGGACCCCTAAAAGCCCTGGACGCCATCGCCGAGCGGGCCCGGGCCTTCGGCCTGGGGGAACCGACCGGCCTTTTGCTGAAGGAGCGCACCGGCCTCGTACCCACCCGGGCTTGGAAGAGGAAAACCTTCGGCGAGCCCTGGTACCCCGGCGAAACCCTCTCGGTGGCCATCGGTCAGGGGCCGGTGCTTGTGAGCCCGGCGCAGCTGGCCCGGGCCTACGCCGCCCTCTACACCGGACGGCTACCCCGCCTCCACCTGGTCACCGGAACCGCCCCCGCCCGGCAAATCCCCGGCCGCTACTTCGGCCTCCTTCGCCAGGGTCTCCGGATGACCGTAACCGAAGGCACCGCCCGCTTCCGCTTGAAAGACTTCCCGGTTCCCACCGCGGGCAAGACCGGCACCGCCGAGACCCCCGGCAAGCGCGCGGGCTTTGAACACGCCTGGTACGCCGGCTTCGGCCCCTGGCCGCCGGACGGGAAACACCGACCTCTGGTGGTCGTCGCCTTCGTGGAAAACGGCGGCGAGGGCAGCCGGGCGGCGCTCCCGGTGGTCAAGAAGGTGATGGCCGCCTTTTGGGGTATAACGGGGGCCGATGCGACTGCGCGCCACCCCTAAGGCCCTGGCCCTACGGCTGGACGGCGACGAGACCCCGGACGAGGTCCGCGCGGCCCTTGCCAAACTGCCCGGGCTGACCCTCGAGGTCGAGGTCGCCGGCTTCGTTCCCGCCGAGGTCGTCCGGGCCGTCCTCGAGGCGGCCGGCGAAGAAGTGGTCACCTTCCGCCCGCCTCGCGGCCACGAGGCCCAGCCCCGTACCGAGGTGGTACCCGCGACCGTTCGGGCCGGCCAGCGGGTCACCGCCAGCGGGGCGGTGGTGGTGCTCGGCGACGTCAACCCTGGCGGCGAGGTGGTGGCCGGGGGCGACGTGATCGTGGTGGGAAAGCTCCGCGGCCTGGCCCACGCCGGCGCCGGGGGGAACCGCGGGGCCGCGATCTGGGCGCTTGGGGTCGAGGCCAAGCAGCTCAGGATCGCCGACCTCGTGGCCCGGGCACCGGAGGAAGGGTTCACCGGCCGCGGCCCCGAGCGGGCGGTGGTCCGGGAGGGGCGGATCGTCCTCGAGCCGTGGGGCAAGGGCCAGCCTTGAACGCAAGCGGCAAGCGCCATCGGCTGGCGCCACCCGCAATTCCGTAAGCAGTTTTGGCTGAAAAACGCCCCATGCGTTTTGCAGGCGAAGGTTTGGCCTTGTAAAATTAAAAATGCCGGAAACACCGGCGGGGACGTTGAAAACCCAAAGCGCGATCGCGATCACCTTACGTCGAGCAAACACACCTTTTCATTTGCCTTCGTTATCGCAAAAATCGCAATACGCCCGCTCGCGCGCCGGCGGAATTTCTCCAAACAAACCACCCTTTGTATTTTCGCGCCCCTTGAGTCCCGTCCAGCACGCAAGTAATAAAATGGCGAAGGGGTTGCAACCGAGATTAGCCCTGCAAGGGTTTGAAACGCGGCCTCCTAACCCGTAGGAGGCCGCGTGTTTTTTGGAGCGCCTGGCCGAATCTCACCTAGGGCGGGCGTTGACATGGGATGTCTGGGGTAGGAATCACCGCCTTAGGAGCCAAGCGGGGCGCCGAGTTAAAAAAAAGGAAACCCCCGCCCCTCACAGGGGCGCGTGGCCCGCACGCCGAGCAGGGGGCTACTTCTTCTTCCGCGGCCGGTACTTGCCGTAGGTCCCGCGCCAGAGCTTACCGCGCTTGGTCCTGCGATCCCCTTTGCCCATCGCGCCTCCTAGGCCGAGAGACTCCCGAGGAGCTTATGCAGCTTCTGCATCAACCGCGACTTCCGCCGCGCGGCCGCCCGCCAGTGCAAGGTTGAGCCCTTGGCGGCCTTATCGATGAGGCTTTCGGCCACCCGCATGTACTTAAGGGCGCGCTCCTTGTCGCCGGCCTCGGCGGCGGCTACCGCCTTCTTGCTGAAGGTCTTGATCATGGACTTCTTCGCCCGGTTGCGGGCCCGCCTTTTTAGCGACTGGCGGTGCCGCTTCATCGCCGATGGGGTGCGTGCGCTCTTCGCCATAGTCCTCCCTGGGCCCCTTTCGGGGCAGCAAACACCATCCTAACGGCCGCCGCCCCTTTCCGCAAGAAGCCCCCGGGCCTGGGCGAAACCCCGTCCTCGTTCCTGGTTTAATTACAAATATACGTGCAGATATTCACACGGGGTGCGTTATCCTGTGCCGGGATACGCCATGGAGGAAAGGGACGATACCAACCCCGACGCCACCGCTGGGGCGATCTTGAAGCCCCCACGACTATGGTTAACCGACGGCAACTGGCTCGTGGCGCACATAGAACGCACCGCCTCGCTCGCCCGACGAGTGGGCGAACGGTTGGGCTTCCTCGACCCCGAAGGGCTCGAGCTCGGCGGGCGGTTGCACGATCTCGGCAAACTCCTCCTTCCCAAGAACCTGCTGACCCGAAGGGGCGAGTTTTCCCCCGCCGAGTGGGAGCAGGTCAGGGCCCACCCCGAAATCGGCTACCGGATGGCCAAACGCATCCCGGGGGTGGGAACCACCGCGCTCATGGTGATTCGCTACCACCACGAGCGACTGGACGGCTCCGGCTACCCCTTTGGCCTCCGGGGTAGCGCCATACCCTGGGCGGCCCGGATCTTTGCGGTTGCCGACGTCTGGGACGCCCTGGTGCACCCCCGTCCCTACAAGCCGGCGTGGTCCCCGCTCGAGGCCCGGCACGAACTGCAGAAATACGCCGGGCGAATTCTTGACGCGCAGGCCGTGGAAGCGCTCCTCGCCGAGGTGGGGTGACTGGAGCGCCGCCTCCATGGGAGGACGGGGCCTCGCGCGCAAGGGACCACGGGCCGCCCGGCGCCCGGCGGTTTCCACCGCCTACCGCGCCGTCCAGCCGAGGTCCATCGGAAGGCAGGCGCCGGTGATCGAACGGGCGGCGTCGCTGGCGAGGAAGAGGGCGAGCCCGGCCACCTCTTCGGGCTCGATCAATCGCTTGATGGCCGCGGGCTCCAGCATCACCTTCTCGATCACCTCGGCCTCGGGGATCCCGAGGGTCCTCGCCTGGTCCCCAATCTGCCCCTCGACCAGCGGCGTCCGCACGTAGGCGGGGCAGATCAGGTTGGCGGTGACGCCGAAGGGCCCGGCCTCGAGGGCGGTCACCCGGGTCAGACCAAGGAGCCCGTGCTTAGCGCTCACGTAGCCGGCCTTATGGGGGCTCGCCACCTGGCTATGGATCGAACCGACGTTGATAATCCGCCCCCAGCCCCGCGCCTTCATGCCCGGAAGCAGCGCCCGGGTGAGGAGGAAGGGAGCGGTGAGCATCACCCCGAGCATCCGCTGCCAGGCCTCCAGGGGGAACGCCTCGAGGGGCGCCACGTGCTGGAACCCGGCGTTATTGACCAGGACGTCGACCCCGCCCCGCTCCCGGGCCCAGGCGGCGACCCGTTCCACCTCGAGGGGTTCCGCCAGGTCGGCGGTAAGGGCATCCTCGCCCGCAATCGGCGTCCGATCCACCCGGAGAACGCGATCGCCCGTCCGGGCAAACGCCTCGGCGATCGCCGCCCCGATGCCGCTCGCGGCGCCGGTGACCAGTACCGTTCGCACCCTCCACCTCCCCGTCGCGACCCAGTGTACCGCCCCATTTACCTCCGGTTAATCCTTCGGTTACCGGGCGTTTACCCCGCCCCCCTAAGCTGTACCTTGCTATGAGGAAGAGCAAAGGAATCCACACGGCGGTTTTGGTACTCGGTCTTTCGGTAGCGGGTTGGGCGTTCGCCTCGGCGAACCACGGGGCGAACCCCGCGCTCCCCCCCGCCATTCAGCAAGCGATCAGCGCGGGGGCTACGGTGGTCTTCCTGGACGCCCAGGGCAACCCGGTCTGGACCAGCTCGCTGGGGCTTGAACCCCGCAGCGACCTCCTGGCCGCGGCCACCCAGGTGGTCATCTACGACGCCCAGGGCAACGCGGTGCTCACCCTCACCGTCACCAAGGGCCCGAACGGCGACATCGTGATCACCACCCCCTCGGGGAAGACCATCGAAGCCGACAAGCTGGCCAAGGCCGCCCTCGCTAAGGGCGCCTACGGCGAGGACCACGAGGGCAAGGAGTACATGGAAAAGGAGCAGAACAGGGAACGCAATAGGGAGCACGCGGGCGGCGCGATGGACGACGCCAACCACAGCGGCCAGGGGAGCATGGACGACGCCAAGGGCTCGGACAGCTCCAACGACCACGGCGGCATGGGCGGCTCCAAGATGGACGACCACGGCAAGAAGGGCTCCGAGCACGGCAAGGGCCAGCCTTCGCAGGGCGACGACAACGGGAGCGAACAGAACGACTAAACCCTAGCCGGCACCGGTGGAAGGGGGGCAAAAAGCCCCCCTTTCAGCTTGCAATGCGCTCCGGGATAAGCTGGACCCATGCGCGTCGAAGCCGCTGAACTTTACACCCTTAAAATGCCCCTCAGGTTCCGTTTTGAAACTTCGTTCGGGGTCCAGACCGAGCGGAAGCTCCTCCTCCTGGTGCTCAAAGGGGAGGGGCTCGAAGGCCTGGCCGAGGGGGTGATGACCCCCTTCCCGCTCTTCCGCGAGGAAACCCTGGCCGGGGCCAAGGATCTCCTGGAAAACGCCCTGCTCCCCGCCGTGCTGGGCAAGACCTTCGACACCCCGGAAGCCCTGGGCCATGCGGTTGCCCCCTTCCGGGGCAACCGCATGGCCAAAGCGATGGTCGAGATGGCGTTTTGGGATCTCTTCGCCCGTAGCCTGGGCGCACCGCTTTACCGGCTCCTTGGCGGGGTACGAAGGGCGGTGCCGGTGGGGGTCTCCCTGGGCATTCAGGCAAGCGTCGAGCAAACCGTCGAGCTCGTGGGCAGGCACCTGAAAGCCGGCTACCGCCGCATCAAGCTCAAGATCAAGCCGGGCTGGGACCTCGAGGTGGTGCGCGCGGTCCGCGAGGCCTTCCCCGACGCCCCCCTTACGGTGGACGCGAACTCCGCCTACCGGCTTTTCGATTACCGGGTCTTCCAGGCGCTCGACGCATTCGAGCTCGAGTACATCGAGCAACCCCTCCACTACGAAGACATCAACGACCACGCCAAGCTTCAGGCCCGCATCCGAACGCCGATCTGCCTGGACGAGTCGGTCGTCTCCAAGGAAACCGCCCGGGCGGCCCTCGAGGCCGACGCCGCCCGGGTCATCAACATCAAGGTCGCCCGGGTCGGCGGCCACGCCGAGGCCAAAAGGATCCACGATCTGGCCTGGGCCTTTGGCGTGCCGGTCTGGATGGGCGGGATGCTGGAGACCGGGGTGGGACGGGCCCACGCCATTCACGCCGCCACTCTCCCGAACTACACCCTCCCCGGCGACACCAGCTCGGCCAGCCGCTACTGGGAAAAGGACATCGTCAACGAGCCGCTGGAGGCCGTCGGCGGCCTCATGCCGGTGCCCGAGGGTCCGGGCATCGGGGTCACCCTGGACCGGGCCGCCCTGGCGAGGTACACCCTCGATCGCCTCGAGCTGCGGGCCGGGGCCACCCGCCCCTAGCGCCGGCACCGCCGGTGGCCCGGGCTAATCGGAAACCGCGCCGCCAGGCGCTATAATGCGATTTGGCCACAGGCACGATTGCGCCAAAGGAGGAGAGAAGTATGAAGCGATGGCAACAGGTAACCCTAGCAGCGGTGCTGGCCCTGGGCTTTGCCCTGGCGGCGGTGCCGAAGGACACCTTCGTCCACATGACCTTCGGCAAGGTCGACACCCTCGACCCCGCCCAGGCCTACGACACCGCCTCGAACTACATCATCGAGAACATCTACGAAACCCTCTACGGCTACAAGAAGAACTCGGTCACCGAGTACGAGCCGCGCCTTGCGACCTCCTACGAGATCAAGGACGGCGGCAAGACCTACGTCTTCCACCTCAGGAAGGGCGTCAAGTTCCACTCCGGCAACCCCATGACCTGCAAGGACGCCGAGTACTCCTTCGAACGCGTCCTGGTCACCAACCCCGGGGATAGCTGGGGCTGGTTCCTGGCCGAGAGCCTGATCGGCTACGACGTTAACGCCAAGGCGGCGGCAGCCGACGAGCTCGGTAAGAACCCCGATCCCCAAAAGCTCCAGGCCTTCTACGACGCCTACTGGAAAAAGATCGACCAGAGCGTGGAGTGCGACGGGCTCTACACCCTGGTCTTCCACCTGGTCAAGCCCGACCCCACCTTCTTCGCCAAGCTCCTCTACGCCGGCGCCGCCATCGTCGACTCCAAGTGGGCCATCGCCCACGGCGAGTGGTCCGGCACCAAGAAAGA
>WFNN01000056.1 GCA_015488545.1 Thermaceae bacterium | reverse complement strand
TCCAGGGAGCTTTCGGGGCCCAGGCGGTGGCCGGGGGGCTGGGGGGCTACGCCCTGACCCAAGCGCTTAAGGCCGGGGTGGGCCGGGGAATCTTCTCCAACGAAGCCGGCCTGGGCTCGGCGGCCATCGCCCACGCCCAGGCCCAGGTCGACCACCCGGTGCGCCAGGGGTTCTGGGGGGTCATCGAGGTCTTCCTGGACACCCTGGTGGTGAACACCCTAATGGCCCTGATTCTCCTGGCCTCCGGCGTCCTGCCCAAGGCCACCGGAGCCGCCCAGGCCTTCGTAGCCGCGTGGAACCTCCCCAGCGGCGAGGCGGTCGCGGCGGTGATCCTGGCCCTCTTCGTCTTCACCACCCTGGTCTCCTGGGGCTTCTACGGCGAGGAGGCGGCGAGCTTTCTGCTCGGCGAAGGCATCCGCTGGCCCTACCGGATCACCTACGTGGTGTTCGCCTTCGTCGGCGCCCTGGGCGGGTTCGAAACGGTTACCGCCATCGCCGACACCCTGAACGGGCTGATGGCGATCCCCAACCTGATCGGCCTCTTCCTGCTGGGGGCGGTGGTGGCCCGGCTGGTGCAGGGATTTTTCAGCGGGGAGCCGTGGCAACCGCCCCAGGGTTAGGACGGGTGGTGGTGGGGGTCTCCGGCGCCTCGGGGATCCCCTACGCCGAGGACCTCCTAAGGGCCCTCCGGGCCGCCGAGGTGGAGGTGCACCTGGTGGTCACCCGGGGCGGCCGCCGGCTCGTCGAAGCCGAGGGGGGGGTGGGCCTCCAGGAACTCGAGGCCCTCGCCCACCGGGCCTACTCCCCCGACGACCTGGCCGCCCCCATCGCCTCCGGCTCCTTCGCCACCCGGGGCATGGTGGTGGTTCCGGCGAGCCAGGGGACCCTAGCCAAAATCGCCTACGGGCTCACCGACAACCTGCTCACCCGGGCCGCCCTGGTCCACTTGAAGGAGCGGCGGACCCTGGTGGTGGTGCCCCGGGAGACTCCGCTGGCGCTACCCACCCTCCGGGCCCTGGTGGCCCTGGCCGAAGCCGGGGCGGTGGTGCTCCCGGCGGCCCCGGGCTTTTACCACCGGCCCCGCGCGGTGGCCGACCTGGTTCGCTTCGTCACCCAGCGAATCCTCGACCAGCTGGGGATCCCGCTCGCGTGGGCCCCGCGCTGGCAGGGGGGATAGGGTGGCCCTCCTCACCGCCGGCACCGGGTTTCTTCTCGGGATACTTCTCGGCTACTTACTGGCAGAGCGCCGCCTCGGCACCCGGCTCGCCCGGGCCGAGGCCGCCCTCGCCGCCGAGCAGGAGAAGCACCGCTGGACCGAGGAGGCCAAAGCCACCCTGGCCGAGGCCTTCCAGGCCCTTGCGGCCCAGAACCTCGAGGCCGCCCACCGCCGGTTGGTGGAGGAAACCCAGGCCCTTCTTTCGGGCCTCGACCGCCAGCTCACCGGCCGGCTGGGCAGCCACCAGGCCGAGCTGGCCCGGCTCATCCAGCCGGTGCGGGAGAGCCTCGACCGGCTGCAAAGCGAGCTTGCCCGCCAGGAGCGGGAGCGGGAAGGCGCCTTCCAGGCGCTGGCCCAGCACCTGAAGCTTCTAAGCGCCGAGCAGGGGGAGCTAAAGGCCGCCGCCACCGCCCTGAAGGAGGCCCTTCGCTCCCCCAGCGCCCGGGGCCACTGGGGCGAGCTGCAGCTGCGGCGGGTGGTGGAGCTCGCCGGGATGGAGCCCCACGTCGACTTCGAGCTCGAGCGGAGCACCTCCCAGGGCCGGCCCGACCTGGTGGTTTACCTCCCCGGCGGAGGGGTGATCGCGGTCGACGCCAAGGCCCCGATGAACGCTTACCTGAAGGCGCTGGAAGCGAGGGAGCCGGAACGTACCCGGCTGCTGGCCGAGCACGCCCGGGCGCTCAGGGCCCGGATCCGCGACCTGGCCGGAAAGGCCTACTGGAAGGCCTTCGCCCAAAGCCCGGAACTGGTGGTGGTGTTCGTCCCCAGCGAAGCCGCTCTTTCGGCCGCCCTGGCCGCCGACGGGGGGCTTCTCGAGGACGCCCTAAAGCACCGGGTCCTCCCCGCCAGCCCAGTAACCCTCCTGGCCCTTTTGAAGTCGGTGGCCTTCGGCTGGCGGGAGGTCCGCCTGGGGGAGGAGGCCCGGCGGGTGGCCGAGGAAGCGCGGACCCTGGTCGGCCGATTCGCTACCTTCAGCGGGCACCTGAGCGAGCTGGGCCGGCGGCTTTCCGCCAGCGTGGACGCCTACAACCAGGCAATCGGCAGCTACCGCCGACGGCTCCTCCCGCTGGCCGAACGGCTGGCCGACCGTCTGGGGGAACCGCCCCCCGATCCCCCCGACGAGCTCGGCGCTCGTCCCCGCGACTAGGGGGCCGTAAGACCGAAGTAGCGCGCCACCAACCGGCGTTCCTCGGGGGTGAGGGGGAATTCAGAAAGGTAGCTCTCGGCCCGTCGAACCACCGTCTCCGGCGGCCGCCCCCCGGGCCAGGGGGAAGGAAGCCCCAGCCCCCGGGGGCGAACGCTGGGCGGAGGCGGCGGGGGCGGGGCAGCTACCGCCGACGGCTCCTCCCGCTGGCCGAACGGCTGGCCGACCG
>WFNN01000055.1 GCA_015488545.1 Thermaceae bacterium | reverse complement strand
TGTATAAGAGACAGAGGCCGAACCCTCCGGGCCCGCCCCGGCCCTTTCCGAAACCGCCTGGCGGGATTTCCTCGAGGCCCTGCCGATCACCCTGCGGGCGGTGGTTCGCGAGGCCCGCCCGTCGCTGCGGGGGGGGACCCTGGTCCTTCGCTTTGCCAAACCCCACCGCTTCCACTACGAGCGAACCCGCTCGGCGCTCAAAACCCTCCTGCCCCTGGCCAAGAAACGGCTGGGGGCCGAGCGGGTGGAGCCGGTTCACGGGGAGGACGAGGAGGCGGCCGAGGAGGAGCCGCCTCCCGCCCCCGCGGTTGACCCCGGGCCACCGGCGAACGAGCCCGAGCCCCCCAAGGGGCCGGCCGCCGATCCCCGCCTGCGGCGCCTGGCCGAGCTTTTCCGGGCCGAGCTCAAGGATTGGGGCGAGGAACCCTTAAGCAGCGATTCATAGGGGGTAAGCGTATACTGGGGGTATGCGCACCCACGACCTGGGCGAGTCCACCCTCGAGGCCCTGCAAAAGCGCCTCCGGCGCATCGAAGGGCAGGTCCGCGGCCTCCAGCGCATGATCGCCGAAGGCCGCGCCTGCGACGAGGTGCTGACCCAAATGACCGCCACCAAGCGGGCTATGGAGTCGGCGGCGGCGATGTTCTTGAAGGAGTACGTGGCGGTCTGCGCCGCCGAGGTGGCCGAGGGGCAGGAGGGCGCCCTCGAGCGCATCTCCGAGGCCCTCAAGAAGTTTCCCTGAGGCCGGGCGTATAATCGCCCCATGCCCGAACCCGCGGGCGCCCCGCCCCTGGTCGTGGCCGCCGCCAGCGACCCGGGGCAAAAGCGCGAGCGGAACGAGGATGCCTACGGTTACCAGCTCACCCCCTTTGGGGGGGTCTTTGTGGTTGCCGACGGCATGGGGGGGCACGCCCGCGGCGACCTGGCCGCCAAGATCGCGGTGGACACGGTGCTCGATCGGCTCACCCGGGAGCCGCCCTCGCCGGCGTTGGTGGCCGAGGCCCTGGAGGAGGCCAACCGCGCGATATTCGCGGTGGCCAAGGAAGGGCGCCACGAGGGCATGGGGACCACCGCCACCGCCCTGGTGGTCGACCTTCCCTTCGCCCTAGTGGGGCATGTCGGTGATTCCCGGGCCTACCTCTACCGGGGCGGGCTTTTGGTCCAGCTGACGCAGGACCACTCCTGGGTCGCGGAACGGGTGCGGCAAGGGTTGCTCCGGCCCGAGGAGGCTCGCAACCACCGGTTTAAGAACGTCATCACCAACGCGCTCGGCACCTTTCCTCAGGTGGAGGTGGATCTCCTCGGCCTGAGGCTCAAGCCCGGCGACATCCTTCTCCTCTCCACCGATGGCCTCCACGGGGTGATTGGCGAGGAGGCCATTGCCCGGGTGCTGGGGGAGGCGGGTTTGGAGGAAGCCCCCCGGCGCCTGGTGGAGCTGGCCAACGCCTGGGGCGGTCCCGACAACATCACCGCCATGCTGGTGCGCGTCGATCGGGTCGAGGGCAGCGAGAGGAAGCCCTACGCCCTCCTCCTCTCCGGCGACCAGCCGGTGTACATCCGCGCCCGGAGCGGGGACGCCGAGGTGGCCCTGCCCCAAAAGACCCCCCGCTACCGCACCAGCGAGATCGTTTTGCTGGTGCTCTGGATCCTCCTTTTGGCCTACGTGCTCCTCCACCAGCGCTAGCCGGCTTGCGGTAAGTTAAGGGTATGGAGAAGATCGTTACCAACCAGGCGCCGGCCGCCATCGGCCCCTACAGCCAGGCGATCCGGGCCGGGGGGCTGGTCTTCGTATCGGGCCAGATTCCCCTGACCCCCGAGGGGGCGCTGGTCGAGGGCACGATCGCCGAGCAGGCGCGGCAGGCCCTAACCAACCTTAAGGCCATCCTCGAGGCCGCCGGCAGCGGCCTGGATCGGGTGGTCCAGGTTACCGCCTACCTCACCGACATCGCCGGGTTCGATGCGTTCAACAAGGTGTACGCCGAGTTCTTCACCGAGCCCTACCCCGCCCGCGCGGTGGTCGGGGTGGCCGAGCTGCCCAAGGGCGTCAAGGTCGAGGTGGCCGCCGTCGCGCTGGGGGGTGCCTGATGCGGATCCTCCACCCCACCGACTTCTCGGCCGCCTCGGAAAAGGCGCTGCTGGTGGCCCGGCAGCTTCGCGACCTGCTTTCGGCCGAGCTGGTTATTCTCCACGCCGTCGAGTACCCGGTCCGCCACAAGGTCTACGGCGACTACTGGGACGAGCTTTTGGAGAAGAGCTTTGAGGAAAAGCGCGCGGAGCTCCTCGGCTACCTGAAGCAAAAGCTCGCTGAGCTGGATCCCGCCGCCGAGCACCGGCTGGACGAGGGCAAACCCCTGGAGGTCATCCTCAAGCACGCCAAGGAGGCCGACCTCATCGCCATGGGCACCACCGGGGTCGAGGGCCTGATCGAGCGCTTTCTGGGAACCGTCACCGAGCGGGTGATCGAGCTCTCCGGTAAGCCGGTGGTGGCCACCAACGCGAACGCCGAGGTGCGCCCCTTCAAGCACCTTTTGGTAGCCACCGGCCTGGCCGAGCCCTCGCTTAAGGCCCTGGCGCTGGCCCGGCGGATCGCCGAGGCCGCGGGTGCCCGAATCACCCTGCTGCACTCGGTCGAGCCCATTCCCGAACCGCCTCTGCCGGTGCATATGCCCGACCCCAGCGAGATCCTCGGCGAGGACTACATGGAGAAGCTGGCCAAGCAGCTCGCCGAGATCGCCGCGCCTTACGGGGCGGTGCCGGTCATCCGGGAGGGCCACCCCGCCGAGGTGATCTGCGGTTTCGCCAAGGAAGAGGCGGTGGATGCCGTCTTTATCGGCCGTTCCAAGACCGCCCGGTACCTGGGCTCGGTGACCCGCCAGGTGATCGAGCAGGCCCGCCGGCCCGTCTTCGTCCACCCATGACCGCTGAGCTGGCCCGTCGCTTCGAGGAAGGCGACCGGCGCGCCCTGGCCCGGGCGATCACCCTGGTGGAGTCCGGTCACCCCGCCGGGGCCGAGCTTCTCCGGCGGTTCCGGGGCCGGGGCCAGGCCCGGGTGGTGGGCCTCACGGGTAGCCCCGGCTCGGGCAAAAGCACCCTGGCCGACCGGCTGATCGAGGAGGCCCGCCGGGGCGGGGAGACGGTGGCGGTCTTGGCGGTGGACCCCTCGAGCCCCTTCACTGGCGGGGCGGTGCTGGGCGACCGCATCCGCATGATGCGCCATTACCGGGACGAGGGGGTCTTCATCCGCTCGATGGCCAGCCGGGGGGCGCTTGGGGGCCTGGCCGGGGCCACGGTGGCGGCGCTATCCCTGCTCGAGGCCTTCGGGTTCGACTGGGTCTTTATCGAGACCGTGGGAGTGGGCCAGAGCGAGGTGGATATCGCCCGGGTGGCCGACACCACCGTGTTGGTCCTCACCCCGGCCGCCGGGGACGCGGTCCAGGCCTTCAAGGCCGGGGTGATGGAGATCGCCGACCTGATCGTGGTCAACAAGTTCGACCTGCCCGGCGGTCCCCGCCTGGTCGAGGAGCTAAAAGCCACCCTCGAGCTCGCCCCGCCCCACCCCACCGGCTGGGAGGTGCCGATCCTCACCACCGTGGCCAGCCGGGGGGAGGGGGCCCGGGAGCTTCTGGACGCGATCCGGTCGCATCGGCGGCACCTCGAGGCCACCGGAACCCTGGAGCCCCACCGGCTGGAGCGGGTGCGGTTCGAGGTCCAGGCGGTGATTCAGGAATGGGGCCGGAAGCTCTCCGAGGCCGCCGAGCCCCTATTGCGCCAGGTGGCCCGGGGCGAGAAGACCCCTGAGGAGGTCGCCGAGGCCCTGCTCCAGACGGCTAGGAGCCGCTCGGCTTAGGCTTTTCCACCAGCCAGCCGGCGACCAGGTCGAAGGCTTTGCCGGCGAAGCGAACGTACACGTAGAGGGTCCCCGGCTTGCCCTTCCAGCGCTGGACGAGGGCGTCGTTTTCGACCAGCTTCTCCTCCTCCAGGCGGAACCGCTGGGAGAGCCCGCGGGCCACGAAGTACAGGTAGGTGGCGGCGTCGTCGGGGTTGGCGATCGCCATGCGGTAGCACTGGGCGTCCTTGAGGGTCTGGCCTTGGGGGAGGGGCGCCTTTTTCAAAAGGGCCTGGCAGTCGTTGCCCAAAAGCCGGTAGGTGGGCGCCGGCCAGAGAACCTCGGGGACCAGGTGGAAGGCGGTCACCGGCACCCGCTGGGCGGTGGCCATTCCCAGCACCAGGAGCAGGGCAAAGAGTCCGCGCATGCCCTTATGCT
>WFNN01000054.1 GCA_015488545.1 Thermaceae bacterium | reverse complement strand
TTCAAGATCCGCTTTGAGGAACGTGCTATCCTGAAAGGGATCGTATGGCACGAAATCCTCTCCGAGCCGAGGGCCCGACGCCGGTGGAAGCCGAAGCGCTGATCAAGCTAAAGGGTCCGGCCGAGGCGATGGCCCTCCTCGGACGGGGCGACGCCTGGATACGGCGGCTGCGCGAGCGGCTTTCGGCACGTATCGTCGCCCGGGGGAACGAGATCAAGATCCAAGGGAGCCTCGAAGAGGTTGGCCGGGCCGAACGGGTCATCCGGGACCTCCTGGCCCTTGTGCGCCAAGGCGCCGAGCTCGACGAGACCACCATCGAGCAGGCGCTGGAGCTGGCCGAGGAAGGGCGAAGCCTGCTCGCGGAAACCGCCCTGCCC
This sequence comes from Thermaceae bacterium, assembly GCA_015488545.1. Lineage (GTDB taxonomy): Bacteria > Deinococcota > Deinococci > Deinococcales > Marinithermaceae > WFXV01. The sequence continues at coordinate 4,649 of WFNN01000054.1, read as the reverse complement.
GAGCGGGGGTTCGTCCTCCCCCGCCGCCTGCGCCCCAAAACCCCCGGTCAGCGCCGTTACGTCGAGGCCATCGCCCAGAACGACATCACCTTCGGAATCGGCCCGGCCGGTACCGGCAAGACCTACCTGGCGGTGGCCATGGCGGTGGCCGCGCTCAAGGCCAAACACGTCAAGCGGATCGTCCTCACCCGGCCGGCGGTGGAGGCCGGCGAACGGCTGGGGTTTCTGCCCGGCGACATCCAGGCCAAGGTCGACCCCTACCTCCGGCCGCTCTACGACGCCCTCTTCGACATGATCGACCCGGAACGGTTCGAACAGTACCTGCAGTCGGGAATCATCGAGGTGGCCCCGCTGGCCTTCATGCGGGGGCGCACGCTGAACGACGCCTTCATCATCCTCGACGAAGCCCAAAACACCACCCCCGAGCAGATGAAGATGTTCCTGACCCGCATGGGCTTTAACTCCAAGGTGGTGATCACCGGCGACGTCACCCAGATCGACCTGCCCAAGGCGGCGCGCTCCGGCCTGGTGGAGGCCGAGCGAATCCTAAAGGGGATCGAGGGCATCGCCTTCATCTATTTCAGCGAGGCCGACGTGGTTCGCCACCCGCTGGTGGCCCGGATCGTCCGGGCCTACGAGGAGGCCGAGGCCCGAGGTGGTTGACCTGGTAACCGAAGTTGGGGCCGACCCCGAACTCGCCCGGGCGATCGAAACCAAGCTGGGCCGGCTGATGGACGAGCTGGGGGTGGGTGACAAGGCGGTGACCGTGATCCTCACCGACGACCCGCGAATCCGCGCCCTTAAGCGCGAGCACTGGGGGGAGGACGCCCCCACCGACGTCCTCAGCTTCCCCACCTTCGAGCCCGGGGATCCCTTCGTTCCCCCGCACCTCGGGGACATCGTCATCAGCCTGGACACCGCCCGCCGACAGGCGGCCGAGGCCGGAAGGAGCCTGGAGGAGGAGGTGCTGGTCCTCGCCGCCCACGCGCTATGGCACCTGCTCGGCCACGACCACACCTCGGAGGAGGAATGGCAAGGCTTCCGCAACGTGCAGGCCAGAATACTCGAGCTCTAGACGGCAAGGGGCTTTGGGCCTCGTTCGGCTACGCCCTCGAGGGCCTGGCCTACGCCTGGCGTGCCCAGCCCAATTTCCGCCTCGAGACCATGATCGGGCTCTTCGCCCTGGCGCTGGCGGTCTGGCTCGGGGTCTCGCCGGTCCCCATCCTGCTTGCCAGCACGGCGGTGCTGGGGCTGGAGCTTTTGAACACCGCCCTTGAAGCCCTGGTCGACCTAGCCAGCCCCAGCTTCCATCCCCTGGCCAAGGCCGCCAAAGACGCCGCTGCCGCCGCCGTTCTCCTGGCCGCGATCCTCGCCCTGGTGGTGGGGCTCTACCTCCTGGGACCGCCGCTTTGGGAACGCATCGCGAGGTGAGGATGGAAAACGACCGCCCTCCGAGTTCTCCCCGTCTTATCCCCCTGGCCTTTTTGGCCCTGCCGGCGCTGGCTGCGGGGCAAACGGGGCCGGTGTCCAGCGGAGAGATCACCCTTCTGGTGGTGCTATTCCTCCTTTCGGCGTTCTTCTCCGCCTCGGAAACCGCCATCACCACCCTCTGGCCCTGGAAGGTCAAGGAGCTGGCCGAGGCCGAGGAGGGCAAGGGGCCCTTCGCCCGGCTGGAACGCGACGTCACCCGCTTCCTCACCACCATCCTGGTGGGCAATAACCTGGTCAACATCGCCGCCACCGCCCTGGTGACCGACCTCGCCACCAAGGCCTTTGGCTCGGCCGGAGTGGGCATCGCCACCGGGGTCATGACGTTTTTGGTGCTCTTTTTCGGGGAGATCACCCCCAAATCGCTGGCGGTTCACCACGCCGACCGCCTGGCCCGATGGGTCATCGGACCCATCGACTGGCTCTCGGTGCTCCTCTACCCGGTGGGACGGTTTTTTACCTGGTTCTCCTCGCTGGTGCTGCGGGCGCTCGGGCTGGAGGCCCGCCACGAGCCCCTGGTCACCGAAAACGAGCTCCGGCTCATCCTGGCCGGGGCCGAACGGTCGGGGGCCATCGAGGAGGCCGAGGAGGACATGATCCAGGGTGTTCTGGAGCTCGGGGAGACCCAGGCCAAGGAGATCATGGTCCCCCGGGTGGACATCGTGGCGGTCCCCGCCGAGGCCAGCCTCCGACGTTTCCTGGAACTGGTTCGGGAACATCGCTTCTCGCGCTACCCGGTGTACAAGGAAAACATCGACCACGTCATCGGGTTCGTCTTAGTCAAGGACCTACTCGACTACGTCGACGACGGGCGGCTGGAGACCGTGCGGGTGGAAAGCCTGGCTCACGCCCCCTACTTCGTCCCCGAAAGCATGCCGGTCTGGAACCTTTTGCTCGAGCTCAGGCGCCGCAAGGTCCACATGGCCATCGTGGTCGACGAATTCGGAGGCACCGCGGGGCTGGTGACGCTGGAAGACATCATCGAAGAGATCGTTGGGGAGATTTACGACGAAACCGACGAACTGGAGCAAAGCATCCAAAAAATCCCCGGGGACGGCTACCTCATCGACGCCCAAACCCCCCTTGACGACGTCGCCGAGGTGCTCGGCATTGCCTTCCCCGAGGGGGACTTTGAAACGCTCTCGGGGTTTCTCTACGAACGCTTCGGCTACATCCCCAAGGTCGGCGAGGCGCTGACCCACGAAGGCTGGCGGTTCACCGTCGCCGAGGCCGACGAGCGGAAGGTGGACCTGGTGCGGGCCGAGCCCGCAGGCGAGGAGGAAAAGGGTGAAGAAAGCGATTGAAGCCGCCCACCGGGTGCAGCAAAACGCCTACGCCCCCTATTCCCGCTTTCCCGTCGGGGCGGCGGTGGTCGGGGAAAGCGGGCGGGTTTACCCGGGGGCAAACGTCGAAAACGCCGCCTACCCCCTCTCCCGCTGCGCCGAGCAGATCGCGGTGGGGGGCATGGTGGCCGCCGGGGAACGAAAGATTCGGGCGGTGGTGGTGGTAACCCCCACCTCGCCCCCGGCCACCCCTTGCGGAGCCTGCCGGCAGGTCCTCGCGGAGTTTGCCGATCCCGACACCCCGGTGATCTGCCGGAACCCCGAGGGGGAGGAGCGACGCTACCGGCTGGGCGAGCTCCTCCCCGAGGCCTTTCGGCTCAAGACCCCGTAGGCTAGGTAGCGAAAACCCCGAACCACGAGGCGCACCGTGTAGCCCAGCGCCGCCAGCCGGTCGGCCAACCGGTCGGGCGGCAGAAAACGGGCGGGCTCCCCGGCGAGCCGCTCGGCTAGGGCCAAGAGTCGCCCGGGCAGGGGCCGGGGGTCGAACTCGTAGACCCAGAGCCGTCCGCCCTCCCGGCTCACCCTGGCGATCTCGGAAAGGGCGGCCTCCAGCCCGGCGAAGTGGTGGAGGGCCTCCCCCACCACCACCGCGTCGAAAGCCCCCTCTTCGAAGGGAAGGGCTTCCGCCCGGGCGACGACCGGCCGAACCCCGGGAGGGACGTGGGCGAGCATGCCGCGGGCGGCGTCGGCCACCACCACCCGGAGATCGGGGCGTGCCGATCGTACCGCGCCCGCCAGTACCCCGGTACCGCCGCCGAGATCGAGCACCCGCGACCCCGGGGGGAGGGCCTCGAGGTGCTGGACCAGGTGGCGAAGCGCCCAATCGGGGTAAACCCGGTGACCGTAGCGGGCGAAAAGCCCGCCGAGGCGGTCCCAGGGAAGGGCCATACCGCTAGCGGGCCCGCCCCGCCAGGTCCAAGGCGAGGGGGCCGGCGTAGATCCCGGGAACCTCGGCGCGCAAGGTGCCGCTAAGGGTAAAGGGCGCCCCCGCGGCCAGGGCGGCGGCAGCACCCGGCACCTGGGCAAGCGCCACCTCCACCCGCACCTGCCCCTCCCGGGTGGCCCCGGGGGGCAGGCGAAGCCCGACCGGCACCGCGCCCACCGGCATCCCGGCGACCCGGACCTGGAGCTTCCCGGAGAGGGCAAACCCCACCGGAAGCGGGTTCTCGGCGTCAAAACGCACGGTAAGGGCAAGCCGTCCACCTTCCAGGCTGATATCGGCCGCGCGCAGGGTAAGCCGGGGCGGGGCCAGGGTCAGAGGGAGCTGGACCCGGTCCGAAAGCAGGGTCACCGGCCCGAGCCAGAAGCGCCGGCCCAGCGCCTCGACCCGGAGGCGCCCGGTGAGGGTTAGGGGGAGGGTTCGCCCCTCGAAAAACGCCCGTGCCACCCCAGCGGCCGGGGTGAGGGCGCTCTCGACCCGCACCACCGCCGCCACCGTCCGGCCCGCCGGGAGGGTCAGCGCGGGTAGGGTCGCGGCGGAGGTCCACGACCCCAAGCGCACCTTCAGCTCACTCTCGGTAAGCGGCAGATCGTAGGGGTTGGGGTTCCTGATGTGCAACCGAAACTCAAGGGCAAAACGATCGGCGAAGGGGTCGATCGCGACCAGCCGAACCCCGGCGAGCTGCGCCGTGGGCGGGGCCGGGCGCGCCAACCGGGGGGCGCAGGCCACCAGCCAAAGCGGTAGCAACGCCAAAAGCAGAACCGTTCGGCGCATGCTTTCCTCCTCACACCCATTATCCCTCTAGGCGGTGTACCCCTCCGCCTGCAGCTCCCAGAGCAGGGGCTTCAAGGCCGGCCAAAGGGGGCTTTCCTCGGGGT
>WFNN01000053.1 GCA_015488545.1 Thermaceae bacterium | reverse complement strand
GTCTCGGCCCGTACGGTGGGGAGCCGCTACCCCCTGCTCGCTTGGGTGAGCCTCGGCTACGTGGGGGGCATGCTACCTTACTGGCTTTTCAACCTGCCGGGCCTTTTTGCCCTGGATTACCCTGGCGTTCCTCTTTGGGCCTGGTTGGGCGTCGCCGCAAGCGGCCTCCTCGCCAACCTCGTCGCGTACCTGGCCTGGATGCGGGGGGTGCAGTTGCTCGGAGCCTCCAAGGCCGGGGTGTGGCAGAACCTGGCCCCGGTGCTGGGGGCCCTGGGGGGCTACCTCTTTTTGGGCGAGCGCTTACCCGCACCGGCCCTTTTTGGCGGGGTGCTGGTCCTGGCCGGGGTGACCCTTACGCAGCGCGCCAGATCCCGGGATCGGCGGGGTTCCTAGCGGCGAAGACCTCAAGGGCGAGCTCGGGGCCGGCCTGTGCCAGCTCGGCCAGGCGGCCGGGGGCAAGGGCAGCTTCGTAGAGCCGCCGGACGCCACGTTTTTCCAGTTCCTGGAGAAGGGCCGAAAGCTCGGCCACGCCCTCGGGGCCCTGGGCCGGGCCGAAAACCGGGTAGGTGACGATGGGCTCGGGGGTACCGAAAACGAAAACCGCGTAGATGGTTTCCTCGCGGTCTCCCTGCCAGGGGCCCACCAGGGTTACCGAGATCCTGGGCCAGTGCGCCCCTTTAAGCGCCGCCAGCAGGGCTTCCCGGGTGGCTTTCGGGTTTCCTGGGTCACCAACCAGCTTCATGCCCCCATTCTGGCACGAAAGGGGCCCCGGTGGCGAAACCGGAGCCCCTTTCGTGCCCAGATCCTAAAAGCCCTTCACAGGTTCGCCCAGCACCTCCAGCCCTTTGCGAAGAATCGCGTCGTGCTTAAGGTCGAGGAGGGCTTTGCCCGGTATCGACGAAACCGGCCGGGGGGGCACCTCCTCGCTGAAGCTGAACTTGCCGTCGGCGTCGACCTTGGCCTTGAGTCGCTTGACCGTCTGGCCGTTGGCATCGCGCACGATGAGCTCGACCTCACCGCCGGCCGGGGCCCCGAGCCCCTCGAAGGCCAGCGGTTCCGGAAAGCGGGTGTCCTTGACCGCGATGTCGGGGGTGATTCCCTTCTGGTGGATGCTCCGCTTTTTGGGGGTCAGCCACTCGAAAGTGACCAGGGTGAGCTCGCCGCCGTTGGCCAGGGTGAAGACGTTTTGCCCCACCCCCTTGCCGAAGGTCTTCTCGCCGATCACCTTGGCCCGCCCGTAGTCCTGCATCGCCCCCGAGACGATCTCCGAGGCGCTGGCGGTGTTGGCGTTGACCAGTACCACCATCGGCCCGTTCCAGGCGGTTTCGGGGCCGGCTTCGCAGAAGGGACGGGTGACTTCCCGGGAGCGGGTGTAGACGATGACCCCGTGGTCCAGGAAGGCGTCGGCCACCTGGCAGCCCTGGTCGAGGAGCCCTCCGCCGTTGTCCCGAAGGTCCAGGATCAATTTTTTGGCCCCTTGGGCCTTAAGCTCGGCGATGGCGGACTTGAGCTGGTCGATCACCTTGACGTTGAGGAAGGTCTCGATCGCGACGTAGCCGATGTCCTTGGTGACCATCGCCTTGGAAACCGAGACGATCTCGATCTTCTCGCGGCGAATGTTGAACCTGAGGGTGGCCCGGGAGCCCTTGCGGTGGACCCCGATCTCGACCACCGTGCCCTTGGGGCCACGGATCTTGGCCACGATGTCGAAGAGATCCAGGCCGGTGACGTCCTCGCCGTCAACCTCGACGATCTCGTCCCCGGCCTTCAGGCCGGCCCGAAAGGCGGGTCCACCCCGGAAAACCGTGAGGATCTTGGCACCGGTGCCGTCGGGGCGGGCTGCTTGGATGACTACGCCGATTCCAAAGAACTCGCCCTGAACATCCTCGTTGCGGATCTTGGTGTGGCGGGGCGGGCTGTAACTGGTGAAAGGGTCGTCGAGGGCGTCCACCTGCCCCCGGATGGCGCCCTCGAGGACCCGTTTGAGGTCCTGTGGGCTCAGCTTTTTGAGGTAATGGCTCTGAATAATCTGGTAGGTTTCCACCGCCGCCTGGCCGTTGGGGTCGCGGGTGAAGTCGGAAGCGGCCCCCGAGCCTAACTGGGCGATGCCGACCGCGGCCAGCACCGCGAGGGCGGCGGCGAAGAGACGGTTTCGCTTCATGCCGGCCATTCTAACGATTCCGGCATGAGAACTTGTACGCTAAAGGGTGTGATCCACCTCCACCGGGTTTCGCTGCACTATCCGCGAACCAAGACCCTCGCCCTCTACGATATCAACCTGGAGATTAAGCGGGGCGAGTTTGTCTTCCTGGTGGGGCCCTCGGGAGCAGGGAAGTCGAGCCTTCTAAACCTCATTCTCCGCCGCTACCACCCGACCCGGGGGGCGGTCTACGTGGGAGGGGTCAACCTCCGAAAGCTCCGGGGCAACCGGGTGGCCCTCTACCGCCGGCGGGTCGGGGTGGTCTTCCAGGACCATCGCCTACTCCCCCGGCGGACGGTGGAGGAGAACCTGGCCTTCGTCCTGCGGGTGCGGGGGGTGCCCCGTCGGGAGTGGCCTGACCGCATCGCCCGGGTGCTCCGTACGGTGGGGCTTTCCCACAAAAAGCGGATTTACCCCGAGGCGCTGTCGGTGGGGGAGGCCCAGCGGGTGGCGGTGGCTCGGGCGCTGATCGGCGAGCCGGAGATCCTTCTGGCCGACGAGCCCACCGGCAACCTTGACCGCGACAACGCGCTGGCGGTGCTGGAGCTTTTCAAGCTGGCCCATGCCCGGGGGACCACGGTGGTCTTCGCCACCCACGCCCAGGAGCTGGTCCGGGCTTACCCCCAGCGGGTGGTGGCGCTAAAGGCCGGGCAGCTGGTGGCCGACCGCCGGCCCGGTACAATGGAAGCAAAGGGGGAAGGAGGCCGCTATGAACATCTATAAGTTCGTCGGGCGCAACGTGGAGATCACCGATGCCATCCGTAGCTACGTGGAGAAAAAGCTTGCGCGGCTGGAGCGCTACCACGACGCTATCCTGGACGCCAAGGTGGTGCTTTCCCTCGCCGGCAGCCCCCACGTCGAGCGACGGGCCAAGGCCGAGATTCAGCTCAACGTGCGGGGGGGGTTGATCCGGGTCGAGGAGGAGGACCCCGACATGTACGCCGCCATCGACCGGGCGGTGGAAGTGTTGGAAAAACAGCTCAAGCGGTTTAAGGGGCGGCTTATGGGTAAGCGCCACACCGCGCTCGGGCAACCGACCCCCCCGCGGCCCGGGGAGGAAGAGGTCGAGGAGGAAGAGTTTCCAGCCATCGTTCGCGTGAAGCGATTCGAGATGAAGCCCATGTCCCCGGAAGACGCGGCCGTTCAGATGGAGGCCCTGGGGCATAGCTTCTTTGTTTTCAAAAACGCCGACACCGGGGCGATCAACGTGATTTACCGCCGCAAGGACGGGAACTACGGCCTGATCGAGCCGAGGGGGTAGGCGGTGCGGACCCTCGCGCTGCTCTTCGCGTTGGGGGTTTCGGCCATGGCGCAGGGGTTTTTGATTCGGAGCCCGGCCTTTCCGTACGGCCAGGTGATCCCATCGCGCTACACCTGCGACGGCGAAGACCTTTCGCCGCCGCTTTCCTGGTTGGGGCTTCCCGAGGGTACCGGAGCCCTCTTGCTCTACGTGTTTGACCCTGACGCCCCGTCGGGCATCTTCGTGCACTGGGTCGCCTACGACCTCCCGCCCGTGTTGAAGGGCCTGCCCGAGGGGGTGCCTGGCGTGCCCGAGGCGATGGGCTTTAAGCAGGCGCGGAACGACTTCGGCCGGATCGGCTACGGCGGCCCCTGCCCGCCGCCGGGGCATGGACGGCACCGCTACTTCTTCCGCCTCTACGCCCTGGACGCCGCGCTCGGGGTTCCCCCTGGCCGGCCCGCCCGCGAGGTCCTCCAGGCGGCTAGAGGGCACGTGCTTGGGCAGGCCGAGTGGATGGGCACCTACAGCCGCTAGGCCTGAAGCACCCTTCACCTGCCCCCGGGGCGGTCCTCAGCCCCGGGGGCTAGCCTTGGTTTTGGAAAGGGAGGTGATCGCATGAAGGCAAAGCTGCTGGTGGTCACGACGCTGGTGCTGGCCGCCTTTGGTTTGGCCTTGGCCGAGGGGAAGGCATCGCCCAGGCCCGGGGTCGGCGTTCGCCCGGGTCCCCGGGTGGCGCTAATGGCAGAGACCCTGGGCATGACCCCGGACGAGTTGCGGACGGCCCTGAAGCGCGGGGGGCTTCCGGCCCTGCTTCGAAAGAAAGGGCTTACCCTCGAGGCCTTCCGCCGGGCGATGATCGAAAACGCCTTAAAACGCTTAGAGGCAGCCTACGACGCAGGTCGGGTCTCCAAGCTGCGCTACCAGGAGGCCAAAGCCCGCTTGGAAGCACGTCTCCTCGCGCTCAAGGCGCCGCGACTCGGCGAGTTGGTGAAGAGGAGTGGGGGGGACCTCAAAAAGCTGCAGAGCGAGATCAAGGCGGTCTGGCGATCCGAGATCGAGGCGCTCTACCGGCTCGGGCTTTTAAGCGCTAAGGAGAAGGGCCGGTTGCTGGCCGAGCTCGATGCGCGGGTGAAGCGGATGTTGGCCCGGCCGCTCGGGCTGCCTATGCGGCCCCAGCAACCCGGGCTTCGGCGGCCGGGGCGCCGGCCTGGGCAAGCGCCACCACCGCCGCTTCGCAGACGGCGTTAAAGGACAGTGGTGCGGGGCGGCAGGCCATCTGGCCCGCCGCCTCCTTCATCCAACCTTCACAATTTCTTCGCGATGCCTTGATTTCTCTGGGGCTACGGTCATCCTCGGAGGTGGTTTGCGTGAAGCGAGGCTGGATGCGGTTTTTGCTGGCCCTTGGGACCTTTTACGTCGGGGGTGCGGCACTGGCCGCCGATGGGCAGGCCCTTTACCAAACCTATTGCGCTGCCTGCCACCAGGCAGGCGGCCAGGGGGTCCCTGGCACCTACCCCTTTTTGGATGGGCCGATCGGACGGCTTTCGTCCCTGCCCGAAGGTCGGGAGTTCCTTGCCGCCACCGTGCTCTTTGGACTGAAGGGGCCGATGGTGCAACGGGGGGTTGCCTACGACGGCGCCATGCCCGGCTTCGCCGGGGCGCTCAGCGATGAAGAGGTGGCCACCCTTTTGAACTGGTTAAAGGCCCAGTGGAAGAACCCAGCCTTGGGCGCCGGGGCGCCGGATTACACCCCGCAGGAGGTGGAAAAGGTGCGCAAGCTTGCCCTTACCCCCGAAGGGGTTTTCCAAAAGTTGCAAGCGCTTGAGGCGATTTTGCACGGGAAGGCACCCGGCGGTGGACGCGAAGGTTGCGGTTCCCCCGGGGGGCGCGGGAGGGGCGGCCCCGGGCGGTAGGCTAAGGGTATGGCGGGCGAGCGCATCCTGATCGTCGAGGACGAGACCCGGATCGCCGAGGTGCTGGCCCGGTACCTCGAGGCCGAGGGCTACGTTACCGAGCGGGTCGGTGACGGCGAGGGGGCGCTCGCCCTCTTCCGCCGCTTTGAGCCCGACCTGGTGCTGCTCGATCTAATGCTGCCCGGCATCGACGGGCTGGAGTTTACCCGCCGGATCCGCGCGATCTCCCCGGTGCCGATCATCATGGTGACGGCCAAGAGCGCCGAGCTCGACCGGGTGCTGGGATTGGAGCTTGGGGCCGACGATTACGTGACCAAGCCCTTTTCCCCGCGGGAGGTGGTCGCCCGGGTCCGGGCGGTTCTGCGCCGGGCCCGCCCTGAAGCCAAACGGGCGGAGCGTTACCGTGCAGGTCCCCTCTTTCTCGACGCCGGGGCGGTGCGGGTCCGGTGCCAGGAGAACGAGGTCGCCCTAACCCCGAGCGAGTTCCGGCTTCTAGAGGCGCTCCTCGCTGCCGAGGGGCGTGCCCTCTCGCGCCGCGAGCTGCTTTCGGCCTTGGGGGAGGCCTACGTGGACGAACGGACGGTGGACGCCCACATCAAGAATCTGCGGAAGAAGCTCGGCCCCTGCGCGGAGCGGGTGGAAACGGTGCGGGGCGTGGGCTACCGGGTGGCGCCGTGAGGATTGCCGCACGTTTGGTTTTGGCCTTCGTGGCCGTGGTCCTCTTTTTCGGGGGGGTCACCCTGGTTCTCTTGGAACGGGTACAGGCCGAACACGTGCGGCGTTACTTCAACGAGGCACCGAGGCCCGTCTACCACGCCGGCCGGCGGCCGGGGGAGCGCTTGATCGAAGACCTGAAGCGGGAGAGCCGCAAGGCCCTGTTCCTGGCCGTTTTGGTGGCCGCTGGGGTTGGAGCCGGGGTGGCCCTCACCCTGGCCCGCCCCATCCGGGAGCTCACCGAGACCGCCCGGCGCTACGCCGCCGGGGACCGCGCGGCGCGGGCCAGGGTGAACGGTCGGGACGAGATCGCCGAGCTCGCCGCCGCGTTTAACGCCCTAGCCGACCGGCTGGCCGAGGAGAGGGCCCGCGAGGAGCGGCAGCTGGCCGCCACCGCCCACGAACTTAGGACCCCGCTGGCGGTGCTCAAGGCCGAGCTCGAGGCCCTGGCCGACGGGATGATGCGCCCGGATCCAAAGACCCTGCGCGCCTTGGTTCAGGAGGTCGACCGCATCACCCGGCTGGTGGAGGACCTTGAGCTGATCACCGTCGCCGACGCTGGGGGTTTGCCGCTTAAAAAGGAAACGGTGGATCTCGCCGCTCTGGCCCGCGAGGTGTTCGACCGGGTGCTGCCCGGACGCTATGTCCTCGAGGGCGAGGGCCAAGCCCTAGCCGACGCCGACCGGGTGCGGCAGATTCTCTGGAATCTAGCCACCAACGCCCAGCGCCACGGGGGCGGATGGGCAAAGATCCACGTTGCGCCGGGCCGGATAGAGGTCGCGGACCGGGGGCCAGGGGTACCGGACGCCCTGATCGATCGTCTCTTCGAGCCCTTTTACCGCGCCGATCCTGCCCGGCCCCGGGGAGGAAGCGGGCTGGGGCTAGCGGTGGTGCGGGCGC
>WFNN01000052.1 GCA_015488545.1 Thermaceae bacterium | reverse complement strand
GGGTCGTAAGGGCGCGTATCCGCCCCCAGGCAGCCCGGGCTTCGGCCAGGGACACCGCACCTTGGGGCAGGGGACGGATCGCTTCAAAGGCGGAAAACCCCGCCAGCGCCACCCCTGCCAGCCAGCGTTGGGGGAAGGCGCCGGCCGCCGCCGCTTTTGCCCCCACCACGAAGAGAAGGGCCAGCGTGCCTCCGGCCGAAAGTTCGAAAAGAGCTTCGCCCAGGGCAAGGAGGGCTGCTTCCCGACGTTCGAGCCCGGCCAGTTCCCGGGCGAGGCTTCGGATGGCTTCGGCCCGGCGGGTGGCGGCCTGGTAGGTGAGCAGTTCCGGCAGGCCTTCGGCGAGTTCGGTGACCGCCTGGCGCAGTTCCTCAGCGACCCGACCCCGCCGGGGGCCGAGGGCGGCTGCCGCCAGGTAGGTCAGGCCGGGGGCGAGCGCCCCGGCGAGGAAGTAACCGCCGGCGAAAACCAGCGCGAGTTCGGAGGCCAGGCGAAAGAGGGCACACCCCACCGTGAGGAGAACGATGAGGGCGGAGGTCGCGGGGACCAGGAGGCGCACCAGCACTGGTTCCAGCCGGTCTACGTCGCCGACCAGCCGTTCCTGTAGCCGGCCGCTGGCCAGCCCCCGGGCCGCGGCCGGCACTCGGGGGACCAGGGCGGTGAAGACCCTCACCCGCAACCGGGCGAGGTGACGAAAGGTGGCGTCGTGGGCGAAGAGGCGCTCAAGGTAGCGAAAAAAGCCCCGGCTGGTGCCGAAAAACCGTACCCCAGTCACCAGTAGCATCAGGGTGTAGAGCGGGGGGTGGAAGGCGGCGGTGGCCAGCAGGGTGCTGGCGGTGGCCATCAGCCCGACCCCGGCCAACACGGTGAGGGCGCCGGCGACCGCCGCCGCCAGGAAGGGGGCGAGACTAGCCGGCACGCCGGGCTCCCCCTTCCACCAAGCGGCCGGCCTCCAGGCGGACCACTCGGTCGGCGGCCGCCACCAGTGCCGGACGGTGGGCGATGGCCAGCACCGGAACGCCTTCCTCCTTGAGGGCACGGATCCCCGCCAGTACCCGGGCCTCGCTGGCGGGGTCCAGGTGGGCTGTGGGCTCGTCGAGGAGCACGGCCTCCGGGCGTTTGAGGAACGCCCGGGCCAAGGCCAGGCGCTGGCGTTCGCCGGCCGAGAGTCCGAAGCCCCCTTCGCCCACCGGGGTATCCAGTCCTTGCGGCAACCGGGCCACCACCTCGTCGAGGCCCGATCGGCGGAGCGCCCGCTCCAGCCCTGATGGGCTGGCGCCGGGATTGGCTAGCAGGAGGTTTTCCCGCAATGTGCCGGCCAGTACAAAAGGGGACTGCGGCAGGTAGGCGAAGCGTTCGGGGCCTGCCGGCCGGCGGTTGAGGCAGACCTGCCCTTCCTCGGGGTCGAGGAAGCCGAGGATCAGCTTAAAAAGGGTGCTTTTCCCGGCCCCGCTGGCACCGGTTAGGGCCACGAGCTCGCCGGGCCTCACCACCAGGTCCACCCCCCGGACCCCCTTTTGCGACCCGGGGTAGCGGTAGCCGACCCGCATGAGAACCAGGCCGCGGGGGAGGCCTTGGGGGCAGGCGCTGGTCGCCCGTGGGATGGGGGTCGACTCCAGCGGGGCGATTGCGTCGGCTGCATCTTTGGCCGAGCGCGCTGGGTGGAACTGCGCCCCCAGCGATCGCAAGGGGCCGTAGTACTCGGGGGCCAGGAGGAGCACGAAGAACGCGGTCAGGTAGTCGAGATGGCCGGCCAGTAGCCGGAGCCCGACCTCCACCGCCACGATGGCGGTGGAAAGGGTGGCTAAAAGCTCCAGCACCAGCGCTGATAGGAAGGCCACCCGGAGCACCGCCAGGGTTGCCAGCCGGTGGTCCTCGGCTAGCCGCAAGAGGGTGCTTTTTGCGCGCAGCTCGGCACCGAGGACCCGGAGGGTGGCCATGCCCTTAAGGGCGTCGGCGAAGTAGGCCCCGAGGGCGAAGAGCGCCCGCCACTGCCGTTCGGTCAGCCCCTCGGCCCATCGGCCGATGAGCACCATGAAAAGGGGGATCAGGGGAGCGGTGGAGAAGAGCACCAGGGCGCTTAGGGGTTCGGCGGTGAGCACCCAAAGCAGGACGCCGAGCGGTACCGCCGCCGCTTCCGCCAGCGCCGGTAGGTAGCCGCGGATGAACCCGTCCACCCCCTCCACCGCGTCGGTGAGCACCATCGCCACCCGGGCGGGGGGTTGGCGCAGCCGATCCGGTCCAGCGGCCACCATCCGCCGGGCCAGCCGGGCGCGCAGATCGGCCTTGACCTGGGCGGCCAGGGCCGAGGCGCTGGCCGCCCCAAGGGCCCGGGCCAGCGCCACCAAGCCGCTGGCCACCAGCACCCCCCGGGCGTAGGGAAGGAGGGCGGAGAGGGGGGCGGCCTTGAGAAGGGCCTCGCTCACCCCCTGGGCCAGGAACCAGGCCCGGGCCACGGCGCCCGCCCCCGCGATCGGTGGAAACCCGATCGCGAGGGCCAGGAGGGCAGGGTGGCGCCGGGCTTCAGCTAGGAGGGTGCGCACCTAGTAGCCCTCGCCGGTGCCGATGCGGACCCGGCCACGGAAGACCCAGTAGGTCCAGCCTTGGTAGAGCAGGACCAGGGGCGTGAAGATCGCCGCTACCCAGGTCATTACCCGGAGGGTGTAGGGGCTGGCGGCGGCGTTGACCACGGTTAGGCTGTAGCCGGGGTCAAGGGTCGAGGGCATGACGTTGGGGTAGAGGCCAGCAAACACCGCGGCCACCGCGAAGAGCACCCCGAGCCCGGTAGCCCAAAAGGCTGTCGCGTCGGCGTTCCGCGCCCGCCCGTACCAACCGGCGAGTAGCCCGACTGCCGCCAGCAGGGCGAAAAGGTCGGCCAGCACCCGCCCCTCACGGCCGAAGAGTCCGTGGGCTGCCGACCCCAACACGAAGGCGAGTGCCAGCCCCACCGCCGCCGGGGCCCAGATCTTGGCGGCGGTGCGGGCCCGGGTGAGCAAGGGCTCCTCAAGTTTCAGGGTCAGGAAATTGGCTCCGTGGAAGACGAAGACCGCCACCGCCGCGGCCCCACCGAGCAGCCCGAAGGGGTTCAACAGGGTGAGAAAGCCTCCCCGGTAGTTCATGTCGGGTCCGATCGGCACGCCCCTGACCAGGTTGGCTACGGCCACCCCCCAGAGGAGGGCGGGCAGGAAGGAGCCCAGAAAGATCATCCAGTCCCAAAAGCTTCGCCAGCCAGGGTTCGACTCCTTGGACCGGAACTCAAACCCCACCCCGCGGAGGATAAGGGCCACCAGCATCAAAAAGAGCGCCAGGTAAAAGCCAGAAAAGAGGGTGGCGTACCACTGGGGAAAGGCTGCGAAGATCGCCCCGCCGGCGGTGATCATCCAGACCTCGTTGCCATCCCAGACAGGTCCGATTGCGTTGATCACCGCCCGGCGTTGGTCGTCGTTCTTGGCGATAAAGGGGAGCAGCATGCCTACCCCGTAGTCGAAGCCCTCGAGGAAGAAAAACCCCATGAACAGTACCGCCACCAGGGCGAACCAGATCGTGTTCAGCACCATCGCGTCGCCTCCTTCCCTAGTACGCCGGGGCCTGGGCGGCCTCGGTTTCGGGGTCCTTCTTGGCGAAGCGCACGAGCAGGTAGACGTCGATCACCCCCAGCACCAGGTAGAGGAGGGTGAAACCGACCGCTGAAAGGAGCACTAGGTCGGCGGACACCACGCTCTCCGGGGTGATCCCCTGGTAGATGGTGAGCAGGCCCTGCACCATCCAGGGTTGGCGGCCGAACTCGGCCGTCCACCACCCGGTGGTGTTGGCCAGGTAGGGGAGCAACACGGCCCAAACCAGGCCGGTAAGGAAGCGCCGGGCGGAGGTCAGCCGGCCGCGCCATTGGAGCCAGAGACCCCAGGCGGCCAGGAGGAGCATCAGAAGCCCGCTGAAGACCATGACCCGAAAGCTCCAGTAGGTGAGCTTGACCGGGGGCACGTAGTTGCCAGGCCCGTAGGCCTTCTGGTAACGGCGGTTCAGGGTTTTGATGCCGAGGAAAACGCGCTTTCCCCCCTCCTGAGCCGGGGCGTGCGCCAGGAGCGAGAGGACGCCGGGCAGTCTGAGCTCGAAGGTGTTCCGCATGCCCTTCTCGTCGATGCCGGCAGCGAGCGTCCACGGTGCCGGTTCCGGCAGGTCGTCCCAGATGGCCTCCATGGCGGCGAACTTCATTGGTTGGTGGCGCACGATGAAGTCGGCCTGGAGGTGGCCCACCGCGATCACCAGGAGGCTGCCGGCCACAGCGGCGGCCAGCCCGATCCGCATGGCGGGGTCGAAGAGCTCGACCCGGTGCCTCCGGATCAGGTGCCAGGCCGCCACGGCGGCAACGAAGAAACCGGCGGTGGCCAGAGCGGCGAAGAGGGTGTGGGGGAACTGCAGCCAGACGTGGGGGTTTAGAAAGATTGCCGGAAAACTTGCGAGCAGCGCCCTTCCATTTTCCAGGCGGTAGCCCACCGGGTGCTGCATGAAGGAGTTGGCAATCAGGATCCAAAGGGCCGAAAGGTTCGAGCCTAGCGCCACCAGCCAGATGAAGGCGGCGTGCAGAGCTTTTGGAACCCTATCCCAGGTGAAGAACCAAAGCCCCAGGAAGGTCGACTCCAGGAAAAAGGCCAGCAGCGCTTCGATGGCCAGCGGCACCCCGAAGATATCCCCCATGAAGCGAGCGTAGCCCGACCAGTTCATCCCGAACTGGAACTCCTGCACCAGCCCGGTGACCACCCCAAGGGCGAAATTGATCATGAATAGGTGGCCGTAGAAACGTGCGAGCTTTTGATAACGCTCGTCTCCGGTTCGGACATAGATCGTTTCCATCACTGCCACCAGAATGGAGAGCCCCAGGGTCAGGGGCACGAAAAAGAAGTGGTAGGTGGTGGTGCTGGCAAACTGGAAGCGTGCGAGTCCCAGCGCGTTCATTCGCATCACCCGTAATACGAATAATTCGCGCTAAGGGGGCTGAACAGGGACATAAATCCTGCGCATTTTTATTTGTTTAGTTGAAAATATGAGCCACCCTGCAGATTTTCCCTATCCCCACTTCCTTCCGGGCTGAAAGCCGGTATAGTAGGGCAAGCCAAACGGGGAGGCCGCTTCGATGCGCTTCTTGGTTATTGGGGACGTTTCCGTAGACCTGATCTACCTTACCGACCGCCTGCCCGAGCCCGGCGAGGAAGTCGCCGCCCGTCGCATGCTCTACCGTCCGGGGGGCTCGGGCGCGACCGTAGCTGCCCAGCTCGCCAGCCTGGGGCACACCAGCTTTCTGGCCTCGCGGGTGGGCACCGGTCCGCTTTCGCAGATAGCCCTGGCCGGGCTCAAGGAGGCCGGGGTTGACTTACGGTACTTGCAGGAGGACCCCGAGCACCCCACGACCTCGATTCTCGTCTTCCTGTTCCCGGGGGGTGAGCGGAGCATGGTGGCTTACGCAGGGGCCAGCCGTTACCTCGACGCCTCGGGCTTCCGGGCCCGGAGCCTCGACACCATCGATGCCCTGGTGGTGTCCGCTTACGCCCTGGTCGGCGGACCCCAGCGGGAGTACGCCACCAAAGCAATGGCGGCGGCCAGGAAGCGCGGGGTGCCGATCTTCGTGGACCTCGGCACCGGGGCGGTGGATCAGGCGGGGCAGGACCTGCTCGGGAGGATCGGGGTTCCCGACTACCTTCTCATGAACGAGCGTGAGCTTTTGGGCTTGACCGGTGCCGGCTCGATCAGCGAGGGGCTTTCGCATTTACGTCGGGCCGGGATTGAACGGGTGGTGGTCAAGGTAGGGCCGCTGGGGGCGATCGTGGCGACCCCGGAGGAGGAGGCCTTGGTCGAGCCCTACGAGGTGGACGAGGTGGTCGACACCACCGGAGCCGGGGACGCCTTTACCGCAGCCTTCGCCCACGGCGTCATGCAGGGGCTACCCCTGGTGGAGGCCGCTCGTTTGGGCAACACCGCCGGGGCGCTGGCAACCACCGCGGTGGGGGCCCAGGGCCGATTGGTGCGTCCCGAGGACCTGACCCGCTAGCGGTTTAGAAAGTGGGTCCTTGCGGCGGCTAGGAACGCCAGCCCGGTCCGGCTGGACTTCTCGGGATGGAACTGAGGAGCGATCAGGTTTCCGCGGTGGAGGAGGGCGGTGTACCGGGTGCCGGCGTACTCCGCTTCTCCGGCGGTGTCGGCGACCAGGGGGGCGTAGTAGGAATGGACAAAGTAAAAGTGCCGGCCGGAGAGCGAGGCGAAGGGCGAACCCTCCCGGAAGAAGACCCGGTTCCAGCCCATCTGGGGGACTTTCTCCGCCCGGAAGCGGCGAACGTAGCCGGCCACCACGCCGAGCCCGGGGGTGGCGGGGGCCTCCTCCGAGCCTTCGAAAAGGAGCTGAAGGCCGACGCATATCCCCAGAAAGGGTCGGTCGGCCTCGAGGTGGGCGCGCACCGTTTCCTCGAAGCCGGAGGCCCGAAAGGTGTCCATGACCTGGCGAAAGTGCCCCTGGCCGGGGAGCACCAGGAGGTCCGCCCCCTTGGCCTCCCGGGGATGGTTTGCCACCCGCACGTCGAAGCCGCTGGCCTCGAGTGCCTTGGCGACGCTGCGCACGTTCCCTGAACCGTAGTCGATGACGAGGGTCTTCATAAGCGGTAAGGCTTGTGGCCTGTGGCCTGTGGCCTGTGGTTTGAAGAGGATCGTTTTTCCCACAGGTCACGAGCCACGAGCCACAAGTACTTCATAGCACTTCCTTCGTGCTCGGCAGGTCCTCACGGGTGATCCGGGTGGCCAGGTAGAGGGCCCGGGCCAGCGCCTTGGTGGCCGCTTCCATCACGTGGTGGGCCTCGCGACCTGCCAGAAGCCGAATGTGGAGGGTAAACCTGCCGTGGTTGGCGAGACCGCGCAAGAACTCGCGGAAGTGGTAGGCGTTAACCCCGCCGGGGGACCCTTCGATGGCCAGTTCCTCGGGCGCGAAGGCGAGGTAGGGGCGGCCCGAGAGGTCGAGGACCGCCTGCACCAGGGTCTCGTCCATGGGTACGGTGGCCTCGCCGAAGCGCTCGAGGCCCGCGCGCTGCCCGAGCGCCCGGTCGAGGGCCATCCCCAGGGTGATGCCCACGTCCTCGACCAGGTGATGAACGTCGACCTCGAGGTCCCCCCGGGCATGAACCTCGAGGTCCATGCGCCCGTGGCGAGCCAGGCTCTTTAGAAGGTGATCCAGAAAACCTAACCCTGTGGCCACCTCGCCCCGGGGCGGGCCGTCGAGATCCAACCGGACCCGGACCTCGGTTTCATCGGTGATGCGCTCAACCTTCGCGTTCCGCACCGCTTGCCTCCTCGAGCTCGAAGGCCGCTTTCAAAAAGGCGTCGTTTTCCACCGGGGTGCCGATGGTGACCCGAATGCACCCTTCCAGGCCGGGTTGGCCGTCCATGCGACGGACCAGAATCCCCTTTTGGAGCAACCCTTTGAAGGCTGCTTCGGCGTTCGGTGTACGGATGAGAAGGAAATTGGTGTGGCTTTTGTAGACCTTCCAGGTCGGGTGGGCCTTAAGCTCGAGGTAGACCCGTTCCCGCTCCCGGCGGATCTTTTCCACCACCTCGGCCAGGTAGCCGGGGTGGTCCATGGCGAGTTCGGCCGCCAGCGCGGTGGGGGAGGGGATTCTAAAGGGTGGCAGCAGCTTTTTGATCTCGGTAGCGAGCTCGGGCGTGGTTAGAAAGTAGCCGAGCCGGATGCCCGCAAGCCCCCAGGCCTTGGAGAAGGTGCGGGCGATGACCACCTGGGCGAGTTCGCGCGCGTGGCGTTTAAAATCGGCGGGCGCGAACTGGTAGTAGGCTTCGTCGACCACAAAAACCCAACCGCTTTTTTCCGCTACCTCGACCAGCGTGCGGACCACCTCCGGGGTCCAGAAACGCCCGGTGGGGGCGTGGGGGTTGGGGAAAAAGAAGACCCCAGGCTCTTCGGCGTCCTCCAGGTGGGCGCGAAGGGCGGTGGTGGGGAGCTCGAACTCCGGTCCCAGGGGCACCCCCTCCCAGGGGGTGCCGGTGATTCGTGCCGACCATTTGTAAAGCGAAAAGGAGGGGACCAGGTCCAAAACCCGCCGGGCGGCCATGGCCAGGGCGGTGAGCAGCACGTTGGAGCCTGCGGCCACCACCACCCCCTCCTCGGGCCAGCCCTCGAACTCAGCGATTTTGTGCACGAGCCCCTCGGCGTCCATCTCGGGGTAGCGGTTAAGCGGCAGCTCCCGGAGGCGCTCGGCGAGCTCCCCCTTGAGCTCTTCGGGGAGGTCGTAGGGACTCTCGTTCTGGTCGAGCTTGATGGGCGCACGGTGGTGTTCGTAGGGGTAGACGGGGAGCTCGGCGAGGTGCGGCTTAAAGGCCTTCACGGGCCCGATTTTACCCCAGCGCCCAAGGGGCCCGCCCGAGCGGGCCCCTGGCTTAGGCGTGGGCCACCGGTTGGCTACGCTTTCGCTGGCGGCGGGGCTTTTTCGCCCGGGCCTCAAGCGCGCTAAGCCCCCCGACGATGGCCAAGTCGAGGACCTGGTCGAGGTTTTCCACGAAGTGGAAGGTCATGTCGCGCTGCAGGTGGCGGGGGATGTCCCTGAGGTCGGGCTCGTTTTGTTTGGGCAGGATGACCTCCCGGATCCCCGCCCGGCGGGCGCCCAGGACTTTTTCCCTCACCCCGCCGATCGGAAGGACCCGCCCGGTGAGGGTGATCTCGCCGGTCATCGCCACGTCGTGGCGGACGGGGATCTCGGCCAAGGCGCTGACCAGTGCGCTGGTGATGGCGACGCCGGCCGAGGGGCCCTCCTTGGGAATGGCCCCGGCGGGCACGTGGATGTGGATGTCCGACTTCTCGAACGCTTCCAGCGGGATCCCGAACCGGAGGGCGTTCTTCTTGGCGTAGGTGAGGGCGGCCCGGGCCGATTCCTTCATCACGTCGCCGAGCTGACCGGTAAGGATGAGCTGCCCCTTACCCGGCATCACGCTCACCTCGACGAACATGATGTCGCCGCCGACCGGGGTGTAGTACATCCCGGTGGCCACGCCGACCTGGGGTTCCCGGGCCTCGGTCTCGGGGAGGTAGCGGGGCGGCCCCAAGTACTTCTCAAGGTCCTTTTCGGTGATTCGGATGCGCTTTTTGCCCTCCTCCAGGATGCGGCGGGCGGCCTTCCGGAGGAGGCTTCCGATCTCGCGCTCGAGGTTGCGGACCCCCGCCTCGCGGGTGTAGTGGGTGATCAGCTTCCGAAGGGCGGCGTCGGTGATCTTGACCTGGCGCTCGCTGAGCCCGTTCTCCTTGAGCTGCCGGGGCAGGAGGAAGCGCTTGGCGATCTGGAGCTTTTCATCCTCCAGGTAGGAGGTGAACTCGATGAGCTCCATCCGGTCCATTAAGGGCGCCGGGATGAGCTGGGGGAAGTTGGCGGTGGCGATGAACATCACCTCGGAGAGGTCGAAGGGAACCCCCAGGTAATGGTCCACGAACTCCTTGTTCTGGGCGGGGTCGAGAACCTCAAGCAGCGCGGCCGCCGGGTCGCCCTGGAAGCTCTGGCCCATCTTGTCCACCTCGTCCAGGAGGAAGACCGGGTTTTTGCTCCCCGCCTGGCGGAGGCCCTGGATAATCCGGCCGGGCATGGCGCCGATGTAGGTGCGCCGGTGCCCGCGGATATCGGATTCGTCGCGGGCGCCGCCAAGGGAGACCCGCACGTACTTGCGCCCAAGCGCCCGGGCGATCGACTTGGCGATCGAGGTCTTGCCCACCCCAGGCGGGCCGACGAAGAGGAGGATCGGCCCCTTGTTGACCTCCTCCTCGGGGATCTCGCCGCGGCGGGCCCGCTCGGCCTTTAGCTTCCGGACCGCGAGGTACTCCAGCACCCGGTCCTTGACCTTCTCCAGGCCGTAGTGGTCCTCATCCAGGATCCTTTTGGCCCGTTCGATGTCGAGGTTGTCCTCGGTGCGCTTGTTCCAGGGCAGGTTGACAATCCAGTCGAGGTAGGTGCGGATCACCGCTGCCTCGGCGGAGTCGGGGTGCATGCGGGCCAGGCGGTTTAGCTCCCGCTCGGCCTCCTTTCGCACCACCTCGGGGAGATCGAGCTCCTCGATTTTCTTGCGGAACTCCTCGACCTCCTCCTCGCCCTCCTCGCCATGGAGCTCGCGCTGGATAGCCTTCATCTGTTCGCGGAGGAAGTACTCCCGCTGGTTTCTGTCGATCTCTTCCTTCACCTGCTGCTGGATGCGGCGCTGGGTCTCGATCAGCTCGAGCTCGGTGTTGAGGAGGGCGAGGACCCTTTTCAGCCGTTCGGCGACGGTGGGAAGCTCGAGGATCCGTTGCTTGTCCTCGAGCTTAAAGTCCATGTGGAAGGCGATGTAGTCGGCGAGCTGGGCCGGGTCCTCGAGGTTTTGGATGAACTGGGCGACGTCGGGGGCAAGGTACTTGCCCTCCTTAAGGAGTTGGGCAAAGCGCTCCTTGACCTCCCGGTAGAGGGCCTGGACCTCGATGGCGTTTCCGGGCTCGTCCCGCACCGGTTCGACTTCGGCCTCCAGGTAGCCCTCGGCTTCGGTGAACCGGCGCACCCGGGCCCGGGCGAAGCACTGGACCAGCACCTGCACCGAGCCGTTCGGGTTTTTGCGCATCCGCAGGATGTTGCAGAGGGTGCCGGCGGAAAAGAGGTCGTCGGGCCCCGGTTCCTCGGTCTCCTTGTCGCGTTGGGCAACGATCAGCACCACCCGGTCGCGCTCGAGCGCGGCGTCAATGGCGGCGACGCTCAGCTTCCGGCCGGCGTCGATCGGCATCACCATGGTGGGGTAGATGACCGACCCCCGCACCGGGACGACCGGGACCTTTTCGGGGACGTTCATGGCTTCCCTCCTTTCAATTGAATCCTGGCGCTCATTCATGAGTCTACCTGTGTCAATTTTACTGAAAATGTCGAAATAAGTCTAGGGGGAAGCGGTGGCGAAGAGCCGGGCGAGCTGCACCGGGGTGTTGGAGGTGATCTGGTCCACCCCTGCTCGAAGGAGCCTTAGGAGCTTCTCACGGGCCCCTTCCTCCTCGGCGTCCAGGGTCCACACGTCGACGGTGACCCCGGGGTGGAGCCGGTGAAGGAACTCGATCGGGTTGAAGCCATCTTCCAGGGCGCGGAGCACGAATTCCTTTCTCAAGTAGAATTCCCGGGCAGCGGGGACCTGGTAGCTTACCGCCTCCAGCCGGTCGGCCAGGTAGCGGGGGGCGGGGAGCACCTTACGGTAGCCAAGGGGGTGGTCGTCGAGGTAGCCGTAGGCGTTCACCCGGACCGGGAGCCGGAGGATTTCCCCCACCGGGGCGTCCAGGTAGTAGGCGGGGTCAAAACCGAGTGGGAGCTCGGGGGCCACCCGGTGCAGGGTGCGGAGGTTCCAGTCGGCCAGCGAGCCCACCACCACCTCGATCTCCGGTTTTTCCAGGAGCGGCCGGAGCGACTGGTAGAGCCAGTCGGCCTCCTCTTCGGAAAGGGGGACGGTTTCCTTGAGATCGACCTGGATCTTAACGGGACCGGTGGCCTCCAGCACCGCCCGCACCGCCTCCGCCAGGGTCGCCACCCGCTCGTGGCTGCCGCGGAGGTGCAGCCTTTGGATCTCGGTGTGGGTGGCGAGCCGGACCGGCCCCACCCCGGTGGTTTCCCGCTCCAGGTGAGGGTCGTGCAGCATGACGTAGACCCCGTCCAGGGTCAGGCCGATGTCGAACTCCACCGCCCGGGCCCCACGTTTCAGGACCTCTTCCAGTGACGAAAGGGCGTTGGGGGGGTGGTGCCGTTCGCCGGTCTGGGCTCGGTGGTATTTGAGGAGGACCCGGCGGTTTTGGTACTCCAGGTGGCTGGGCAGGGCGTCCATCACTCGGGCCCGATTCTACGCCCGTTGGCGTCGAAGTAATGGAGGGCGCGGGCGGGGAAAGCCACCCGGACCTCGGCGTCGGGAGCGGGCTTTTCTCCTTCGGCCACCAGGATTTGCAACCGGTGGCCGAAAAGCTCCACGATTACGATCGCCTCGCGCCCTAGCGGCTCCACCACCAGCACCCGGGCGGGGTGGCCTTCGCCCGCGATCCGCAGGTGCTCCGGGCGGACCCCCAGCCAGCCACGACCCAACGGGGCCTGCCGGAGGGGGAGCCGGAGCTCGCCCGAGCGGAAGCCGTCGCCGGTGAACTCGCCCTCAATCAAGTTCATCGGCGGCGAGCCCACGAAGCCGGCGACGAAGGTGTTCTTGGGGCGATGGTAGAGCTCTTCGGGGGTAGCGTACTGTTGCAGTTCGCCCATGGAGAAGACCGCCACCCGGTCCGCCATGGCCAAAGCCTCGGCCTGGTCGTGGGTGACCAGGATGGCGGTGACCCCGAGCTCACGCTGTAGCCGGCGGATTTCGGCCCGGGCCGAGAGCCGGATCTGGGCGTCGAGGTTGGAAAGCGGTTCGTCCAGGAGGAGCACCTGGGGTTCCTTGACCAGCGCCCGCGCCAGCGCCGCCCGCTGCTGCTGGCCGCCGGAGACCTGGGCCGGCCGGCGCTCGAGGATGCCGCCGATCCCCAGGAGTTCGGCGGTGGCCTTCACCCGTCTTTTCACCTCCTCCCCAGGCACCCGCTTGAGCCGCAGCGGGAAGGCGATGTTCTCAAACAGCGTGAGGTGGGGGTAGAGGGCGTAGGATTGGAAGACCATACCCACATCGCGGTCCCGGGGGTGCAGGGGGTCGACCCGGCGATCGCCGAAGTAAACGTGCCCAGCGGTGGGGCGGTAGATCCCCGCGATCATCAGGAGGGTGGTGGTCTTGCCGCAGCCCGAGGGACCGAGGAAGGCCACCAGCTCGCCCGGGTTGACCTCGAGGTCGAGGTCCCGCACCGCCACCACCCGGCCAAAACGCTTGGTCAGGTTTTGAAGGCGAACGCTGGTTCCCCTGCTCATCCCTTGACCCCTCCCGAGTAGATGTTGAGGAGGTAGCGCTGGCCGAAGAGGAAGAGGAGGAAGACCGGCAGGGCGTAAAAGAGCCCCACCGCCGCCATCAGTCCGTAGTCCACGAAGGCCTCCTTCATGAAGCTCTGCATGTAGAGCGCCAGGGTCCAGCTCTTGGCCGAGACGATGAAGGTGAAGGGGAGGATGAACTCGCCCCAGGCCGAGAGCAGGGCGAAGGTGCCGAGGGCCAGGATGCCCGGCCGCACCAACGGCAGGGCCACCCGCCAGAACACGGTCCACCGGCTGGCCCCATCCACCAGCGCGGCCATCTCCATGTCCCAGGAGAGTTGGTCGAAGAACCCTTTCATCAGCCAGATTCCAAGGGGAAGGTCGAGCGAGGCTTTAACCAGGATGACCCCGATCAGGGTATCGAAAAGCCCGAGCAGCCGGAGGATGTAGTAGATCGCGATCAAAAGGCTCACCGCTGGGAAGGCGTGGAGGGTGAGGATCATCCCCAGGTAGGGGGTTCGGAGAGGGAACTTCATCCGGCTGATGGCGTAGGCCGCCATTGAGGCGATGAGGACCTCGAGGGTGGCCACCGCGGCGGCGAAAACCGCCGAGTTTTTGAGCGCCACCCAGATCGAGGGTCGCCCCCCCACCGAGCCCTCGAAAAGAAACCGCCAGTTTTGGGGGGCGAGCTTTCCCATCGGTACGAGGCCGTGGACCTGGTTGTAAAGGGCGGTGAGCACGAGCCATAGGATCCCGGCTCCGATGGGTAGCGTGATCAGGAAGAGGACCACAAGCCAAAGCGGCCAGTTCCGGGGTAATAGCGGCATCTTACACCTCGATCTTGGGCTCGGTCACCAGCGCCCGGAAGTTGAAGATCTTGAGGTAGAAGAGGCTGACCACCACGCCAATCACCACCAGCACCGCGGCCATGGCCGCCCCTAGGCCGAACTCGACGTTGCCGAAGTAGTTGGAAAGCGCCAGGTGGTAGGCGTGGAGCGACCACACCTCGGTACCGTAAAAGCCGGGACCACCGTCGGTGAGGAGCAGGATGTATTCAAACGAGGTGAGGAGGGAGAGCGTCTGGTAGGCGGTCACGAAAAGGATGGGCCAGGCCAGCATGGGAATCACCACCCGCCGGATCGTTTGCAGGGTGGTGGCCCCGTCCACCGCGGCAGCGTAAAAAAGCTCGCGCGGAATGGCCCGGATTGCCGAGGTGAATATCAGCATGCCGAAGCTGGCGCCGACGAAGCCGTTGGCCAGGATCACCGCCACCCAGGGGGTTTCCACCAGCCAGTTCTTGGAGACGCCCAGGAGGTCCGAGACCAGGCCCATAGGCGCCTCGGCCAGCATTCCCTGCCAGATGAAAACGTAGACCACCGGCGGCAGGATGCGGGGAAGCAGCCAGAGCGCCCGGAAGGGATCGCCCCAGTTTTCCGGAACCAGGCTGGTGACCAGCGCGAGCAAAAGCCCCATGCCCACGTTGAAGGCCAGGGTCAGGCCCACGTAGCGGGCGGTGTTGGCGAGGATCTTCTTGAGAAAGGGGTCGGCGAAGAGGTCCCGGTAGTTGGCGAGCCCTACCCAGCTAGGGTGCCGGAAGGTGGTGGTGGCGAGGTCGGTAAACGAAAGCAAAAGGGTGGCCACCACCGGGGTAAAGAAGAAGAGCAGGATGAGCAGGCTCGCCGGTCCGAGAAAAAGGAAGGGGGTCAGGTAGCGTCGCATGGGAAAGGAGGCGCTCCCCGGGGCCGGCCCCGGGGAGCGCGAGGTCGGTCTACTTGATCATCACCTGGTCCTTGAGGGTCCGCTTCATCTCGGTGGCCACCACGCTGACCGCTTGCTCCGGGGTGACCTGCCCCGACTCCACCGCGCTCACGCCGCGGTAGAGGGCGTTCTGCCACTTGGGCAGATCGGGGTGCTGGGGCTGGAAGGTGGTGTAGTTGAGCATGTAGCTTACCGCCCGGATGAAGCGGTTTTCGGTTAGCGAAGCGGTGGCCTGGAGCACCGGCAGGTGCCCGGAGCCCACCGCGTGGCGGGCGTCGAGGTCCGGCATGGCCACGAAGGCGAGGATCTTGGCGGCCAGCGCCTTGTGCTTGGAGGCCGAGCTCACCATGTAGGCCTGCGGGTTCGAGAGGGTCACCGGCCGGCCGCCCTTTTCGTAGGCCGGCTGGAGGGCGAAGCCGAAGTGCTGCCAGAGCCAGCTCTCGCCACCCCGATCCTTAACCCACTGGCTCTTCCACTCGGCCCAGTTCCAGGTACCGCCGGAGAAGAACAGCACCTTGCCGTCGGTTACGTTTTGGTGGAAACGTTTCCAGTTGCCGTCGAGCCTGTCCTTCTCCAGGACGCCGGCGTCGACCGCCTTCTTGAGCCAGGTGAAGTAGCGGAGCGCTGCCGCCTTGTCGAAGACCAGCTTGCCGGAGGCGGGGTCGTAGGCGGTCCCGCCGAAGGCCCGGTACCACATCAGGAAGTCGGGACCGTTCTTGGGGCGGTGGTAGTAGCCCTTGCCCCTTTCAATGACCCCTTTCTTCAGGGCTTCCTCGGCGGTGGCCAGCAGGTCATCCCAGGTGAACTCGCCCTTTTCGATCATCTTGGGGAGCTCGGCGATTTTGGCGTCGGACCAGCCGAGCTTTTTCAGCAGGGTCTTGTTGAAGTAGAGCGGCCGGGCCTCGGTGTCCTGGGGGGTGCCGAAGATCTGGCCCTTAAAGGTGACCGCGTTCCAGAGGGTGGGGAAGACGTCCTTGAAGGTGCCGTAGCGGCTGACCTCATCCCCGATCGGGGCGATATAGCCGGCGGTGGCCCAGACCCCGATCAGGGGCGCCGCCGAGGCCTGCACAATATCGGGGGCCGATCCCGACTGGAAGGCGAGCAGCACCCGCCGCAGGTAGGGGTCCCAGTCGGTGGTGTCGAAGTCGCCCTCGAGCTTCACCCGGTAGTCGGCGCCTTCGATCGCGAGCAGGGCGTTCAGGCGATCGACGGCGGCCTCGAGGTTTTTAAGCCGGGTGATCGAGGGGTCGTCGGGCCCGATCGTCCAGGCCTTGATGGTAATGGTCTTTTGGGCAAAGACCGGGGTTAAAGCCAAAACCGCTGCCGCTAGGATCCACCACTTCCTCATACCTTCACCTCCCTTTGCGCACCAGACTTCGCGCGCCGCGACCTGGCCACGGCGTAGGCGAAGCCCTGTCGCCCAAATTCCTCGAGGAACGACGCCGGGGCCCCGGCGTCGGTGATAAGTTCGTCGACCTCCTCTAGTTTAGCAAAACGCGCCAGCGTGGCGTGCCCGAGCTTGCTGGCGTCGGCGAGCACGTAGCGGGTTCGGGCCGCCCGTAGCATCGCCGCCTTGGTCTGGGCCTCGGTGGGGTTGGGGGTGGTGTACCCCTTTTCTAGGCTCACGCCGGTAGCGCCCAGGAAGGCCTTATCGGCCTGGAAAGCCTCCAGCGTGGCCACCGCCACCGGTCCAATCAGGGCGCCGGAATGGTGGCGTACCGTGCCTCCGGTGAGCACCAGTTCGAAGGATGTGCCGGCCAGCTCCAGCGCAATCGGTACCGAGTTGGTGAGTACAAAGAGTCGCTTAAACGCTTGCTTCAGGAGCCCGGCCAAGGCCAGGGTGGTGGTGCCCGCGTCGAGGATAATCGCGTCGTTCTCCTCGACGCGGGCCAGGGCTTCCTCGGCGATGGCCCGTTTGGCCTCTACCCGGTGGTGGCGCTTCTCCTCGAACGAGGGGTTGAAAAGCGCCCGAGGCCGGCTCACCGCGCCGCCGTGAACCCGGTGCAAAAGGCCCTCCGCGGCCAGGGCGGCGAGGTCCTTGCGAACGGTGACCTCGCTTACCCCCAGCTCCCGGGCCAGGTCCTCGGTGCGCACCGCCCCCGCCTGGGCCAGCCGCTCCAGGATCCGGGCACGGCGTTCAGGGGCGTTCACGCCCCACGACCTCCTAAGGGAAGGTTCAGCCTGCGCCCGCTCCAGTCCTCGCGCATCCAGGCCCACTCGGGGTCGTCGACCACCCGGGTGGTGCGTTCTTCGCCGGCCAGGTAGTTGAGGTAGTAGACATTGGACCCGGGGGCCGCCACCACCGGGTGGTAGCCCCGGGGCACCAGCACCGCCTCGCCGTCCGCAACCTGCACGAGTTCGTCCAGGTCCTCGGCGTAGACCCGTTGGATAGCCCAGCCGTTCTTGGGCGCGATGCGGTAGTAGTAGACCTCCTCGAGGTACGGTGAGCCAAGCCGACCGTCGTGGCGGTGGGGCGGCCAGGAGGACCAGTTGCCGCTCGGGGTGTAGACCTCGAAGAGAAGAAGGCGTTCGGCGGGCAGCGGCGGGGCCAGGATGTGGCTGATTTGGCGGGTGACGTTTTCCCCGCCGCGGATCTCGACGGCGATCTCCTCGGGGCGGATCCGGCGGGGCGGTAGCCGGCCTTCGGCCGGGGCGCTCCCCACCGCGAAGGCGAAGGGGCCCTTCGCTTCCACCTCGAGGGCCACCCCGGGGGGCGCGTAGAAGACCTCGGGGAGTTCCTCGAAGACGCTCTTCCTCCGGGTTTCGTAGACCTCGTCGCCCAGGCGGATTCGGGCCTCGCCCTGGATGGGAACCAGGGCCGCCTCCTCCTCCGCCTTCTGGTAGCGGTAGCCCTCGCCGGGGGCGAGTTCGACGGCGTAGAACCGAAGGAAACGCCACCCCGCGGTGTCCGGCGTCACCGCGATCTTCACCGGGGCGCTGCCCGGTTTATAGAGAAGCTCCACCGCTCACCTCCTTCAGGGCCACCCGCCGCCCTTCCTTCCAGCTTTGGGTGGCGGCGAGCGCGATCTTTAGTGACCTGAGCGCGTCCTCGGGGCCGGGGTGCGGGTCCTTCCCATGGATGACCGCCTCCACGAAGGCCTCGAGCTCGGCGCGGTAGGCTTCCGCGAAGCGGTCCATGAAGAAGTGGTAGTGGTCGGCCTCCAGCCCTCCCTCCCGGTAGTACCAGGTGGGGGTCTTGGGCACCGCGTCGACCACCAGCTTGCCCCGTTCCCCGAAGATCTCGGTGCGGATGTCGTAGCCGTAGGTGGCCCGCCGGCTGTTCTCCACCACCCCCTGGGCGCCGTTTTCGAAGAAGAGCAGGGTGACGGCGGTGTCAATATCGCCGATTTCCCCGATGGCGGGGTCCACCCGCACGGCGCCGTAGGCCACCACGCTTTCCACCTCCCCGACCAGGAAGCGGGCGAGGTCGAAGTCGTGGATGGCCATGTCAAGGAAAAGCCCGCCGCTTTCCTTGAGGTACGCGATGGGGGGCGGGGCGGGGTCACGGCCGACCGCCCGGAACTGATCGACCGCGCCCACCGCCCCCCGATCGAGGAGGTGACGAGCCCGCCGGTACCCGGCGTCGAAGCGGCGCTGGAAGCCGATCTGGAAGGGCACCCCGGCTTTCTGCACCGCGGCCAGGGCCCGTTCGGTGGTGGCAAGGTCAAGGGCCACCGGTTTCTCCGAGAAGATGGCCTTACCCGCTCGGGCCGCCGCCTCAATGAGCCCGGCGTGGGTGGCGGTGGGGGTTACGATCACCACCGCTTCCACCTCGGGGTCGTGGATGGCCTCGAGGGCTTCGGCGTAGGACCGTTCCGCCTTGGCGAGGTAACGGGCGGCTTCCCGGGCCTCCTCCCGGGGGTCGGCCACCGCCACCACCCGGGCTTCGGGGATGCCGGCGAGGGCCTTCGCGTGCTCCCTGCCCATGCGGCCTGCGCCGAGAAGGGCGATGCCCAGCCTTTTCATTGCTTCACCTCCTTCAAAACCCGTTCGGCCACCCGCTGGGCCGAGAGGCCGTAGCGATCGAGGAGCCAGTCGTTGGGGGCCGATTCCCCCCAAGTGTCCGGGATGCCGATTCGCACCACCGGTTTAGGGTCGTGGGCCGCGAGGACCTCGGCGACCAGCCCGCCGAGCCCGCCGTGGATCGAGTGTTCCTCGGCAGTGAAGACCCGGGGGTAGGGCCGGAGCTTTCGCACCAGGTCGTCTTCGTCAAGGGGTTTGATCGAACCCAGGTGGTAGACGCCGGCCTCGAGGCCTTCGGCGCTAAGCAGTTTGGCGGCCTCGAGCAGCCGCGGGGTCTCGACCCCGGTGCCCAGAAGGGCGATATCGCGGCCCTTTTTAAGCTCCAGCACACGGCCCGCTTCAAAGCGATAGTCCTCGGGCAGGACGATTGGGCTCGGGTCGCGGGCGAGGCGCAGGTAAACCGGGCCCTCGTAGGCCGTGGCCCAGCGCATCATGGCCCGGGTTTCGATCGCGTCCAAGGGCGCGAGCACCGCCATATCCGGCATGGCCCGGACGATCGCCAGGTCCTCAACGTCCTGGTGGGTCTTGCCGGTGTAGCCGGTGAGGAGTCCCGAGTAGGCGGCCCCGATCTTGACGTTGGCCTTGGTCTGCGCCACCAGCATGCGCAGGGGGTCCGCCGCCCGATGGGTGAAGAAGACGGTAAAGGAGGATAGCCAGGGGATGAAGCCGAGGAAAGCGAGCCCCGCCGCCACCCCCAGCATGTTCTGCTCGGCGATGCCCATCTCCAAGAAACGATCGGGGTAGGCCGCCTCGAACCGGTCGGCTTTCGTGGAGTTGGCGAGATCCCCGTCCAGGACAAGGAGGTTAGGGTATTCGCCGCCGAGTTCCACCAGGGTTTCGCCGAACGCGTCCCGCAGCGCCTTCATAGCGGCACCTCCTCGGGGGAGAGGCCGAGTTCCTCCATGGCCCGCCGCACGTCTTCCTCGCTCGGCACCTTGGAGTGCCAGGCGTGGCGCCCCTCGGTGAAGGAAAGCCCCTTGCCTTTGGTGGTCCAGGCGATGATCGCGGTGGGCTGCTCGCCGGCGGCGTTTTCACGGGCCACCGCGGCCGCTCCTAGAATGGCTTCGAAGTCGTGGCCGTCGATCTCGATAACCCGCCAGCCAAAGCTCTGGAACACCTCCGCTAGAGGGAAGCCGGCCCAGGGGTCGGCCCGATCACCCCGGCCGGAGCCCCGCCAGCCGTACTGCTGGAGGCCGTTATAGTCCACGATCGCGGTGAGGTTGCCGAGTCGGTAGCGACGGGCGGTGTGGACCGCTTCCCATACCATGCCTTCCTGCAGCTCCCCGTCGCCCAGCATCACCCAGGTATGGAAGTCCTTGTTCAAAAGCCGGGCCCCGAGCGCGTAGCCCACACCAGGGGAGAGCCCTTGGCCGAGCGATCCTGAGGACATGTCTAGGCCGGGGAGCCGGGTCATGTCCGGGTGCCCCTGGAGCCGGGAGCCGCCCTTGTCGAAGGTGAGGAGTTCCTCGACCGGAAAGTAGCCGCGCAGCGCCATAACGCTGTACAGCCCGACCGCGGCGTGCCCTTTGGAGAGGATAAAGCGGTCGCGGTCCGGCCAGGTGGGGTTTTGGGGATCGATCCGCAGGATTTTGAAAAAGAGCGCCACCAGGAGTTCGGTGGCCGAGAGGGGGCCGCCGATGTGCCCGGCCCCCGAGTGCTGGACGGTGCGAAGGATCAGGTAACGGACGAGCCGGGCCGTTCTTTCGAGTTCCCCCCGTTCGGCTTCGCTTAGAATCACGCTACCACCTCCAGCTTGGAAAGCACGGCGTCGGTCACCTCCCGGGTGGTGGCCTTCCCGCCGAGGTCGGGGGTCTTTACCCGCCCTTCGGCGGTCACCGCCTCGACCGCCGCCATGAGCGCGCGGGCGGCCTCGTTTTCGCCCAGGAAATCGAGCATCATTGCCCCTGCCCAGAAGGTGGCGATGGGGTTGGCGATGCCCTTTCCGGCGATATCTGGGGCCGAACCGTGCACCGGTTCGAACATCGAAGGGAAGCGGCGCTCGGGGTTTAGGTTGGCGCTGGCGGGGATGCCAAGGCTTCCCTGCAGGGCTCCGGCCAGGTCGGTGAGCAGGTCCCCGAGCAGGTTGGTGGCCAGGATTACGTCGAACCGGAGGGGGTCCTTCACCATGGCTGCCGCAAGGGCGTCCGCGTGCATGAAGGCGAGCTCCACATCGGGGTAGTCCCTGGCCACCTCGCGAACGACCCGGTCCCAAAAGACCAGGCCATGTTGCAGGGCGTTCGATTTGGTGGCCACGGTAAGGCGCTTTTTTCGGGAACGGGCCCGCTTGAGCGCGTAGCGGGCAATTCGCTCGACGCCCTTTCGGGTGAAGATCGCGGTTTGCACCGCGACTTCATCCGAGAGCACCCCTCCGGCGCCGGCGTATTCGCCCTCGGCGTTTTCCCTTACCACCTCAAAGTCGAAGGGGGGGTCGCCCTTCAGCGGCGTGGGCACGCCTGCCAGCGCCCGTGCCGGTCGAAGGTTCACGTAGAGTTCGAAGCGCTGGCGCAGGGGGATCAGAAGGCCCCGGAGGGTGACGTGGTCGGGGGCCTTTCGGGGATCGCCGACCGCCCCTAGGTAGATGGCGTCGTGCCCTTTTAGGGCTTCGAAGCCCTCCTCAGGGATCATCACCCCGTGCGCCAGGTAGTAGTCGGTTCCGTAGGGGTATTCGGTGAAGTCGAGGGCGAAGCCGTGGCGGCGAGCCAGGGTGCCGAGCACCCTCACCCCTTCAGGGATGACCTCCTGGCCGATTCCGTCGCCGGGAATCAGGGCAATGCTATAGCGTCTCGGCATGCCCGAGCTCCTTTAGCAGCGCAACTAGCCGCGCTCGATTCGTGCGGGCGGTTTCGGTGGGGTCGGCCGGTGTGGTGTCTTGTTCGATCACCGCCCAGCCGTCGTAGCCGGTTGCCAGTAGGACCGAAAGCGCCGCTTTGAGCGGTACCATGCCCTTCCCCAGGGGGGCAAAGATGTAGCGCCTGAGGGCTTCCTGGAAGCTCCAGCCCTGGCGCTTAGCCTCTTCTAGCACCTCGGGGTCGACGTCTTTGAGGTGGAGGTAGCGCACCCGGTCCTTGTACCGGCCGAGCAGCTCCAAAAGGTCGCCGCCCCCGTAGACCAGGTGGCCGGTGTCCAGGCACCAGCCCACCCGGTCGGGGTCGGTGCTGTCGAGGAGGCGAGCGATCTCCTCGCCGGTTTCAACGTAGGTGCCCACGTGGTTGTGGAAGACGAGCGCCATACCGAGGTCTTGCAGCTTTTCGGCCAAGGAGGCGAGTCCCTCGACCATAGCCGTAAAGCCCTCTTCCGGGAGGGCGTGTTCCGGTCCCACGTGGCCGGCGGCCTGCCGCCGGGTCTCGTCGCCGGCGTCGGCCACCACCAGGTGGCGGGCCCCCAGCGCCCGGAGAAACCGTGCTTTGGCCAGGGCCCGTTCCAATTCCGACCGGTGGCGGGAGCGTTCCCTAAGATTGAGGGCCACAAAAGCCCCGACCATACGGAGGCCCCGGGCCTCGAGGTCTTCTTTTAGCCGCCCGGGATCTTCCGGGAGGCTAGAAGACCACTCGGTGGCCCGGTAGCCCGCCCTTTGGATCTCGTCCAGAATCTCGGGGTAGGGGACCCAGGGGCGGTAGTCGGGAACGTCCTCGTTGTTCCAGTTAATGGGGCTGGTGGCGATCCTCATGCTTCCTCCGCGGGCTGGAGCACCGGTCGCTGTTTGGCCTTCCCCCTTTCGAAGGCCCTACGCGCCTTCCGAACCTCGGTCAGGTTTGAGACCTCGGGTACCGGCACCTCCCACCACCCCTCGAAGTTCGGGACCCGGGCTTCGGGGTCGACCTCGGCCACCACCACCCGGACCCCGTCTGCCTCCTTGGCCTCCTGGAGGGCGGCCTCGAGTTCCTCGAGGGTCACGGCTCGCCAGGTCTTGGCCCCCATGCTCCGGGCGTGTTGGACAAAGTCCACCGGCACCACCTCGCCGTCCAAAAGCCCGGTCTTGGGGTTTCGGAAGCGCAGTTCGTTGCCGAAGGAGGGGCTTCCCACCGAGCGTTGCAACCCGTGGATCGACTGGAAGCCGTGGTTATCCACCAGAAGCACGGTGAAGTCGAGCCCCTCGGCGACCGCGGTGACGATTTCTGAGTTCATCATCAAGTAGGAGCCGTCGCCGACGAAGACCAGCACCCGGGCTTCGGGATCGGCGAGGCGGACCCCGAGGCCGGCGGCGATCTCGTAGCCCATGGTGGAGTAGCCGTACTCCAGGTGGTAGCCGAGCGGGTTGTTGGTGCGCCAGAGCTTGAGGAGATCGCCGGGCAGGCTACCGGCGGCGTTGATCACCACCGCGTCATCGCCGTACACCCGGTTGGCGATGGCGATGACCTGGGCCTGGGTGAGCCCGCCGTCGCCGGGAGCGGTGAGCTTTTTCACTTCCTCCTCCCAGCGGGCCTTGAGGCGGGCGAGCTCGCGCCGGTAAGTCCGCCCGGTCCCCGGGTAATTCCGTTCCTTAAGCGCCGCGCTAAGGGCGAGGAGCCCCTCCCGGGCGTCGGCCACCAGCATCAAACCGGACATCTTGGCGGCGTCGAAGGGGGCCACGTTGAGGCCGATAAAGCGGACGTCGGGGTTTTGAAAGGCGGTCTTGGAGGCGGTGACGAAGTCCCCGAGCCGGGTGCCCACGGCCAGCACCAGGTCGGCCCGCCTGGCCAGGCGGTTGGCGGCCAGGCCCCCGTTGGCGCCCAGAGGCCCGAGGTTTAGCGGGTGTTCGGTGGGCAGCGCCCCCTTGCCCGCCTGGCTTTCGACCACGGGAAGTCCGAAGGCTTCGGCGAACGCGCGAAGGGCCTCTTCGGCCTGGCTATAGCGGACGCCGCCGCCGACCACCACCAGCGGGCGCTGGGATCCGGCCAGGAGTTCGGCCGCCCGGGCGACCGCCGCCGGCTCGGGCGGCGGTCGCCGGACGCGCCAGACCCGGGGGGCGAAGAACGCCGCCGGCCAGTCGTAGGCTTCGGCCTGCACGTCCTCGGGCAGGCTGACCACCACCGCTCCCGTCTCCACCGGGTCGGTGAGCACCCGCATCGCCTGCGGGAGCGCGTCGAGCATCTGCTCAGGGCGGGTGATCCGGGTGAAGAAGCGCGAGAGCGGCCGGAAGGCGTCGTTGGCGCTGACGTCGTGCTGGGTGGGGTGTTCGAGCTGCTGCAGCACCGGGTCGGGGATCCGGCTGGCAAAGTAGTCGGAGGGTAGGAGCAGCACCGGCAGGCGGTTCACCGTGGCCGCCGCCGCCCCGGTAAGCATGTTGGTGGCCCCGGGGCCGATGGAGCTGGTGACCGCCAGCACGCCCATCCTCCGCCGGTGCTTGGCGAAGGCGATCGCCGTGTGCACCGCCGCTTGTTCGTTCTGGACGCGGATAAAGCGGAGGAGGTCGGGGCGTTCGGCCAGGGCCACCCCCAGCCCGGCCACCTGCCCGTGCCCAAAGATGCCGAGCACACCGTGCACTAGCCGGTCCTCCTGGCCGTCCCGTTCAACCCGCTGGGCGGCCAGAAAGCGCACCAGCGCTTGGGCAACTGTAAGTCGTTCGGTCTTCACCGCTTGCCTCCCTCGGTACGCGCGATCTCGGCGAGCTCAACCTCGAGGCTCTCCAGCTCCTCGCCTCCGGCCATCATCTGAAGCACCTCCTCGCGGGTGGTCTCCTGGCGCCGGAAGGTCCCCATGCTCCGTCCTCGGTTCAGGAGGGTAAAGACGTCCCCCACGGCCCATGCGTGGTGCACGTTGTGGGTGATAAACACTACCCCCACGCCGCGCTTTTTGGCCTCGACGATGTAGCGAAGCACCACCGCGGCCTCCTTCACCCCTAGGGCGCTGGTGGGTTCGTCGAGGATCAGCACCTTGGCGCCAAAATGCACCGCCCGGGCGATCGCCACCGACTGGCGCTCGCCACCGGAAAGAGTGCCCACCGCCTGGTGGACGTCGCGGACTTCGATGCCGATCTCGGCCAGGGCTTGGCGGGCGATGGCCTCGGCTGTCTTCAGGTCAAAGCGTTTGAGCGGGCCCCAACCCACTGTGGGTTCACGGCCCAGGAAGAAGTTGCGCACGATGCTCATTAGGGGGATCATCGCCAGGTCCTGGTAGACGGTGGCGATGCCCAGGTCCATGGCTTCCTTGGGGCTTTTAAAGCGAACCGGCCGACCGCCGACCAAAAGCTCCCCTTCATCGGGGGGGAAGACCCCAGAGAAGATCTTGATCAGCGTGCTCTTACCGGCCCCGTTGTCGCCCAGGAGGCAGTGGACCTCGCCGGGCATGACCTTAAGGGAAATCGCCTTCAGGGCCACCACCGGACCGAAGTACTTGCTTATGCCGCGGGCTTCCACCAGCGGGGTCATCGCGGGGCCTCCAGCGCCTTTTTCCGCAGGTAGTCGTTAAAGAGCACGGCAGCCAGAAGCAGCGTGCCCAGAAAGACCTTGAACCAATCGGTGTTGATGCCGGTAAAGAAGATGCCCTGCTTGACCATGCCCAAAAGCAGGGCGCCCAGGGAACCCCCGATCACCGAGCCGTAGCCGCCGGTAAGGAGGTTGCCGCCGATCACCGCAGCGGCGATGGCCTCGAGCTCTTTCAGCTCGCCCCGAAGCACGTCGGCGCTGCCGGTGTCCAGCACTTGGATGACCGCCAACAGGGCGGCGCTCACCGCGGTGGCTACGAAGAGGGTGATTTTGACCCGGGCCACCGGAACCCCCACCGCGTGGGCCGCTTTGGGGTCGCCGCCAGCGCCGAAGATCCAGTTCCCGAAGGGGGTTTTGAGCAGCACGAAGCTGGCCAGCAGGGTAAGCAGGATCCACCACCAGATGGAAACCGGTACCCCGAGGGGGTCGCCGGAGAAGAGCGCCGCCAGGGGGTCGCCTTGGGCGTAGGCGTGCAGCCCCGAGACCCGGGTTCGGCTGGTGATCCAGCGGGTAAACCCGAGGGTGGCCCCTCGCAGCACGAAGAGCGAGGCCAGGGTAACGATGAACGACGGCAGCCCGGTCCGCACCACCAGGTAGCCGTTCAGGTAGCCGAAAAGGGCGGCCAAGGCGAAGGCCAGCAGGATACCGGCCCACATCGGCCAGCCCCAGATGGCCACCGGGATCGCCAGCGCCATGCCGGCGGCCCCGATCATCGAGCCCACCGATAGGTCGAACTCGCCGGCGATCATCAACAGGCTCACGGTGGAGGCCAGAAGGCCGAGCTGAGCGGCGACCTCGAGGTAGTTCACCGTGCCAAGCGGGGTGAGAAAACCCCGGTCCCCGGCCACCACAGCGAAGAATGCGAAGACCAAAAGCACCCCGGCGAGCGAGCCGAACTCCGGGCGGCTCATCAGCCGGCGGATCGGGGAGACCTTGCGAAGGCGGGTGGTGGGCGCTTCGTTCATGGCGCAGGGAGGGGGGACGGGGCGGATCGCCCCGTCCCGTGGGCCGTGGCTAGCGGATGCCCTTCTTGGAAAGCGCGATGACCTGGGCGGCGTTTTCCGGGGTTACGAACCCGGGGCCTGTTAGCACCACCTTGTTGGCGGGTAGGAGGCCGTAGCGCACGTAGTTGGTGAGAAAGACGATGGGGAGGTAGCCCTGCAGGAACTGCTGCTGGTCGATGGCGAAGGCCATTTTCTTTTCGGAAAGCGCTTTGAGCACCGCCGGGGAGAGGTCGAAGGTCCCAAAGACAATCTTGCCAATCTTGCCGGATTCCTCGAGGGCCTGCAGGGTGGGTTCGGCGCCCACCGGCCCCAGGGTCAGGATGCCCTGGACGTCGGGGTTTTTCTGCAGGTAGGCGAGGATCGCGTTGCGGACTTCGGTGAAGTCGGTGGGAACGGCCAGCACCTCGACGCTGGCCCCGGGACCAAGGCCGTCCTTAAAGCCCTGGCAGCGCTGGTCCAAGGCCACGTTGCCGACCTCGTGGTTGATGCAGACCGCCTTCTTCACGCCCATGGCCCGCATCTTTTCGCCGCCGCCCTTGCCGGCGATGTATTCCTCCTGGCCCACGTGCATGAGTACGCCAAACTTTTGGAACACGTCAGCCCCGGAGTTGATCGAGATCACCGGGATGCCGGCCTTGACCGCCGCTTGGATGTGGGGCCCAAGGGCGTCGGCGTCGGGGATCGAGACCACCAGGCCGTCGGGCTTGGAGGCCACCGCGGCGTCGATCAGCTGCCCCATCTGGACCATGTCGAAGGTTTCGGGGGCGCGGTACTCCACCTTGACCCCCATCTGCTTGGCGGCCAGATCGACGCCGTTTTTTACCACCGACCAGAAAGGATCGGCGGCCTGCCCGTGGGTGACCACCACGAACCGCTGGGCGTAGGCGCCGCCAACCAGGAGACCGGTGAGGATAACCGCCAAACCGAGAACCTTTCGCATACCTTCCCCCTTTCGTTATCCCCCATAGTGTAGGTCGGCACATTTCGATTTGTCAATGTTTGTGCTCTGGTACGTTTCGTTTTCGAAACACGCTCGCCCAGAGGGATCCTGGGGTCGCCGCGAGGGTGCGCTATAATCCCCCCGAAGGAGGACCCGGTTTGCGCGTCGCGCTTTTTGCCACCTGTCTAGTGGACCAGTTCTTCGCCCAGGCGGGGGTGGCGACCGTGCGTCTTCTCCGTTCGCTCGGGGTTGAGGTGGATTTTCCCCGGGGGCAAACCTGCTGCGGTCAGCCCGCCTTCAACGCCGGTCACTGGGACGAGGCCAGGCGGATGGCCCGTCATACGATGGGGGTCTTCGAAGGCTACGACTACGTGGTGCTACCCTCGGGCTCCTGCGGTTCCATGCTTAGGGTTCACTACCCGGAGCTCTTCGTCGGAAGGGGGGCCGATTACCGGAGGGCGGTGAGCCTGGCCGAACGGACCTTCGAGCTCAGCCAATTTTTGGTCCGGGTGCTGGGGGTCGAAAAGCTCGGCGACGGTCTGACCGGGCGCCGCTTCGCCTACCACCACGGGTGCCACGCGCTCCGGGAGCTCGGGGTGGAGGAGGAGCCCGAGCTCCTTCTACAGAACGCCGGAGCCGAGCTCGTACCCTGGGAGGCCGATCGCGAGTGCTGCGGCTTCGGCGGGGTTTTCTCGGTGAAGATGCCGGTGGTGAGTGTGGCGATGGCTGACCGCAAGCTCGATACCCTGCCCCGACAGGCCGAACCCGAGGCGTTGGTTTCCACCGACGCCGGCTGCCTTTTGCACCTGGCCGGGCGGATGAAACGCCGGGGGGACGCCCTGCCCGTTCGGCACCTGGCCGAGGTGCTTTGGGAGGCGAGAAGTGGCGCTTCGTGACTACCCCCGGCGGGCCGCCGAGCTGATCGAGCAACGGCCAGAGGTGCGGGAATCGGTGACCCGGGCGGCGTTGCACTTCGACCGGAACCGGGCCCGGGCCTACGCCGAGGCGCCGGCGGAGGCCTGGCGGACCTACGCCAAGGGGGTGAAGGACCACTTGCTCTCGCGCCTTGCCGACTACCTCGAGGCCGCCGAGGCCCGCCTTACCGAAAACGGGGTTCGGGT
The DNA here is from genome assembly GCA_015488545.1 of Thermaceae bacterium. Lineage (GTDB taxonomy): Bacteria > Deinococcota > Deinococci > Deinococcales > Marinithermaceae > WFXV01. Next base: position 7,744 of record WFNN01000052.1, on the reverse strand, counting down.
TCACTGGGCGGAGGGCCCCGAGGACGTGCACCGGGTGCTCGGCGAGATCGTCCGGGCCCACGGGGTACGACGGGCGGTCAAGGCCAAGAGCATGCTCAGCGAGGAGCTCGGGGTGAACGCCTTCTTGGAGGCCCAGGGGGTGGAGGTCTACGAGACCGATCTCGGCGAGTTCATCATTCAGCTGGCCGGTGAGCCCCCCTCCCACATCGTGGGGCCTGCGATCCACAAAAGCCTGGCGGAGATTCGCAGGCTCTTCGCGGAACGCTTGGGTACCCCGCCAGACGCCAGCCCCGAGGCGCTGGCAGCGGCCGCCCGCGCTTTCCTGCGGGAGAAGTTCCTCACCGCCGAGCTCGGCATCAGCGGGGCCAACTTCCTGGTGGCCGAAACCGGAACCGTCGTCCTCGTCGAGAACGAGGGGAACATTCGCCTTTCCACCAGCCTGCCGCGGGTGCACGTGGCCCTGGTGGGGATCGAAAAGCTCCTGCCCCGTTTCGAGGACCTGGCGGTCTTTTTGCAGCTGCTGGCCCGGGCGGCCACCGGGCAGCCCATCGGCACCTTTGTCAGCCTGATCGATGGGCCCCGGCGGGAAGGCGAGACCGACGGCCCCGAAGAGGTCCACGTGGTGCTGGTGGACAACGGCCGGACCGCCGCCTTGGCCGACCTCGAGGCCAGCGAGGTGCTCCGCTGTATTCGCTGCGGCGCCTGCCTGAACGCGTGCCCGGTCTACCGCCAGACCGGCGGGCATCCCTTCGGCTTCGTCTATTCCGGGCCGATCGGCGAGGTGCTAGCCCCCGCCCTGCTTGGCCCCGGTGAGGCCTACCCCCTTTACCACGCCAGCACCCTTTGCGGCGCCTGCGCCGAGGTCTGCCCGGTGAAGATCCCGATTCCGAAGCTCCTTTTGACCTGGCGGCACCGGGCCGCCGAGGAGGGGCTTCTCCTGCCGATGGAAAAGGCAATGGTCCGGGCCTACGCCGAGGCCGTGGTGCGGCCCCGGGCCTACCGGCTCGCTTCCAAGGCGATGCGGGCGTTTCCCGGGGCCCTCGAGAGCGAGCGGCTGCCCCTGGTTCGGGCCTGGACCCGCCTCCGCTCTGGCCTTCGGCCCAGCCCGAGGCCCTTCCACGAGCTCTGGGAGGAGATCAAGGATGAGCGCGAGGGATAGGGTCCTTTACCGGGTGCGGCGGGCGCTGACCGGCCGGCCAGAGGCCGCGCTGCCGGCGGTTATCGCGCCTGAGGAACGCGACCCCGAGGAAGCCTTCGCCCTTTTTCGAACGCGACTAGAGGCCGCAGGCGCCCGGGTGGCGCGGCTCGATTCGCTGGAGGAGGCGCGGGGGTTCCTTGCCGAGGCCGAGTCCGGCCTCCAAAGCGCCTGGGCCGGGGCCGGGGTGCCGGAAGCCCTGCGACCCCGCCTGCCTCTGGCCGAGCCCGAACGGGCCAGGCTTGGCGTGAGCCTAGCTTTGGCCGGGGTGGCCGAAACCGGCAGCGTGGTGCTCACCGCCCGCGAGGGGCGCCGGGGGCAGTTGCTCGTGCCCCGGCACCTGGTTTGGCTTTTTGCCGGTGACCTTTTTGGTTCGCTCCTAGAGGCCCTGCGTCGGCTGCGGGGGGGCGGCGTGTCCGCCCTCGCCCTTCACTCCGGTCCCAGCAAGTCGGCGGATATCGGCCAGATTATGGTGAAGGGGGTGCACGGGCCGGGGGAGCTCTGGGTGGGGGTACTAACCTTCGACTCGGTAGGTTTGGAGGCAAGCGATCGTTCCGTGAACTTGGAAGAGCGTTTAAAAGGGCTCACAGGGCGGGTCTTGACCACCAAGGAAAACCAAACGCTTACCGTCGTGGGACTCTCCAAGCCGGGGAATACGCTCTACCTTGCGCTGGCCAATGGCAAGAAAGAGGGGCTTCCCGTAAAGTACGTTAAAAAGGCCGTTGAGCTGATCGAGGCCGGTATATCGCCCCAGGGGCCGAAAGAACTCGGTGAAGCGGTAGCCAAAGCGCTCGGACTGAAAGGGCCACCGAAAGCCGGCTACCTTTGGGCCATTCTCCACGCCCTCGGCTACGTCTAGGGCGTAGAATGCCCCCATGCGTGCGATCGTTACCGGCGGCGCCGGCTTCATCGGTAGCCACCTGGTGGACGCCCTCGTGGACCGGGGGGCGGAGGTGCTGGCCCTCGACGACCTCTCCTCGGGATTGGAGCAGAACCTGAACCCGAAAGCCCGTTTTCATCGGCTCGACATCCGGGACCGCGAGGGGGTTTTCGAGGTCTTCCGGGCCTTCGCTCCCGAGCTTGTCTTCCACCAGGCGGCCCAGGCCTCGGTTTCGGTGAGCGTCAAGGACCCCCACTACGACGCTAGCGTCAACCTGCTTGGCGGGCTCAACGTGCTCGAGGCTGCCAAAGAGACGGGCGTCCGCCACTTCGTCTTCGCCTCCACCGGAGGGGCGATCTACGGCGAGGTGCCGGAAGGGGAAAGGGCGCGCGAGGACTGGCTGCCCCGGCCCCAAAGCCCCTACGCCGCCAGCAAGGCGGGGTTCGAGTACTACCTCGAGGTCTTCCGGGCCGAGTTCGGCCTTTCCTACACCTCGCTCCGCTACGGCAACGTCTACGGCCCCCGCCAAAACCCCCACGGCGAGGCTGGAGTGGTGGCGATTTTCGCGACCCGTATCCTGAAGGGCGAGCCCTGTACCCTCTTCGCCGGCGAGACGCTCGGGGATGCCGGCGGCATTCGCGACTACGTGCACGTCGTCGACGTGGTTGCGGCCAACCTGCTGGCCGCCGAAAGGGGGCTTCTGGGCGTTTACAACGTCGGTACTGGCGAGGGGCACACCACCGAGGAGGTGCTCTGGACCATCGCCCGGGCCCTCGAGGCCGAACCCGAGGTACGGTACGCCGGGCGCCGGCCCGGTGACCTTTACCGCAGCGTTCTTGACCCGTCGAAGCTCAAGGCCGAGGGCTGGCGGGTGACGCGGTCCTTCGAGGCGGGCATAGCCGAGACCGCGCGTGCTTTCCGGGAAGCGTTCTTGGCCGGAAGGCTCTGATCGGTCCCGGTTCGCTGGGGTATTCGCCCGGTTTTCCAAGCGGGCCTAGTGCAAAAACGGTGCCGGGCCTATAGGCCCGGCCTTTGGTGGCGGTGGGCGGACTCGAACCGCCGACTCCGCGATTATGAGTCGCGTGCTCTAACCAGCTGAGCTACACCGCCGCACGCGCCCATCATCTTAGCCAAGGGCAGGGGGGGCGTCAACCGAACGCGGCTTTTCTTTCCCCATTCCATGGGGTACAATGGGGCTTCGGCCAGCGGCCGGAGGAAGCCATGAAGAAGGTCGTGATCGTAGGCCGGCCCAACGTCGGCAAATCCAGTCTCTTTAACCGCCTGATCGGGCGCCGCGACGCGGTGGTGGCCGACGAGCCCGGTGTCACCCGTGACCTCAAGGAAGGGGTGGTCGAGACCGATACCGGCCGCTTTCTGCTGGTGGATACCGGCGGGGTATGGTCCGGGGACAAATGGGAAAAGAAGATCCAGGCCAAGGTCGACCAGGCCCTTCTTGACGCCGACCTGGTGCTTTTTCTGGTCGATGGCCGGGCGGAGCTCACCGAGGCCGACTACGCGGTCGCCGAGTACCTGCGCAAAAAGCAAAAGCCGGTGGTGCTGGTGGCGACCAAGGTGGACCATGAAAAGCACGAAGCCTACCTGGGTGAGCTTTTTGCCCTGGGTTTTGGCGAGCCGGTTCCCACTTCGGTGGAACACCGGCGGGGGCTGGATGCGCTAGTCGAAAAGATTTGGGAAAGGCTTCCCGTTTACCAGGACGCCGACGAGGGCGAGGTGGCTCCGCTGCGGCTTGCCATCATCGGGCGGCCAAACGCCGGTAAGTCCTCGCTGCTCAACGCCCTTTTGGGGGAGGACCGGGTGATTGTCGCCGACGAGCCCGGCACCACCCGGGACGCGATCGACGTGGTCCTCGACTTTGCTGGCCGGCGCTTTGTCCTGGTGGATACCGCCGGGATACGCAAGCGCCCCGAGACCGCGGTGGAGTGGTTCGCCATTCAGAGAGCCCGGCGCGTCGTTCGCGAGGCCGATGTGGTGGCGTTGGTGGTGGACCCCTTCGAGGTTGGCGACCGCGAACTCAAACTGGCCAACGAGGCCTTCGAGGCCGGCCGCCCGGTGCTTTTGGTGGTCACCAAGTGGGACCGGGTCCCGAAGGAGGAACGCCGGCGGGTCCGCCGGAAACTCAAGGAGCGATTGGCGCACCTGGCGCACCTCCCTATGGCCTTTGTCTCGGCCAGGACCGGCGAAAACCTCACAAGGGTCCTGGCCCTCGCCAGCGAGCTGCACGAGGAGGCCCGGCAGCGGGTGGAGACCGGAGAACTTAACCGGCGAGTGCAGCTCTGGCTGGCCCAGACCCGGGTGCCCAATTTCCGTGGTCGCCCTCTGAAGATCTTTTACGCCACCCAGGCCGAGACCAACCCCCCAACTTTCGTGTTCTTTGTCAACGAACCCGACTTCGTGACCCGGGCGTTCGAAAACTACCTGAGGAACCGAATCCGGGAGGACCTGGGCTTTCCCCGGGTGCCCTTCCGGCTGGTCTTTCGAGGGCGCAAGGCTTCCGCGTAGCCAAGGGTTTTTGCCCGGGGAGGTCGCCCCGGGCTAATCTTTGGATGGCATGGCACCGTGGGGGCGTCCCCTTTCAGGGTTTACCCTCATCGAAGTCCTGGTGGTCTTGACCGTTCTGGGAGTGCTCGTGGCCCTTGCGCTTCCCTCGTTCCTGGGTGCCCGTCGCCGCGCCTATGACGCGGCCGCGATAGCCTACCTCCGGCAGGCGGTCGCCGCTGACGAGGTGTACGCCAGCGAGCACGGGGGCTACGCCACCAACCGTCGCGCGTTGATGGGTGCCGGTCTTAGGGCACCTTTGCCGCAGCTCGATCTGGTGGTCTTGGAGGGGGGCGAGCGCTACTGCCTTATGGCCCGCCATCGTTGGGGTTCCCGGTGGTACGCAGCGAGTTCGGGTAAAGGCCTTTACGCGACTTCCCGGCCGGCTCGTTCGGCTCCGGGCACCGCTTGCCCTTAACGGAGCAGGCGGGCGAGCCCCTCCACCGCTCCCTCCCGCAGGGCGAGGTCGGCCAGGAGGGTGAGCGGGGTATTCTCGGGGTTGACCTCGATCAAATAGGCCCCGGCGTGCTTGGCCAGCCGCCCCAGGCTGGCGGCCGGTTCCACCACCGCCGAGGTGCCCACCACCATCGCCACTTCGGCCGAGGCGAAGGCGGTCTGCGCCATCTCCAGCGCCCCCGGAGGCAGGTACTCCCCGAACCAGACCACGTCAGGGCGCAGGAGGGCACCGCACATCGGGCATTTGGGCTGGAGGTGGTTTTCTAGCTTCTCGGGCGCAGGGAGCTCGGTCCGGAAATCGCAAACCGTGCACCGGGCTCGGTGGATGCTGCCGTGGAGCTCGACCACACGCTCCGAGCCGGCCCGCTGGTGGAGGCCGTCGATGTTCTGGGTGACCAGTAAAAACCCCTCGCCCTTTTCCCGTTCCAATTCGGCCAGGAGGTGATGGGCGGGGTTGGGCTTTGCCTCGCGAATCTTTTTGTAGCGCCAGGCGTACCAGCGCCAGACCTCTTCGGGGTTTTTCTTAAACCCTTCCGGGGTGGCGTAGTCCTCGAGGCGGAAATTTTTCCAAAGGCCGCCAGGGTCGCGGAAGGTGGGAATGCCCGAAGGGGCGCTGATGCCGGCCCCGGTAAGCACCGCCACGCGCCGAGCGGCCCGAATCCGCTCGCGGGCCTCCTTCAGCCGTTCCACGGTTTTATCGTAAGCTCGGTCCGGGGTGGACGGTGCGGAAAGGGAGACCCTAAGGGAGCGGCTCCGCCTCCCGGTGGCGTTGGTGCTGGCGGTAGCGGTCACCGGCACCTTGGGGTACCTCTGGCTCTGGCGGCCGCACCATGCCACCCTGCTCGACGCCCTGTACATGGTTTTCCTCACCATGACCACGATCGGTTACCAGGAGGTCTACCCGCTGCGGACCCCAGTTGAGCGGATCTTTACCATGTACGTGGGCACCGCCGGTATCATGAGCCTTTTCTACGCCTTCGGCGTGTTCATGGATTACCTAGTGGAGGAGGGCGCCGAGAGCCGGAGGCTACGGTTGATGGAGCGCAAGGTGGAGAAGCTAAGGGATCACGTGATCGTGGTGGGCTACGGCCGGGTGGGGCGGCAGGCCGCCGAAGCCCTCAAGGAGAACCAGACCCCCTTTGTGGTGGTGGAGCGGAACCCGGAGCGGGTGCGCCGGGCGCTGGCCGAGGGGGTCACGGTGCTCGAGGGCGACGCCAGCGAGGATGCGGTGCTAAAGAGGGCCGGGGTAACCCGGGCCCGGGGGCTGATCGTGGCCACCGGATCCGACGCCGACAACCTCTTCATCGTCCTTACCGCTCGTGGGTTGGCCCCCAGGCTTTTTATCGTAGCCCGGGCCGAGGCCACCTCGGTAATACCCAAGATGCTTCGCGCCGGGGCCAACAAGGTCATCGACCCCTACGCAGTCGGTGGCCAGCGGCTCGCCAACCTGGTGATTCACCCGGTGGTGGTGGACTTCCTGGAAACCACCCTTAGAAAGGGCGGCGCCCCGCTTTCGATCGAGGACATCCTGGTCGAACCCGAAAGCCAGATGGCGGAGCGAAGCCTCGCCGATCTGGACATTCGTCGCAAGTTCGACGTCACCGTTTTGGCGGTTATACGGGGTGGCGAGCCGGTGGTGAACCCTCCGGGCGACTATGTTTTGAAGCCCGGTGACCAGCTGATCGTGCTGGGTACCCGCGAGGCCCTTCACCTGCTGGAGGCGATGGCCCGGGGCAAGGAGGTGAGCTGATGCGTCTTTTTACCGCGGCGGCGATGCGGGCCGTTGATGCCCGGGCGGTGGAGCTTGGCTATCCTAGCCTCCTCCTAATGGAGGCGGCTGGGCGGGCGGTGGCCGAGGTGGCGCACCGGCTTTTCCCCAGGGCCCGGGTCCTGGTGCTGGCCGGGAAAGGGAACAACGGTGGCGACGGCCTGGTGGCCGCCCGCTGGCTGGCCGAGTTCGGCCATTCGGTCGCGGTGCGGGCCGCCGAGGGACCAAGGGGCGACGCCGCCAGGATGCGCGAGGCCCTCCTCGCCTACGGCATTCACCCCGAGCCCCTCTTCCCACCCCGCGACCCCGCTGGTTTTGATCTCATCGTGGACGCGCTTTTCGGGACCGGGCTTTCCCGACCCCTCGAGGGCGCGTGGGCCGAGCTGGTCCGGGTGGTGAACGCCTCCGGCCTCCCGGTGGTGGCGGTGGACCTGCCCTCCGGGGTGCCGTTTTCACCTCACGTTAAGGCCGACGCCACGGTGGTCCTGGCCGGGTTGAAGGTCGAAAACCTCTTTTCCCCGGGGCGGGACGCCGGCGGCAGCCTTTGGCTTGCACCGATCGGGATGCCCGAAGCCGCCTTTCAGGCGGCGGGCGAGACACCGCGGCTCCTCACCGCCGCCGCTCTCGCCGGGCTTTTTCCCAAGAGGCCTGCGAACGCCCACAAAGGCTCGGTGGGGCGCGTGCTCGTTGCCGGGGGGTACGCCACCTACACCGGGGCCCCGGCGCTCGCCACCCTCGGCGCTTACCGGGCGGGGGCCGGGCTCGTCTTCGTGGCCTACCCTGAAAGCGCAGCGGTGAACCCGCCGGTGGAGGCGGTGCGAATCCCGGTTCCGTCTTGGAGCCCCGAGGCCCTGGCCCCGGCCAAGGCCGAGGCGGCGGCGGTGGGAAT
>WFNN01000051.1 GCA_015488545.1 Thermaceae bacterium | reverse complement strand
GGGCGGCGGTGGCCGAGCGAGCTGGGCTGGTACGCCGGGTGCCGGCGGTGGTTCGTGGGCTCCGGCTCTTCGCCCTGCCGGCGGGGTACCCGGCGGCGGTGCCGGGGGTGGGTCGAGTCGAGGGCGAACTCCTCTACTTCGCCGATCTCGGCCGGGCCCTCCGGTTCCTTGACACCTACGAAGACGTCGGGGGGGAGTACCGGCGGGGGATCGTCTGGGCCGAAACCCCGGAGGGGCGGTTCCCCGCCTGGGTTTACATGTACCCTGACCTGGAGGCGGTGCGGCGTGCGGGCGGGGTTGAACTCCGGGAAGGACGCTGGCGAGGGGCTTTACCCAAGGAGCCTTAAGCCCCGGCGGGCCGGCGAGTGGCTTTCGGATCGGGTCTACCGGCCGCTAGCTCACCGCCTGGTGGTTTGGCTTTACCCCAGCGGGGTTCGCCCCGAGGCGCTGGTGATCCTGCAGGGCGGGATCGGGGCACTGGCGGCGGCACTGATCCTTTCCGGGAACAATTGGGAGGCGGCGCTCCTGCTGCTTTTGCGCAACGTTCTTGATAACGCCGACGGCCAGCTGGCTCGGGCCCGGGGCCAGGCCACCCAGCTAGGCCGCTACCTCGATACCGAGGTGGATCTCCTCACCAACCTCGCCCTCTTCGCCGCCCTAGGGCTCCGGACCGGTTCCCCGGGGGCCGCCGGTCTCGGTTTCGTGCTGCTTACCCTTTTGCTCTCGGCCGACTACGCCGCCAACTCCCCCAAGGATCTGCCCCGGGCAAGGGGTCCCGAGCCTTGGGCGCGGCGGCTGGAGGCGTTCTACAACCTTTTCTTTGCGCCCCAGGACCGCTTTTTCGGGCGGCTCTTCGCCCCCGGGCTACCCTATGCGGTCCATCGTCTCCTCGCCAATCTGGGGCTTTCCACCCAGCACACCGCCCTGGCCCTCTTCCTCCTTGTGGGATGTCCCAGGGCCTACCTGGGGGCGGTGTTTCTGGCCGCCGCCCTGGCCCTGCTCGTGTATCTTTACGGCGTATGGCGTACCCCATCCCCACCGTTGCCGCGTTAGCGGTCGGGCCTTCCGGTCGGGTGCTTCTGGTCCGCACCACCAAATGGCGGGGGCGCTGGGGCGTGCCCGGCGGCAAGATCGAGTACGGCGAGACGATGGAGGCCGCTCTCCTCCGCGAGTTCCGGGAGGAGGTCGGGCTTTCGTTGGCCGAGCCCCGCTTCGCCCTTTTGGACGAGATGATCGAGGACCCAGCCTTCTACCGGCCGGCGCACTTCATCCTGATCAACTACTTTGCTCTTGCGCATTCCGAGGCCGTGCGGCCCAACGAGGAGATCGCGGAGTGGGCCTGGGTCGAACCCGGGCGGGCCCTCGGGTACCCGCTGAACGTGTACACCGAAAAGCTTGTGCGCGCCTATCTGGCGGAGCGGCCCTATGGCTAGGCGGGCGCTGGTGACCGGGGCGGCCCGGGGGATCGGCCGGGCCATCGCGCTGGCGCTCGCCGGCATGGGGCTCGACGTGGCGGTGCACTACCGCAGGAGCCGGGCCGAGGCCGAGGCCACCGCACGCGAGGTGCAGGCCCTGGGGCGGCGGGCGGCCCTGGTTCAGGGGGACGTCACCGATCCCGGCGAGGCCAGGCGGCTGGTGGAGGCGACCGTGCGGGGTCTCGGTGGGTTAGAGGTTCTGGTGCACAACGTCGGCGACTACCTCTACAAGCCGCTGGAGTCGGTCACGGTGGCGGAGTGGCACCGCATCCTCGACACCAACCTGAACGCCGCCTTCTACCTCACCCAGGCGGCCTGGCCCCACCTGGTTGGGGCCCGCGAGGCGGCCCGCGTGGTGTATTTGGGCTACGCCGGAGCCGGGCGGATGGCCGCCAAACCCCACATCGCCCCCTACTTCGTGGCCAAGACCGGGGTGGTGCTCCTGGCCATGGCCTACGCCAAACGGCTCGCCCCCTACGGGGGTACGGTGAACGTGGTGGCCCCCGGAGTGGCCGAGAACTCGGTCACCCAGCCGGTGGGCGAGATTCCCATGGGTCGGGTGGCCCACCTTTCCGAGGTGGCGCGGGCGGTAGCCTTCTTCGTGGACGGGGATTCCGGCTACCTCACCGGGCAGGTCCTCGAGGTGGCCGGTGGGTGGAACCTCTAGGAGGTGCGCATGCCGAAAAGGACCGTCGAGCTGGAAGACACCGGTCTGCGTTTCGAGACCGACCTCGACCTCGCCGGAATGGAGCCGCTAGTGCGGGAGTGGCTTGCCCGGATCGGCGAGGAACCGGACCGGGAGGGCCTTTTGGACACCCCCGCCCGGGTGGCCCGGGCCTGGGCCTTTCTCACCCGGGGCTACCGCCAGACACTTGACGAGGTGGTGAACGACGCTCTCTTCGAGGCCGAGGGCTCGGAGATGGTGGTGGTGAAGGGGGTCGAGTTCTACTCGATGTGCGAACACCACCTGCTGCCGTTTTTCGGCCAGGTGCACATCGGTTACATCCCCAAGCGGAAGGTTCTCGGGCTATCCAAGTTCGCCCGGATCGTGGAAATGTACGCCCGGCGGCTCCAGATCCAGGAGCGCCTCGCCACCCAGATCGCCGACGCCATTGAGGAGGTCGTCGAGCCCGAAGGGGTCGGGGTGGTGGTCGAGGGGGTGCACCTCTGCATGATGATGCGGGGGGTGGAGAAGCAACACTCCTCGGCGGTGACCAGCGCCATGCGCGGGGTGTTCCGGACGGACGCCAAGACCCGGGAGGAGTTCCTCAGCCTGATCCGTTAGCGCAGAACGTTGATCACCGTTTGGGCGATCCGTTTCTGGCCGTCCCAGAGTTCGAGGGTACGGGTTCCAGGGGTGTCGGGTACGGTCAATAGGGCCAGGTAGGTTCGGTTGCTTTGAGGTTTGAGTGGAACCCTTGTTTTCCCCAGAACCAGGTAGGGCGACTCGGGATGATAGAGAAAGTGGGCGCGCACTTCCAGCGTGTCCCCGGCAAACGGTGCCGCGTCGCTCAGTGAGAGTTTGGCCAGGGGGCCTTCCGTAACCCGGATCAGGCGACGCAGCGTTCGGCGGCTCCTGCCTTTTTGGGCTTCCACATAAAGGAATACGGCTTTGGCTTTGGTGGTCAGGGGTAATTTCCCTTGGAAGTTGCCCGTTCCTATACGGTCGAGCTGCACCCGGGGACCGCCTGGAAGGTACGCGATGACCCGATGGGCTCCGGGGCTTACCGCCCTGACATCTATCTCGGCGCCCCGGGGTGCGCTGGTGGGTTCGACCTGGATGGAAAGCATGAGTTCTGCGTCGGTCAGCGTGGACAATAGCGTGGGTTTTTTCTTAAAAATCTCCAGGGGCACGGTTGGAATATCCCCGCCTACCCTTAAAACGATGGTCTGCGGGGGGGTGCTGGTTTTGAACGCGATTGGCAGCCGGCGGGGGTCGGGGAAAATACGGTAGGTTCCGGGCAGGAGGTCGCGAAATATAAAGCGGCCCTGTTCATCGCTTTGTATTTCAGTGGATCCCGTTTCCCCTTCGAGTTTGACCCATACAAAGGGAGCAGCCTTCTTGCGGTTGTCCGCTTGCACGTAAACTTGCCCTACGATGGCCAGGCTCTCTCTCAACCCCACCTCGATCTTGCTTTGTTCCCGAAGTCGGACCTCAAACCGGACTGGGTTTGTAACGGGGGTCAGCGAGGGGGGGAGATTGAGGAATTGGAGACGGTACGTCCCCGGGGGCAGCATAAATCTGAAATGCCCGGCGGCGTCGGTGGTGGTTTTTGCCAGCGGTTCCCCGTGGGCGATCGCCTGGAGCTTCAGTCCCCTGACCCCCGTGTTTCGGTAGAGCACCTGGCCTTCGACCGTACCCAGGTTGCGGCCACCAAAGAAATCTATAACCGGAGGTGGCACTTCGAATCCCCCCTCGAGGCTGAGCTCCGCGCCAAGGTTCCATTGGAGGCCATCTTCCGGGTCGTATAGAATTTCGGCGCCTAGGCGGGGTCCAAAATCTGGAGCGTAGGCGAAGGTTAGTGTACCCGACACGCTTCGGCTTTCCAGATCGTAGATGGTACCGATCACGACCCCCACCCCGTCCGACCGGTACCCTAATCGTGCGCCAACGCCCAAGACCATCGTCTTTTTGAGGGTGAGTTGCCCGATTCCGCCAAGCGTAAAGCTATCGAGATCGCGGCTTTGGCTTAGCTGTAACCGGGCGCCGTCAGCGAAGCCTAAGGCTACGCTGGTGGTCCAGGGAGCTTCCCTTCGAATCGAGGCCAACCAGAGGGATGCCTGGGTATTTCCGGTGTCGGAACGGAAGTAGGCCTTGGCGTAGGTGGTGTAAGGTGGGGTGAGCCAGCGCCCGTCCAACCTGACGGTAATATCGCCGCTGTATTGAACAACCTGACGAACCGTGGCTTCGGGGGTTGCCGCTTTAAGTTCAAAACCTAGCGATGCCCCTTGCGGATCGTTGCGGAAGGTCAGCGTGCCCGCGTAGGGCTTTATTGCGGTGCTTGCTAGCCGGGTCGCGATGTGCCATGTTTGGTCGTTGGGCCGCCAGAGCATACGGCCTTCAGCGAGAAAGTAGGCGTTTGCGTAGCTCAGGTCGATACCGAAGCTGGCCCGCCCCTGCGGATCCAGTTCCACTGCCAGATGGGGCGACAGGCCAAAGCCTGGGGCAACACCAAACCTGTAACTAAAGTCCACCTGGCTTTTGGTTTTGCTGCCGCGGCGTTGGGTGAAAACAGTAGAGAAGGCACCGTAGCGGAAACCGGCTGTCCAAGTGGCGGTGCCCTTTCCGTCGTACCGGAAGGAGAACCGGTATGGGTCAACATCAAGCCTGGCTCGAGCGCCCTTTCCCGGGCTATAGCCTAAACCGAATGCCCAATTCGCTGTCTTAAGCCCGAATGCCAAGTTGGAACCTTGGGCATCCACCCGAGTTTGGGCACTCCCAACCGCGAAGTCCGAGAGCTGCCCAGCAAGTTCCGTGGATGCGCTGGCGGCGATCCCATCGGCAGAGAGACCTAGGGTCAGGGGGATGCGGTAGGTAAGGCTGGGGCGGTTAGGGTCGGCGCCGGCATAGGGTAGGGCATAGTAGGCGACCCCCTTGCTTCGCAAAAAGGCGTTCGCGCGGTTGGAATACACTTTGATAATTAAGAAACGTTCGCCGGTGCCCGCGGGTTGAAGGGTGAGCCGTATTGCTTGCTCCTCGCCGGGGCCTAGTTCAACCTCGACGGGTTCGAGTTTTACCGGGTCGTTTCCCGAAGTTACAAGGTAGAACCGGTCGCTGGCATTGCCTTCGTTGCGCAGGATGACCGAGGTATGGAGGACTTTGCCCAGCGTGCCCGTTGGCGGTTCCGGGGCTACGATTTGGACGCGCGGCCGGTAGGGTACGGACACCTTGGTTTCGTAGGTCTTCACCTGGTGGTCCTGGCTTTTCAACACGAAACGCAGCCAGTATTCCCCCGCCAGGATCGTTTCGGGTATATAAAAGCTAACCAGGAAACGTTTCTGTGAAAGTTTTTCAATGCCCAAAAGTTGGAGAGAGTCGGGATGCTCGACCTCGAGGCTGCCTTCCCAGGCTTCGACCGGTACAACCAGCAGTTCCCCAGGGTCCGCTTGGACCACCGGGGCGACGGCTTGTGCGATCCCGGACTGGAGAAGGTGCACGAGTAAGGGAAGGATCAACCCGAACGCGAAGGGTTTCATGGGAGCCTTTTTAGCGACCAGGATAGCCGGGTGTGGTAGGATCCCGGCCACTCCCGGCCCGAGAAGCACGCTCGCAGTTCGCCCCGGTAACGGGTCGGGGCTCGTATAAAGTCCACCCGCGCACCTTCCCGGATGGGGATCCAGCGTGTTTGAGTGCCGTCGCTGCGCAGGAGACGCACTTCGAGTTCGGGCGCGGCGGCCAGCGGCTCCGTGTCCGGGGCATCCTCAGGGTGGACGGTGAGCAGCCAGGTGCCGGTTGATGGAGGGCGGGCACCAAGATCGAATTGGGCGAATACGTAGCAGGCAGGGAAGCGCCTGGGAGGAAAAGGCTCGGGTTCCCAGGTGAGGGTATGGGCATTGACCCAGATACTTTGGGCCAGGGCCGAGCCCAGGAATAGGAAAGCGATCATTCCCCGGGCGTGCGCCACTACCGCACCTCGAATCGTGCCTGACCGGTAAAGGCGTAGCTTTCCCCTCCGGGAACTCGACCGTGGAGCACGGCTAGGGCCAGGTAGGTGCCGGGTTGTACCTCGAGGGGCACGGTGTATTCGATAACACCGCCCGGTAGTGCCGCCCGGGGCGATAGCTCCTGGCTGGCTACGCGCTTCCCCGAGGGGTCGCGCAGCTCGATCTTGCCGGCAAGGGTGAAGTAGGTGGCCCCGTTGTTTTCGAAGGTTAGCTTTAGGGCGGGCGACCCCGCCTTTTCCCGGATGAAGCGCAGGGCGGTGATGCGACCGCGCACCCGGTTTTCACCAACGTTAACGTAAAGGATATACGCCAGCTGCGCTACCGGTCGGATTGAGATCCCCGCTGCCGGCGGCCTATTAAGCTGGGGGCGAAAAACGACCGCGCTCCAGTGCGTTCCCGATGGCGCATCCGCAGGTATTTTTACTCGATAGCGGATTTCCAGCTCGGATTGGGAAGGGATGGTCATGCTAGGAGGTTCGACCGATGCCCAGCCATCGATTGACTGGGGCAGGCTGCCCGGAGGTAGCAGCTGTAGCCGTCCTCCGGTTTCCAGCCAAAAGTCCTGTAGAAAGGCATCCACGGTTACCGATGACCGGGACAGGTTTTTGACCGTGATCACGCCGGTAAGCGTTTGTCCCGGCGAACCCTGCAAGAAGGCGTTGGCCGGATCGATCTCAATGGCGTTCTGGGTGAAGGCGACGAGGCTTAGAAGGACGATTCCGATAAATCCAAGGGTTACCGCGGGCATTCTGCCACCTCGTAAAACAGGCCCCGGGGGACCCCCCGGGGCCTTCCCATTTACTGGGGTATAACCGCAGCCAGCGTGTAGACGGCCTTCAGCATGTAGTTCCCAGGTTCAGCGTCCTTCAGCCAGAGCCACTGCACGACATCGTCGTCGTAGAAGCTACCGGGACCAACGTTCACGAGTTCAGCTGCGTCGCCGTTGGCCGTGTCGAAGACTGCCGTCGCGGCATCGCTGTAGCTATCGGGGCCGCTCACTGAGTCGTAAACGAGGAAGGCGCCGAAGCCGCTGTCTTGATTACCATTTAGCGTCACCGAGAAGGCGGCACCGTTCGGGCAGTTCGTGTATTTCTCGACCTTGAAGGCGCGCTTGCAGATGACGTTGCCTTTGGCGGGCATGCTGCTGTAGTCAAGGTAGGGGCTATTTTCTCCGAAGCCGGCGGCGACCTCACCCCAGGTCATGACCGTGCCGTCTTCGCTGTAGGCCACGTAGGGGTAGCTAGTGGCTTCGACAAGCTGATCGCCGGCGGCTTCTAGAAACGCTTTCAAGTCACCGATGCTGGTGATGTCGTTGGGGATGGCGTAGCAGTTCTCCATATCCTTGTTTAGCTTGATGGTCCACTTCTGGAGCGGGCCTTCGTCGAGGATAAGCCGAACGACCACGGGGACTTTCAGGTGAATTTTCTGGGTAACCTTGTCCTCCTTGCCGTTGCAGGGATTGCAACTTTGGCTGTTTTGGCCGCCGCCCTCAGTCGCCCAGGCGAGACCCAGGGCCAGAATGCCTACGAGCAGGATCCACTTGCGCATATTCGGTGCACCTCCATTAGAGGAAAATTCCTAATGCCTTCCTAATCTATTGCCATTTTCGCCGGTTCTTGACCTGTTCCGGCAACCCAGATTGCTTCAGTGATTTTCTCCGTTCCCACCCCCCCACCGTTCTTTGCTATGAACTTAGTGCCGCCTCTGCCGTCGGGCGTGAACCCCACAAATGAGGGGGGGGTGGGGCCACGAGGTCGCGCTATGCTTAAATCCGGTAAGGCATAACGACAGGCTAACGGGGGCTTAACGGCGGGGTTTTACGGGAGGGACGGCGGTGGCTAATTGGCGGTTGGAGCTTACGGATGAGGCCCGGCTTTTCTATCAGGGCAGGCCGATGCCGATCCGCCGGCGAGGACTTGCGGTGCTGGCCCTGATCGCATTGGGGTTTGAACCGCGCAGGGTGCGCATTGCCGAGATGCTTTGGCGGCACCGCCATGCCCTGAACAACCTTCGGGTTGAGTTGCACGAACTCAGGCGCCTTTTTCCAGGTTGGGCTCGGGGGGAAGACCCTCTTGCTTTGCCCGATGGGCTCGAGGTCAGCGCCAGCGCGCACCCATTGCTGGCTAACTTGCAAGGTATTACACCCGCGCTAGACGCCTGGATTGCCAATTTAGGTGAGGGTCGGGTGGAAAATGCTCCTAACGTTCGAGTTCCCGAACTTACGCCGCCGTTCGTTCTCTTCGTCCGCCGCCTGCCGCTTACCGATGATGAGCAGGTGGTGCGCGCGCTGGCCTCGGTGGTGGGAGCGACGCTTACCCAGTACCCCCGGGATCTCGGCGTCTTGCGAGCGGGCTCCAACTTTGACGCCCGGACGGTCCTGCAGAACCCCCAACGCAGTTGGATAGTCTTTTTGCCCCCTTACGGGGAAGATCCGGTGGATATGATCGAACTCCGCGCGCGGCTTCCAGCGGAACGGGTGCATTACGTGGAGCTTGCGCCCTGGGGATGGTGGGAGGCAAGGGACCATGCGCTGGGAGACCTTCCCTTTAGCGAAGCGGCCCGGGTTTACCTCGCCGCTGGCGGCCAGCCCGGGCACATCGCCGAGCTTCTTTCCTTGCGTCCGGCTAAGGGGTTTGGAAAGAGCCTGCCCTTACCCCAGCGGGTACGGGCGGTTTACCGGCGGGAGAGCCGTTTTCTTAGCCTGGATGCCCGGATTGCACTGGAACGGTTATCGGTGCATCCGGGAACGATTGCGAATGAGCTTTTGATTTTGCTTGGACTAGACGAGGCGGTTGAGGAGCTCGAGCGCAAGCGCTGGCTCGTTTACCGCGGTGGGGGCTGGGTCTTTCGCCACGAGGCCGGTCGACGGGCGCTCTCGTCAGGTATGGAGGAGGGTAGGCGACGGCTCTATCACCGGCGCATGGCCGAGGTCTTTGGTGCCATGGGCAAACCTTTTGCTGCCGCTTACCACGCCAAGGAAGCGGACCTTCCTTGGGATAAGCCCAGTGAATCCCGAGGTTGGGCCCGGGCCGTGCTGGAGCGGGAGGGTAGCCCGCTCCCGGCGGTTGAGACGCCTCGAGGCGGCGAACTCCTAATTGAAGGGTTTGATATCGAATCTGGTATAGCAGAGGTTCGCGGCGATCGGTTGGTGTTTGTACGCACACCTGCGGATTCCACAACCTCTCTAGCAGTATTCGAGACACCGGAGCTCCCGACACTGGTTCGTATTCGCGGGCAATCCTACGTGTGGAACGCGTTAGGAGTCGGGCTTGAGGGTGATGCAGCCCCCTTGTTTTTACAGCTCGGGGCTCACCGTATGGTTTTGGCGCCGGTTGAGGGGCCGCGGTTTGCCGATGGCGAGTGGGTTCTCCCACTCGGTGAGCGCTTCGAGCTCTGGGTTCGCCTTCCGGCCGGTCGGCAGGTACAGCTCGGTAGCCGTGCGGAGTCAGCGGTGATCGAGGTTCAACTGAGTTTCTACCGAGTGGGGGGGAAATCCGGGGACGTCCGTGTTCCTGCGTTTGGTTTTGACATGGCTCCAACGACCGGTTGGCTTGGGCGGCGTAGCGCTTAAAAAAGATCGTCAATCGAAGCAATCCGTTGAGCCCATCGCGGGGTTGTGTGCTGACTGTGCGCTTTTTGGGAAATCCCGAGCACGAGAGCTCGGACCTTGGGGTCCTGTATTCGTTCGGCGGCGTAGCGTTCGTGGAATAGCCGCACCTGGACCGCCCCCCGCCAGCCGGGCAGGAGGGGCTTTTCGGGGAGGTTCGGTAGCCAGGGCTCGAAAAGGGCGGTGAGGATGCGCTCGATCGCACGGTAGGGCCGCACCGCCTTGCCGGCGTCGTGGAGTAGGGCCGCCCGCACCGCCTCCGGGGGGGCGTCGGGGAAGCGGGAGAGCAGTTCTTTGGCCACCGCCACCGCGTGCTCCCGGTCGCGGGGGTCGAGGGCAGCGTAGAGGGCAAACTCCTCTGGGGGTAGCCGTTTTGCGGCCCAAGCGTCGTCGGGGTGGGCCATCCCGAGGATGGCACGGACACCGCGCCGGATGCGTCTAAAGCCTCGCAAGCGCCTTGGCCCTCTCGAGCACACGGTCGAACATCGCGGGGGTCAGCCTACCGGTTTGGGTGTTTTGCCGCGAGACGTGGTAGCTATCGAGTAGGGTTCCGCCGTTCGGCAGCGGGTGCTCGGCCCCGTGGGCGAAGGGATGGTTCCGTTTTCTAAGCCCGAAATGGTCGAGAAGCGCGTCGTGCGCGATCCGGCCGAGGGCGAGGTAGACCTTGAGGTGGGGAAGCAGGGCGAACTCCCGCCGGGTCCACTGGCTGCAAGCCTGGATTTCCTCCCGGGTGGGCTTGTTCCCAGGCGGCACGCAGCGCACCGCGGCCGTGATGTAGACGCCAAAGAGCCGCAGACCGTCCTGCCGGTGGGTGCTCGTTGGCTGGTTGGCAAGCCCGGCCCGGTATAGGGCGGCATAGAGGAAGTCCCCCGAAGCGTCGCCGGTGAAGACCCGGCCGGTGCGGTTCGCCCCGTGGGCCCCGGGGGCGAGGCCGAAGATTAAAAGCCACGCCCCGGGATCGCCAAACCCGGGCACCGGTTTGGCCCAGTAGTCCCAGTCGCGGTAGGCCCGTCGCTTCCTTCGCCCCACTTCCTCCCGCCAGGCGACCAGGCGAGGGCAGCGGCGGCAGGCGATGAGGGCTTTTCGGAGGTCCTCGAGTTGCTCTAGAGCCACTCCACCTCCCCGCTTTCGGTATGGTAAAGGGCGGCGAGCACAGGCACCTCTTTTCCTAGCGTGCGGCGTAGTTCGGTGGCGGTTTCCGCAGCGTGAACGCGGGCCGCGCGGTCGAGGGACGCTTCGCCGCGCAGGTGCGACCTTATGGACGCGGCCGTGGCGGGAAGGCGGGGGTTATCCGCGAGGGCATCTTTGATAGCCCCGCAGTCGGTGTGCCCCAGCACAATAACGGCCTCGGCACCCAGCTTAACGGCGTAAGCGAGCGACTCCAGCCCGTGCTCGCAGACGACGTTTCCGGCGGTACGCACGACGAAGAGCTCGCCAGGTGGCGAGCTAAAGATCCTGGCCGGGTCCACCCGGGCGTCGGCGCAAGCGAGAACTGCTAGTGTGGGTGCGTGCTTTTTAGGTGGCAGTTTCTGGTCGTCAAGAAAACGGGCGTTGCCCGCGCGCAAGCGGTTTCGTATCCTGGCCCCTGGGGATGTACGTTTACTCAATGCCCTCACCTCCTGGTCTGGCCGCGTTGCCAATTTTATGCAAACGCATTTAAGCGAGGCGAAAGGGGGTACCTGTGAAAGAGACAGGAGGTACCCCATGCACGGCTCTGGCATTGACCGAGGCTGTCTAGGGTTGTTGGCTGAAACCCAACCGGTGCGATTGCCGGAAGAGGGAAGCCCAGGTAGACATAGCAAGCCCAGCCGGGGTGGGCTTCTGGCGCGCCGTGGTAACCGCCCGTGGCCCAATGGCCGGGCCTAGGAGCGGTGGTGTGGGTCGGTGGAGGGTTTTCCCGCAATCGTCTAGACGTGTGTATCACCACTCGTGGGCTTCGAGGATGCCCCGGTGAGGCTTCAGCTATCGTCGCGCCGTGCCCAAGAGGACGTTGGTCTTGTCGCCGAGCGTGGTCTCGTAGGTCAGGTATCCGACAACGAAGACCCTATTTCCAGCGGGGGCAAGATCCTTGATCTTGTCGTCCTTATCGTAGCTGTTCTGGATCCAGGCGAGGCGGGTTCCGTCCGATCGGTATGCGACCAAAAAAGCGTCTTGGTTGTAGGCACCTTGGTGACTTCCCGTCACTAGATCTGCGTCGGTAGTGCCGGCGAGGAAGACTGTACCGTCTTGAGTTACCGCTAGAGCCACGCCTTCTTCGGCGCCTCCAGTTCCTATTTGGTGGATCCATAGCCGGTTACCGTTGGCGTCGTAGCGGGCGATGAAGGCGTCTGCCCATCCTCCGACCTCTCCTCTTACTAGGGTGCCGTAGGTGGTTCCCGCGAGGTAAACGCCACCATCGGCGCTAGGGGCGGCGGCGAGGACCATATCCTTACCGTCGGTTCCGAACTGCTGTGCCCATACCTGGGTGCCGTCGGCGTCGAAGCGGATCACGAAGGCGTCTGGACCGCCGGCGTTCGGGGCCCCGGGGGCCAGGCTTCCTTCGGTGTACCCGGCGGCGTAGACCCCGCCGTTTGGAGCTGGGGCCAGGGCTATGATTCCGTCGTTAACTTGGCTGCCGCCGTTTAGTTCAAGGGTCCAGGCGACCGGGTTCCCGTCGTTGTTGGCGTCGTAGGGATAGAAACGTAAAAAAGCGTCGTAGTATCCAGACTCCCACCCGTCGCCAGTTAGGTCGCCGCGGGTGTAACCCCCGACATAGACCCCTCGCCCATTCTCTGGCCCTGGCGCAAGCGAGGTGGCCACGTCGTCTTCAGTGGTTCCGAACTCTGTCGCCCAGAGCAAGCTCCCGCCGGCGCTGTAGTGGGCGATGAAGGCGTCTTCCGAGCCGTTCACGCCTTGGTGCGCACCGTACAGCGCACCACCGCTACTTCCTGCGATCCACACTCCACCGTCAGCGTCGGTGGCGAGCGCGCGTACGTCTTCGTCGAGCCCTGAACCTTTCTGCACGATCCATGTTTGGTTGAGGTTGGCGTCGTAGCGGGCCAGAAAGATATCCGTCCCACCCTGAGGTGTGTAGCCAGACTGGAGCGTTTGGTTGCTCACACCGGCGATGAAGACCCCCCCTGTTTGGTCTGGGGCGGCGGCCTCGCCAGCATCCGAGCCGTTGGTGCCGAATTGACTTAGGTTCCAAGTAAGGGTGGGATAGGAGCCGTTACCCCCATTGCCTTCGCTTCCGCCGTTACTTCCGGCGCCGCCGCTTGGGTCCTGAACGCCGCAGGCGGCTAACATGAGCGAGAGGGCCAAGAACCCTAGCCTCTTCCTTACAAAAGAACGCTTCATTGTATCGCCTCCCAGCGATGGCATCAGTTTACGTGTTACCCATCGCCGGGAACCAGGGCCAGATGGCCCAGCAGGGGCCAAGCTAAGCAAGGTATTGGCCAGAATGACCGGATTAAAGCGGGATGTTCCCGTGCTTCTTCCACGGTCGCGACTCTTCCTTCTCCCAGAGGGTCTCGAGGTGCCGGATGAGCTGCTCCCGGGTCACCTCGGGGCTGATCACGTCGTCGATGTAGCCCCGGGCGGCGGCGATGTAGGGGTTGTCGAAGGTGCGGCGGTACTCCTCGACCTTTTTGCGACGGGTCTCTTCGGGATTGGGGGAAGTCTGGATCTCGCGCCGGTAGATGATGTTGGCCGCTCCCTCGGCCCCCATCACCGCCACCGCGGCGGTGGGCCAGGCCAGCACCACGTCGGCTCCCATGTCCTTGGAGTTCATGGCCAGGTAGGCGCCGCCGTAGGCTTTGCGCACGATCAGGGTGATCTTGGGGACGGTGGCCTCGGCGTAGGCGTAGAGCATTTTGGCACCGTGGCGAATGATGCCGCCGTGCTCTTGGGTCACCCCCGGAAGGAAGCCGGTGACGTCCACCAGGGTGAGAATAGGCACGTTAAAGGCGTCTAGGGTACGGATGAAGCGGGCCGCTTTGTCGGCGGCATGGATGTCGAGGGCCCCGGCCATGAAACGGGGGTTGTTGGCCACGATTCCCACCGGCATGCCCCCGAGCCGCGCGAAGCCGACGATGATGTTCCGGGCCCAGCCGGGGTGGATTTCCAGGAAGTTGTGGTCGTCGACCAGGGTGCGGATTACCTCGTGCATGTTGTAGGGG
>WFNN01000050.1 GCA_015488545.1 Thermaceae bacterium | reverse complement strand
TGGGATCCTGCACCACCGGCAGGGCCTCGACCTCCGAGAGGTAGCGGTAGAACTTCGCAAGGCTCGCGAGGAGGCGGTTCGACCGCACGGGAGAGGCCCCCCGCTCGGCCAGGAAGGCGCGGACCTGGGCACTCGACACCTGGTCCCAGATGGGATGGCTTCGGTATCGCTCCTCGAACCAGCGGGCGAAAAGGCGTACGTCACGGACGTATTCCCGTGCGGTACGGGGGCTCCGGCCCTCCTCCAGCTCCAGGTAGCGGGCGAAGCGCCCAAGCAGGGGCTCAAGGTCAAGGCTCACTCGCGGCCTCCTTCCATAAGTGGAGCAGTCTCGGGGTACATGGCTATATTTTACCGAAGCTTTCGGCAAAGCTTCGTTTGGCGAACTTCCTAAAGAGGGGGCCGAACTAAGAATCTTGCCGCCCCAGACGCAAATAACGGGTCCGCAAGGGGCCTCACTAGAGAAACGAGCCGATTTAACGTTGCGCAAAATCTCCGGACTTTGCGCAAAACATACACACTGAACCGCCCAGAGGGCCGCCCCCAAGAAGCACCAGAAGGGGTGGTCGAGTGCATTTCAGGATTTGCTGAGTGCAGTAATTACTGCATTACTGCAATAATCAGAGCATGCCACGGGGAAAGAACGCTCAGGGAAAATTCGACCCCCTGGTCTACACCGTAGAGGAGGCTGCCTCCCTGTTGCGGGTGCACAAGGCCACCATCCACCGGCTGGCCCGCCAGGGGAAGCTGGAGAAGGTCTACATCGGCCGGCGCTCAGTCCGGATCACCCGTGAGAGCTTGGAAAGGTTCATCCGAGAACAGCTCGGCGACAAGCCGCCGGAGCTGGGGGGCAGAGAAGCCCGCGGAGTGCGGGAGCTTCTCAAGCGGTTTGGGCTTTAAATTTGGGCTTTAAAGAGGGTAGAACTCCAACGTAACGGTCCGCCCCAAGCGGATGAACTCCAGGCGGAACCGACCTTCGCCAACCGCCCGCCAGCTCGGTCCAAAGAGGCCGGAGAAAACGGGCTCGTCCAACCCCTCGTAGAAGAGTTCCCAGGTGCCCCCGTATTCAGCCCGGACCAAGCGGCCGGGGTCCCGTCTCATAGTCCGGCGCACCGCCGCGTTCGTCTGGCTGAGGAAGGCTTCGAGGAGCCGGCGGAGGTGTTCTGGGGACAAAGCAGGGGTGAACTCAAGGTCAAGGCGAACCTCCACGGGAGCGCCCTCCACGGTGCAGATCAAGTGGTCGGGAGTACCCATCTGGATCTGCCAGCGATCCTTGGCGCCCGGCCCCTCCGGCGGGGGAAGCAAAGCGAGGACATGAGCGCGGGGGTCAAGGAAGAACCGCGCCCGCCCCGCCCCGGCTTGCGCCTCAGTGACGGCTTCCAGGTCCACCGGAACGAATCCGTCCAGGGCCCCGGGGTAGCGGAGCCGCCAGTAGGCGTTGGGGAGGACGCGCTCAGCACGGGTGAGGGGGCCAAGCCCCTTGAGTTCGCGCCTAAGATGGGCGTCCGTCCGGGCGAGAAAGGAGGCGAAGGGACAGGTGCCCTTTGGAGGAGCCCCCTCCAACAGAACCTCAACCTCGCGGTTTCCGAGGGGGCACCGCACAATCCGGCTGCCACCTCTTCCTCCTTCGGTCCGCACGCTCCCAGCATAGGAGCTTGATTACAACAGGCCCATTCAGCCCCTATCAGGCGTGAAGTAGAACGACACTAAACCCTCATAGTCTTGACGCGACTTGGATGGGGCGAGCCTGGCTCGGGGAAGCGAACGGAGAAAGCGCACCCGGGGAAGGAACGGGCCTTTGAGTTCGCACTGGAGAAGGCGGGCCCGGGATAGGAGCACCAGGGGGTTCTCGGGTTCAGGTGGGCTCGAAGTCATACTCCACCACCGCGGTGTAGTAGGGGCGGGCTTCGTCGTGGAGCCAGCCCAGGAAGGGCCCGTGTGGATCGGTGCGCAGAAGCACCCAGACCACTTCCCGGCCCGCGCGCTCGTGGAGCCGGGTGCGCCAGCGGGCGTCTTCCAGGGGCTCGCGGTCCTCTTCCCAGATGTCGTAAACGCGCTCCAGGCCGTCCAGCCGGGCGAGAACGGGCGCCCAGAGTGCCTCGCCTCGGGGGCCGGGGAGGGGCTCATCGAAAGCCAGACCGGCAAGTCGCTTCCTGTAGCGGGTGAGGAGCTCCTCGCCCAGCTTCCACTGGACGAGCGTCCGAGCCGTGGATCCTTCGAGGAGGCACTTCTCGGCGGGGCCTGAGTGGACGAAGCGCCAGGGGTGGAAGTCGCCGAGCCGTGGCTCGACCGGCCGCTTGCAGGCCCGGCAAAAAAGCCGACCCG
>WFNN01000049.1 GCA_015488545.1 Thermaceae bacterium | reverse complement strand
TGTATAAGAGACAGCCCACCAGCCTTCCGGTGGCGACCAGGGTCAGCCAGGCCAGCAGGTGGGTGGCCCGGGCGATGGCGAGCGCCTTCGCCACCCCGAACCGTGCAGGGATGGCGTGGACCCCGTGGCGGCGGTCGAACTCGGCGTCCTGGGTGGCGTAGAGGATGTCGAAGCCGGCAATCCAAAGCCCTACCGCTGCCCAGAGCGAGTAAGTGGCGGGGGCAAAGGCGCCGGTCACCGCGATCCACCCACCGGCGGCGGCCGCGCCGATGGTGAGTCCGAGCCAATAGTGGCAGGTCCAGGTAAAACGCTTGGTGTAGGAGTAGAGGATCAGGAATAGCACCGCCACCGGCAGGAGCCGCGCGGTTAGGGGGTTCAGGTTGAAGGCGGCCACGGTTAAGAGGGCTAGACCCCCGGCCGCCAGGGCCGCGACCTCCCCGGGCCGTACCAGCCCTCGCGGGAGGTGGCGGTTTCGGGTGCGGGGGTTTTGGGCGTCGATGCCCCAATCGATGAGCCGGTTCGCGGCCATGGCGGCGGTCCGGGCGCCCACCATCGCCAGCGTTACCCAGAGAAAAACCCGCCAGCCCGGCCACCCTCCGGCCGCCAGGAGCATGCCCGCATAGGCAAAGGGCAGGGCGAACAGGGTGTGCTCGAAGCGCACCAGGTCGAGGTAGGTGCGAAGCCGTGCCACCCTCAACCCCGGCGAACCTCCCGAATCCGGTTCCGCTCGTCGACTAAAACAACGGTGGGCGATAGCCGACGGGCCTCGTCCTCGTCGAAGAGGCCGTAAGCCACGATGATGACCAGGTCGCCGGGCTGGATTAGCCGGGCGGCTGCCCCGTTCATACCGATCACCCCGGAGCCCCGTTCGCCGGGCAGGGTGTAGGTGGCTAGGCGGTGGCCGTTGGTGATGTCGTAAACCTCCACCCGTTCGTACGGCAGGATGCCGGCGGCGTCAAGCAGGTCGGCGTCGACGGTGATCGATCCCTCGTAGTGGAGGTCGGCTTGGGTGACGGTGGCGCGGTGGATCTTGGCGAAGAAGAGGGTCCGCTTCACGAAACCACAGTTTACACCGTGTCCACGTTTTCCGGTAGGGACGCGTCCACGAAGAGGGTTTTGGACCGGCTGTAGGTTACGGTTCCGGCCGGGGCCTTTCGCACCCGACGGACGTGTTTCCTCCGGGTGTAATCAACCGGAGCGTTCTTCTCCCCCCGGGCGCGGGAATGGTAGGCGGCCAGCCGGGCGGCGAATAGAAGGTCGGGTAGCGGGGCGGGCTTGCCCCCGGTACGAAGGATCACGTGGGAGCCGGGGAGGCCCTGGGCGTGAAACCAGAGGTCGTCGGGGCGGGCCAGCCGGAGGAGGGCCTCGTTCTCCCGGGCGTTGCGCCCCACCCAGACCTCGAGTCCTCCAGGGCTGCGGTAATGGAGGCCAATCCTGGGTGGGCGGGCCTTTTGGGCGCGGAGCCGCCGACGGAGTTCTTCCGGCGTAGCCCTTTTCAGGGCCGCGATCTCGGACCGTACCCGCTTTAGGTTCGCTTCTGTGCGGGCGAGGAGTGCTTCGGCGCGGCGGGCGGCGGCTTCGTCCTTGCGGGCCGATTGAAACAGGATCTCGGCGTTTTCCACCGGGGTTTTGGCGGGGTCTAGCGGGATGCGCACCGGCTCACCGGTTTCGAAGTCGGGCAGCTCAATCGCTTGAGCCCCTGGCGGCACCGTGTGGGCGTAGGCGAGAAGCAGCTGGGCCAGGCGTTTTTGGCTCGCGGCCCGATCGCGGCGGGCAAGGTTTTTCCGGTGGTCGGCGAGCCTTTTCAGGAGGGCCCGCTCTTCCTTTTCCAGGGCGGCCAGGAGGGGCCGCCGGAGGGCTTCAGTGTCGGGGCCAGCGGGTACGGTTTGGGCCAGGACTTCGGGGTTTTGGGTGAGCACCTCCAAGGCTTTTACAAGCCTTGGGAGGTCCTCCTCGGCCAGCGGCCGGCTGGGGTCGAGCCCGCTTTGCTCGGCTAGGAAGGCGAGGCCCCGGGGCCCGATGCCGTCTAGGAGACCGATGACCGCGCGGAGCGGTTGGCCAACCAAGGGTGCGAGGTCGGCCGTGCCGATCCTTCGGGGATCCTTCTTTTGGTAGGGCGGGGGCGGTTGGTAGGGCCGCCCGGGAAGCAGCTGGCGGTAGCGGTTCTGCTGGGCGGTGACGGGCCGGTCAATGGCTATGATCTTTCCTCCGGAGTCGGTAAGGATGAGGTTGGCGTTGCGGCCCGTGAGCTCGAAGATCAGCCGCACCGGGGGCGTGCTGACAAAGCCCGTACGGCCTGAAAAGGCGATTACGAGGACCCGGTCTAGCCCGGGTTGGGCCAGCTCGACCACCTCGCCCACCGCTCGGGTGGCCAACGCCCGTTGCAAGGGGGTGAGCGGACCTCCTCCTTCGATATCGGGCACCCGTTGGAAGCACGGGTTCGGGGGCCGGTAGCAAAGCAGCAGGTACCCCCCGGGGACGCGGAGCGCGGCCTGCCCCTCGTCGGGAAAGGTCCAGCCCCGGGTCGCGAAAGGCGGACGGGGAAGCTCCGAAAGCCGGTGGGCAACAAGTAGCCCCTCCACGGTTGTTAGGATAGCCCCGTCATGCCCGAGGTCCGGCGCGCCTTCCTGGGAGGTCTCCTGCACGGGGCGATGCTGGCGGTTGCCTACGCGCTCACCAGCACGAGCACGGTGATCCCCGCCTTTATCCAGGCGCTGACCGGCTCTCCGCTGGCGGTCGGGGGCGTGGTTGGGGCCATGCAGCTGGGAGGGGCGCTGGCCGGGCTGCCGGCGGCCCGCTGGGTGGAGGCGGCCCGTTACAAGAAGGTTTTCCTGTATCTGGCGATTGGTACCCGTGCGCTGGCCTTTCTCGTCCTCGCGGTCCTGACCTGGACCCTTGCCAAGCGGGCGCCCGGGTTGG
>WFNN01000048.1 GCA_015488545.1 Thermaceae bacterium | reverse complement strand
CCCTAGCGCTCTTTTCCCCGCCTCGTACCCCGCCCAAAACGCCAATTCCGCCTCCTCCTCGCGCATCGCCGGTTCGCGGACGAGGTTTCCGGTGCCGGGGCGGACCCGGGCACGAATCAGCCCCTCGGCCTCGGGAAACGCAGGACCGTTGACCCCGACGTCGAGCACGTAGACCCGGGCGTCGGCCTCGGCCGCAATCTGGTTGATGGCAGCTCCCCCGGCGAGGAAGTTCAACACCATCTGGTAGGTAACCTCGGGGGGGTATGCGGAGACCCCCTCCGCCGCCACCCCGTGGTCGGCGGCGGCGACCACCACCGCGCCGGGCCCAAGCGCCGGGCGCTCCGTCACCTGAATCGCCGCCAGGCGGGCGGCGAGCGCCTCGAGCTTCCCCAGCGACCCCGGTGGTTTGGTCAGGCGGTCAAGCCGCCCCCAAGCGGCTTCCTCCAAAGCCTTTTCCACTGGACGTATCGGAACCCTCACAGCACAAACCCTCCCTTCAACCGGATCGCCTGGCCCGCCACCAGCAGAAAGGCGGCGTCGGCGGCCCCGGCCAGGCGCTGGTTGGCGCTACCTAGGAGGTCGCGGTAGGCCCGGCCCAGGGGTGCGACCGGCACCACCCCCATTCCCACCTCGTTCGAGACTAGGATGACCGTCTTCTCCCGCCTTTTGAGAACCCGGAGAAGGGCGGCGAGCTCCGCCTCGGCCGCCGCTTCACCCTCCTCGACCAAGGCGTTCGCGAGCCCCACCGCCACGCAATCGAGCAGAACAACCGGGGCGGGAGCCCCTTCCACCGCCCGGGCCAAGCCCCGGGGCGCTTCGATCGTGGTCCAAACCGCGGGCCGCTCGGCCCGGTGCCGGTCGATACGCGCCTTCATCTCGGCATCGGTGGCGCGGGCGGTGGCCACGAAGGCGACCCGGTCGCCGCCGAGCCTTCGGGCCAGGCGAAGGGCGGCGCGGCTCTTCCCGCTTCTGGCCCCGCCGAGGAGCAGGTAAACCGCCCCCGGCGGCACCCGCCGGGCCCGCTGCCCCTTTTCCACCATCTCCATCAAAAACCCCTCGTCCAAGTGCGTCGCCACCGCCTCCGCCAGGGCGTCGAAGGTGGCCTCGAGGCCTTCCGCCCTTCGGCCGAAGAGGGCCTTTTGCACCGCCGCGTTCTCAAAAAGCCCGTGAAGGAAAACCCCGAGCACGTTCCCCTTTTGGAAGCCGAGCCCGTCCGGGAGCACCCTTCGGACCTTTCCAGTGGGCTCGGTACGACCGTGGTGGATCTCGTAGCCCCGCACAACAAGCCCGGAAAGCGCGGAAAAGGGGAACGCGAGCTCGGTAAACCGAACCTCCCGCTCCCTTACCGCCTTCGCCCCCTCAAAGCGGGTCCAGAGGGGGAGCAGGCCGAGACCGGAAAGCTCACCGGCGAACTCCACCCCCTCGGGGTCGGAAATGCGCTCGCCCAGAAGCTCAAGCCCTCCGCATACCCCAAGCACCGGCCGGCCGCTTTCGGCAAACCCACGGATCGCGTCTGAAAGGCCCGATCCCGCGAGGTAATCGAGCGCGGCACGAACGTTCTTGGCGCCGGGAAGAACGAGGAAGTCGAGGGCTTCGAGGTCCCCGGGCGCCCTTACCCAGCGAAAGCGTGCGAGCTCGTAAAGGGGCCAGAACTCGTCAAGGTTCGAAGCGAAGGGGTAGTGGACCACCCCCACACGCATGCCCGAGCCCGGGGGGCGGGTACCGAGAAAGGGCGCGTCCTCGTCGGGGAGCCGGTGGCGGAGGAGCGGGAGCACCCCGAGCGGGGCCATCCCGGTGCGGCGCCAGAGGTCGGTGGGCGCGGGCTCGAGCAGACCTAGATCGCCCCGGAACCTATTGAGCACGAAGGCGACGAAGCGGTCCCGGTCGGCTTCGGGGAGGTAGGCGTGGGTGCCGAGAAGGGCGGCGAAGGCCCCGCCCTTATCGATATCCGCCACCAGAATCGCGGCGGCGTCCGCCGCCCGGAGGACCCGAAGGTTGGTGACATCCGAAGCCATAAGGTTTGGTTCCGTCGGGCTCCCCGCCCCTTCGATCAAAACCAGATCGAACGCGGCAAGCAGGCTTTTCAGGCTATCTCGAACCGCCGGCCAAAGGTAAACGTGCCGCACCTTCCAGGGAACGCGGCCGAGCGCGGGCCGCGCCCGCCCCAGCACCACCACCTGGCTCCGCGTTTCCGCCTCGGGCTTCAGGAGCACCGGGTTCATCCGCACATCGGGCGTTACCCCCGCGGCGAGCGCCTGGTAGTACTGGGCGGCACCGATCTCGCCGCCGGCCGCGACCCGGGCGTGGTTCGACATGTTCTGGCCCTTGAAGGGGGCGACGGCAAGCCCCTTCCTGCTGAAGTAGCGGGCGAGCGCGGTCACCAGGAGGCTCTTGCCCACCCCCGAGCCGGTGCCGAGGACGGCGATCGCCCTACCCACCGAGCACCTCCCAGAGCATCCGCCGTCGCTTCGGCCCCTGGGCGGAAAGGCGGGCCCAGCCCTGCATGCCCTTGTCGGACAGCGACCGCACCCACACGCCGGCCTCCCTGAGCGCCGCGATCCGGCCCTCGCCGATTCGCGCCATCAAAAAGTTCGCCCGCCCCTCGACCACCCGAAACCCGAGCCGCGAAAGACCCTTGGCCAGGGCCCGCCGCCAGGCGAAGAGCCGGGGCCGGGTGACGGATAGCCAGGTTCGCGCTTCTTCGGCCGAAGCCAGTCGCAAAAAAGCCTCGCCCGTGCTAGAAAGCACCCACGAGGGGGCGAGCGCACGCACCCTCCTGGCCAGGGCGGGCTCGGGGAAGACCGCGTACCCCGCCCGCACCCCGGGGAGGGCAAAGGCCTTGTTGGGGGAATGGAGCCGGACCGCGCCCTCCGGCACAAAGACGGGGACCTCGGAAAGGGGGGCGTAGGCGAGGTCGAGAACGAGCAGGCCTCCGGCACCCACCGCCGCTTTCAGGAAGTCCACGCCAAACACCCGACCGTCGGGGTTGTTGGGGCTTGCCAGGAAGCCGATCGCGCTCCGCCGCATCGCCTGAACGAAGGCCTCCTCGTCGCGGGCCACGATCACCTCCACGCCCCGCACCCGGGCAGCGTAGGCGTATTCCCCGAAGCCGGGGCAGAAGACCGCCACCGGTCCCCCGAAAGCCGCCACCAGGCGGTGGATGAGCTCGCTCGCCCCGGCCCCCACCACGACCCGGGCGGTCTCGCCCAAGAGCGCCCGCAGCTCGGCGTATTCGGGGTCGGGGTAGCGCCCTAGCGGCGCCTGCCGAAGGGCCCGCAGCAGGAAACCCGGCGGCCCAAGGGCGTTTAGGTTGGTGGAGAAGTCGGCCCGGGCCCCCGCCGGTGCCCCGCCGTGGGGGATCATCCCGCCACCCCCATGCGCACCGCGCCGGCAACAAAAACCCAGAGGTAGCCGAAAAGCCGGGCGGCGGCTAGCCCGCGGCGGAGATCCCCGGCGCCGGGTTCCCGCCCCCCGGGGTTCAGAACGTAAACCCTGGGCTTTTCCAGGCGCACGCCGAGGCGGAGGGCGAGGGCCGCCATCGGCCAGCCGGCGTTCGGCGAAGGGGTCTTTTCCGCCTCGCCCAGAAGCGCCCGGAACCCGGGACCGCCTCGCCCAAGGAGCCAAACGCCCACGAGCCGGGCGGGCAGGTAGTTGAGGGCGTCGTCGAGGCGGGCAGCAACCCGCCCGAAGCTCCGGTAGCGAACGTTTGGGTAACCCCATAGGGCGTCGAGGGTGTTCACGGCCCGGTAGACGTAGGCGCCGGGTAGGCCAAAGAGAAGGTAGTAAAAAAGCGGAGCCACCACCGAATCCACGAGGTTTTCCGCCAGGGAAGAAAGCGCCGCCATACGAACTTGCGGCGGATCCAGGCGCTTTGCGTCCCGGCTCACGATCCGCGCCACCGCCAACCGACCGGCCGCCAGGTTCTTCTGGAGCGCCCGTTCAACCTCGGCGACGGCGGCAAGCAGGGCAAAGAGGGCGAAGCTGGGTTTCAGGCAAAGGGCGAAAAGGGGGTAGCGAAACCCCGGGGGGAGCCCGGCAAGGGCGCGCTCGAGGCAATACCCAAGAGCGCCGGCGAGCGCCACGAGCAGCAAAGCGAGCGCACCGCCCGCGAGCACCGAATCGCGGTAAAAGCGGGCCTCCAAACGCCGTGCTAGCCCCCCGAACCAGGCCACCGGGTGCAACCGGTTGGGGGGTTCCCCCAAGCGATCAAGAGCGGCCGAAAGCCAGACTTCCACCGCTTGCCTCCAGCATCGCGTAGAGCGCCTTGGGGTTGGAAAGCGGGTAGAGGTGGACGAAACTCGCCTGAACCCGCCCCTTACGGTAGCCAAGTCGCTTACCCGAGCGCTCGCGCCAGAGGAAAGGGCCCTTTTCCTCGATCCGGGCGTAGTGAAACTCGTGGCCACGAACCCAAACCCCTTTCGGGAAGATCGATCCCTCCCCCTCCGGCGTCACCTCGCGGTAGCCGAGCAAGGGGCGATCCCCCACCTCGGCCGCGCCCGGGACGAGACCCGCTAAGGGGTGGCCAACCCCCTCGAAAAAGACCCCCTGAGCGAGGTACATGTAACCGCCGCACTCGGCGTAGATCGGCCCGGGAAAACCCCGCACCGAGGCCAGCGTTGCCCGGTTCCGGCTTAGCTCGGTGGCGAAAAGCTCGGGGTAGCCACCGCCAAGCCAGAGGAGGCCGGCCTCGGGCACCGGTTCGTCGGCGAGGGGGCTAAAGGCAACGAGCTCGGCCCCAAGCTCGGCGAGGGCCTCGAGAACCTCCGGGTAGTAGAAGGAAAACGCCCGGTCCTTGGCGTAGGCGATCCGCGCGCCCCGGTAACGGCGCTCAGGGTCGTAGGGGGGTGCCGCCGCCTCGGGGCCCCGCGCCCGCTCCGCGGCCTTGAGGAGGGCGGGAAGGTCTAGGGTCTCCGCCGCCGCCAAGAGCGCATCAGGGGGAACCGGGGCTTCCCCGGCAAGGAAAAGCCCCAGGTGCCGTTCGGGGATTTCGAGCGCGGGATCCTTGGGCAGGTAGCCCAGGAACGGCACCCCCACGGCAGCCAGCGCCCTTTCCAGCACCGCCGCGTGCCCCGGTCCCGCCACCCTATTGGCCACCACCCCGGCGAGCGCGAACCCCTCGGCGTGGTCGCGAAACCCCCGTGCCAGAGCAGCGATCGAGCCCGCCATTGCCCCGGCGTCCACCACCAGCACCACCGGAAGCCTGAGCAGGCGGGCGACCTGGGCAGAAGACCCCACCCGCCCCAGGGCGTCCTTGCCGTCAAAAAGGCCCATCACCCCCTCGACCAGGGCCAAGTCCGCGCGCTGCGATCGGCTCTGGTACAGCCAGCCGAGACCGGCCCCGTCCAGAAAGAAACCGTCTAGGTTGTAAACCGGGCGCCCGGTGGTGGCGGCGAGGTGGGTGGGGTCGAGGTAGTCCGGCCCCACCTTAAAAGCCTGGACCCGTATCCCCCGCGCCTTAAGCGCCGCGGCCAGCACCAGGGCCAGCGTCGTCTTCCCCGAACCCGAGGCCGGCGCCGCGATTAAAAGCCCCGGGGTCAAAGCTCCACCCCCCGGGTGGCGGGAACGCCGGCGTCGTAAGCGTGCTTTACCTTCCGCATCGCGGTGACGGTGTCCGCCATGGCCACCAGCCACCCCGGGGCGTTCCGCCCGGTGACAACCAGGTGCACCTCCCCGGGCCGGGCCGAAAACGCCGCTTTGGCCTCCGCCTCGCCCACCCAACCAAAGTTCAGCACGTAGGTGAACTCGTCGAGAACAACGAGGCGGTGCTTCCCGGACAGGAGAGCGGCGCGCGCCCGGTCCCAGCCCTCGCGGGCGAGCCGAGCGGTCGCTTCAAGGTCCCTCGAACGCCAGGTAAAGCCATCGCCCAGAGGGTGAACGGGTACGCCGAGGGCGGCAAACGCCCGGTGCTCACCGTAGTTCGCCGACCTCCGCTTAATGAACTGGAAGACCACGGGGCTTAGGCCCCGACCGTGGGCCCTGAGCACCAGGCCGAAAGCGGCGGTGGACTTCCCCTTGCCATCGCCGGTAAAAACGAGCAGCCGCCCCATTTACTCCTCCACCCAGGCGTAGTAAGGGGTAAAGACGAAGGCCGGAGGGCCCTCGAGGAAAACCGCCACCCCGCCGGCGACCACCGCCCCCTCCCAGAGCTCGAAATCCAGGAGGTCGGCGGCCACCGGGTAGACCAGGGTCTCCCCCGGCGGTAGCCCGTGGCGGAGCAAAAGCC
>WFNN01000047.1 GCA_015488545.1 Thermaceae bacterium | reverse complement strand
GGCCGACGGGGTGGGGGCGGTTTTCGCCCTTGTGATTTCGCTTTCGGTCTTTCTTGCCCTGCTGGCGGCGCGCGAGGTCCCCGGGCGGATGCTGGCCCTCGGGCTATTGATGGCCACCGGGCTGATCGGGATCTTCCTTAGCTACGACCTGGTGCTCTTTTACTTCTTCTTCGAAGCCGCCCTCATTCCCAGCCTCCTTTTGCTCGGGGTCTACGGCGGCAGCGGGCGGGTGCCGGCGCTCATCAAGTTCGCCCTCTTCACCCTGGTGGGGAGCCTGCTGATGCTGGCGGGGATCCTGGCGGCCCGCTACCTGGGAGGGGCGGGGAGCTTTTTGATGCGGGATCTCCTGGCCCACCGCCTCGGGGGCGCGGCGGCGGTTTGGGCGTTTTGGGCGTTTGCGCTGGCCTTTCTGGTCAAGGCCCCGCTCTTCCCCCTGCACGTGTGGATGCCCGACTTCCACGCCGAAAACCACCCCTCGGGCTTCGCCGACGTCATGGGAACGCTCTATAAGGTAGGGGTTTTCGGGTTCTTCCGGTTCGCGATCCCGCTCTTCCCCGACGCCTTCAAGGCCGCCCAACCCTACCTCCTGGCGCTGGCGGCGATCACCGCCCTGGGGGCGGCGTGGATCGCCTACGCCCAGAAGGACTGGAAGCGCCTCTTGGCTTACGGTGCGCTCTCCCACATGGGGGTGGCGGCGCTGGGGGTCTTCTCGGGGACGCTGGTCGGGGCCGTTGGCGGCCTTTTCCTGCTGGCGGCCAGCGCCCTCTACACCGGGGGGCTCTTCCTCTACGCCGGCTGGATGCACCGGCGGTTCGGGAGCCTGGCGCTCGCCCCCACCCACGGCTTGGCCAAGGCCGCCCCGGCGCTGGCTGCCCTGGGGCTTTTCCTCTTCCTGGCGATGGTGGGGCTGCCAGGGCTCGCGGGCTTCCCCGGTGAGTTTCTGAGCGCCCTGGGGGCCTGGCAGGCCAGCCCCTTTTGGACGCTTTTGGGCTTTGCGGCGGTGATCGCGGCGGCGGCCTATGCGCTTACCGCCTACCAGCGGCTCTTCCACGGCCCCCCCGGAAAGGCGGTGGCCGACCTGGACGGGGGCGAGTGGGTCTTCGCGGCCCTGGTGGTGGCGGCGGTGGGGTTCTTGGGGGTTTATCCCAAGCTCTTTAGCGCTCCCCTCGCCGAGGCCGCCCGGGCCTTCGTCGCGGTGCTGGGAGGTGGGCAATGAGCGTGCTTTGGGTGCTTTTCCTCACTGGCCTGCTGTCCGCCCTGGCCGGGCTTTGGTGGTCCGAGCGGGGGGTCAAGACCCTGGTCCGCGCAGGCCTCCTGGTGGCCCTGGTGTGGTTGCCGTTTCTTCCCGATCAGGCCGGTCCCGGCGGGCTCTTCCTGATGGATGGCTTCGCCCGGGCGCTCATCCTCGTGGGGGTGCTGGCCGCTCTCTTCGCCTCGCTGGTGGGGGACGGGTACCTCGAGCGCACCGGGATGCGGACGTTCGAATACCATCCCCTTTTGGCCTTCTCCACCTTTGGGCTGGCGGTGATGGCCGCCAGCGCCAACCTGGTGGTAATCCTGGTGGGGCTTGAGCTGCTCTCGCTGCCGCTCTACGCCCTGGCCGCGCTGCGCTACGATTCCAAAAGCGAGGAGGCCGGGCTCAAGTACTTCCTGCTGGGCGCGGTCTCGGCGGCGGTCTTCTTCTACGGTTTGGTGCTCTATTTTGGGGCCACCGGAACCTTTGCCCTGGGGGCGGTGGCCCGGGGGCCCCTCTATGCCGCCGGTGTAATGCTGCTCTTGGCCGGGCTCTTCTTCAAGGCGGCCCTGACCCCCTTTTCGTGGTGGGCGCCGGACGTCTACCAGGGCGCGCCCACCCCGGTGACGTTGTTCATGGCCACGGGGGTAAAGGCCGCCGCCTTCGCGGCCCTGGCCCGGGTGGCGGTGGGTGTCGGCGTCGGGGGCATCGGGGGCGCGGCCCTGGCCTTGGCCGTTTTGCTCACCGTCTTCTTCGGAAACCTGGCTGCCCTAGCCCAGCGCGAGGCCAAGCGGCTTTTGGCCTACTCTTCGATCGCCCACGCCGGTTACATCGCCCTGGCTTTGTTCGGCCCCAACCCGGCCCCGGCGGTCGGCTACTACCTGCTCGCCTACGCCCTCTCCACCGGGCTGGCGTTTGCCGTGCTGGCCCAGGTGGACGAGGGCGAGGGGGTGCCCTTTGACGGGGTGCAGGGGCTGGTGCAACGGAGCCCGATGCTAGCTGGAATGCTGCTTTTGGCCCTCTTCTCGCTGGCGGGCCTGCCGCCGCTGGTGGGTTTTTGGGGGAAGTACCTGGCCTTCGTCCAGGCTGCCCAGGGCGGGCAGTACGGCCTGCTGGCCTTCGCTCTCTTGACCGCGGCGGTGGCGGCGTACTACTACCTTGGCCTTTTGGCCCGGGCCTTTTTCCAGGCCCCCCGGGCGAAGGGAGCGGTGGAGGTGCCGCCGCTGGCCGCCCTGACCCTGGGCCTAGTGGCCTTCTTGGTGGTGGTGCTCGGGGTCTTCCCGGGTGCGGTCTACGGCTTCTTTAACGTGGGTGGGATCGTACCCTAGTCCCGGTTCGAGAACGACCGGGGCCCCCGGGTTCCCGGGGGCCCTTCTTCAACCGGCGACCGCCTCCTTCCAGGCCTCGGGGACGTATACGCAGCGGGGTTCGGAGGCAAAGGGGTCGCCGAGCTCGGCCCAGGCCCGGGCCCGGCTGCCCCAGCAGACGTTACCGAACTCGCAGACCCGGCACTTGCCCTTGAGGTTCGACCGGTCGCGGAGTTTCCGGAAGAGCTCGGCGTTCTGGTAAATCTCGAGGAGCGGCTTTTCCTTGACGTTCCCCGCGCTCATGGCCAGAAACCCCGAGGGGTAGACCTCGCCGGTAGCCGAAACAAAGACAAACCCGTAACCGTCATGCATGTGCACGCCCCGCCGGTTCTGCACCAGGGCGTGGTCGGCTTCCCCGGTCTGCATTCGCTGCTGAATAACCACCCGCCGGAAGTGGGGGGCCTCGGTGGTGCGGATCTGCAGTTTGTGCGTCTTGGAAACCTGGTAGAGCCAGACGAGGACCTCCTCGTACTCCTCGGGGCTGAGCTGCTCGAGGAGGGCACCCCGGCCCACCGGCACCAGGAAGAAGACCTCCCAGGCGGCGATGCCAAGCTCCCGGCCGAGGTCGGCGATGCCCGGAAGTTCG
Organism: Thermaceae bacterium; assembly: GCA_015488545.1. Classification (GTDB taxonomy): domain Bacteria; phylum Deinococcota; class Deinococci; order Deinococcales; family Marinithermaceae; genus WFXV01. Next base: position 12,479 of record WFNN01000047.1, on the reverse strand, counting down.
GGGTGGGTGGTTTTGGTGACGGTGGTGTTGATCTGGGTGGGGAGCCCGATCGACCGGGCGTAACGGAGGGCGTCGACCGCCAGCTCGAAGGTGCCCGGCACCCCCCGGAAGGTGTCGTGGGTTTCGGGGGAGGCGCCGTCCAGGCTGACCGCCATGGCGTGAACCCCGAGCTCCTTGAAACGGTCGATGACCTCGTGGGTGAGTAGGGGGGTCACCGCCGGGGTAATGCCCACCTTAATGCCGAGCTCTCGGGCTTTTTCCAGGATTTCCCAGAGGTCGTGCCGCTTTAAGGGGTCGCCGCCGGTGGGAAGGAGGATGGGTTTGGGGCGGTAGGTGGCCAGTTCTTCCAGGAGGCGCATCGCGTCCTCGGTGGTGAGTTCCCCGGGCAAGGGGTCGGGCTCGGCGCTCGCCCGGCAGTGCTTGCAGGCGAGGTCGCAGGCGTGGGTCATCTCCCAGGCGACGAGGAAGGGGTACCGGTCGAAGTCGGGCCGCATGGGGCGAGTTTAGCCCCCGGCGGTTTTGGATTCCTGAGAGCCGGGCCGGTTCTTGGACGATGGGGTAGGCTGAGGGGGATGGCCAAGACCGAGGCCCAGGCCCGCCTGGCTCGGGGTTTCCAGGCCCTCGCCGACCCCACGAGGCTTGCGATCCTCGAGGTCCTCGCCGGCGGCGAGCACTGCGTCTGCCGCATCCAGGAGGCCCTCGGCGACATCCCCGCCAACCTCCTTTCCCACCACCTCCGGGTGCTCCGGGAGGCGGGGCTCGTGCACTCGGTGCGAAAGGGGCGCTGGGTCCACTACTGGTTGAACACGGAGGGCCTCGAGGCCCTCCGCCAGGCGATCCCCCGGCTCAAGCCGGGGGCCGAGAAGGTCTGCAACTGCGGGCCGCCTAGAAAGCGGCGATGGCAAACTTGAGCCCCACCAAAAACAGGACCAGGGCGACCAAAAGGGCGGTGATCTTCATCAGCTTGGGGCTCCAGACCCGGTCGGTGAGCCAGGCGACGATCGAGATCCCGGCCCAGGCGTAGAGAGCGGTGAGGACCTCGGCTCCGCTATAACCTTTCAGCGCCTGGTGGGCGAGCACCGCCCCCAGGGCGGCCCCGATGGTGCCGAAGGTGGCGATCGCGTAGGCCACCGGGAGCTTGTGGCCGAGTGCCCAGTTGTAGAGGGGGATGGCGAGCGGCTTGCCCCCCGCCGAGACCAGCCCGGTGAGGGCGCCGGCCCCGAAGGCGACGGGCACGATCCAGCCCGGGTGCTCGGGGGTGGGCCGGCCCTCGACGGGCTTCACGAAGACGAGCCTTAGGGCCATGGCGATGGCGTAGAGCCCGAGCAAGAGGAGCAGGAACTTGGGGGAAAGGGCCAGGCCGTACTCGTGCCCGAGCGCCCCTCCGGCGAGGCCGGAGAGGATCGCCGCCCAGCCCTCCCAGGAGGGGAAGCGGGCGAACGCCCCCCAGAGCCACCCCTCCCGCCGCACCAGGCCGTGGGAGAGGGAAGCGAAGAGGAGCACCATCAGGTTGAGCGCGATCGCCTCCCGGATCGGCAGGTGGCCGAGGGTGAGCAGGATGATCACGAAGAAGACCCGGTCGATCCAGATCCTAAGCGCCGAGGTGACGAAACCGACCACGACCGCGGCGACGAGCAAAACGCCAAGGGAAACCAGCACGCTAGACCTCCGACAAACGCTTTTTTAGGACCTCCGGGCGGACCTTGCAGCCCGGGAATAGGGTAAAGACGTCCACCGCCCGCCCGTTCACGAGGATGCCGGGCGAGGAGAGCACCTGGTGGCGGGCGGCGAGGGCGGTGCCCTCCTCGCTGTCGAGGGGGATTTCCCGAAAGGGGATCCCGGCCTTTTCAAAGGCCAGCTTCACCCGCCGGCTGCGGCGGCAGCCGGGGGCGGTGAGGAGCAGGATCTCGGGCTCCATCCAGAGTTCGTCGAGGGCTCCCTCGAGGGCCTCGAGCGTCGCCCCCTGGGCGGCGAAGAGCCAGATGTGGAGGGCTTCCTTGATGGCGGCGTCAGGGACCCCAAGGGCCTTGGTCCGGTGGATCATGGCCCGGGCGCAGCCGCCGCTCCTCGACGCCACCGCCGCGGCCAGGTGCACGAGGGCCCGGGTGGCCTCGTCGAGGGCGCCACCCTCGGGCTTCGCGAACTTCTTGCTGACCAGGTGCTGGCCGAAGAGGTCAGGGTCCTTTTGGTGGAGCTTTTCCATGACCGGCGGCAGGGCCGGGCCGAGGTTCTCCTTCATCATCTTGAGGGCGGTGTCGAGCTTCGCTTGCACGTGCACTCACTCCCTTTTTCGCTGCGAGGCCGCGTCTTGCCCAAAATACGCCCGGATCCTGGGGGCGAGGTTCAAATAACCGATCAGGGCCACGATCTGAAAGAGCGGCAGGATCGCCGCCGGCAGCGCCACCATGGGGTTCATGGCGGTGACCGCGATGGCGATGGCGGTGCCGTTGTTCTTGCCGCTCGCGACGAAGGCCACCCCCATGTGCTCGGAATAGGAGAGGCCGTTTTTCTTGTCCAGCCAGGTGATGAGGGGAAGGACGATGGCGAGGTAGAGGAGCGAGGCCAGGATCACCGGCAGCAAGACCGCGCCCTTTTGCAGGAGGGCCTCGCCCTTCATGGCGAAGATCAGCCCCACCAAGAGGAGCATGGTGAGCATGGTCGCGCTCCCCAGCCAGGGCTTTAGGCGGAGGAAGCCTTCCTTTCCGTATTGCCGGAGCACCGCCCGGCGGGTGAGGTCGCCGAGGAACATGGGCAGGATCAACACCAAGAGGATCGTCCAGAGCAGCATCGCGATCGGCACCTGGACCCGGTAGCCGTGGGCCAGGAGGGTGAGGTAGAGGGGGAGGACGAGGGGCACCAAGAGGAAGTTCACCGCCTGGGTCAGGGTGGCGACCTCGAGGCTCCCCCCAGAGAGCCCGGTGTAGCCTACCGCCATCGAGGACCCGGGGATCAGCATCACCAAAAAGAACCCCAGCGCGAGCTCGGGGTGGTGCACGAAGGCGAAGACCAGGAGGATCGCGATGAGCGGGGTAAACACGAAGTTGTAAAGGAGCGAGAGCAAAACCGGCTTGGGCTCCCGGGCTACCTTGGGCAAGAGCTCGAGGTTTAGGTTGATCATCATCGGGTAGATCATCAAAAAGGCCAGTCCCTGGGCGACGGTCTTCAAGACGCCGCGCTCGGCCCGGATCCAGCCGGCCTCCACGACCCCGAGCCCCCATCCCAGGGCGATCGCCGCCAGCGAGTACCAAAGCAGGTTTCGCCGGAGGCGTTCGGCGAGCCTTTTGGCGAAGGGGGGTCGCTTAGTCACTTCAATCATCACTGAAATATTAGCCCCTCCGCCCCGACCCGGCAAGGACGAAGGTCCCGCTCAGTTTTCGTCCACCAGCCCGTGTTCCACCGCCCAGCGGGTGAGCGACGCCCGGCTGGTGAGGCCGAGCTTGGTGGCCGCCCGCTCCCGGTAGGTGGCCACGGTCTTCTCGCTGATCCCCAGCCGCTTTGCGATCTGGCGGTAGGTGAGCCCCTCGGCGATGCCCTGGACCACCGCCCGCTCGCGCTCGGTGAGGAGCTCGGGGCCGGGGGTGGGCTCGGCCTCGCGGTGCTGAAGGATCGCGTAGAGGAGCTCGGGGGGCACGTAGTGCTCGCCCCGGGCCAGGGCCCGGACCGCGTCCAAAAGGGCCACCTCGATGCTGCTCTTGGGCAGGTAGCCGGAGCCCCCGGCGGCGAGGAACCGCTCGGCGTACTCGGCCTCCTCGTGCATGGAGAGGGCGAGGAGCCTGAGCTCGGGGCGGAGCTCCCGGAGGCGCCGGGCGCAGGCGATCCCGTCGACGTCGGGGAGGGAGATGTCGATCACGGCGACGTCGGCCTCGGCATCGGCGAGCTTTTTGAGGGCCTCCTCGCCCGAGCTCGCTTCCCCCACCACCTGCACCTCCCCCGAGCGCTCGAGGATATAGCGCACCCCGGCCCGGACCACCGGGTGGTCGTCGACCAAAAAGACCCGGATCACGCCCGCACCTCCTTGGGGAGGGGGACCCGGGCGTAGACCGCGGTCCCGGCCCCGGGGGCGCTCTCCACCACCAGCTCGCCGCCCACCAGCTCGACCCGCTCCCGCATCCCGATCAGCCCGTTGCTGGCCGCCCCGGCATGGGCGGGGTCGAACCCCACCCCGTCGTCCTCGACCACCAGCTGGAGCTGGCCCTCGTGCTCCTTCAAAAGCACCGAGACCCGGCCGGCGCGGGCGTGGCGGACCACGTTGGTGAGGGCCTCCTGGGCCACCCGGTAGAGGACGGTCTCGAGCTCGGGAGCGAGGGGGGTCTTGGTCTGCACGTAGACGTCGCTCTCCAGGTTGCCGTAGGCGGCCATCTCCCGCACCATGCGGCGGAGGGCGGCCTCGAGGCCGAGTTCGTCGAGCGCCGCCGGCCTGAGCTCGCGGCTGATCCGGCGGACGTCGGCCAGGGTGGCCTCGACCAGCTCTTTTAGCCCCTCGGTGGCGCTAGGAGGGCCGATTAGGGCCTCGAGGCCCAGCCTAAGCGCGGTGAGCGACTGGCCGACCTGGTCGTGGAGGTCCTTGGCGATGCGGGCCCGCTCCTCCTCCTGGGCGGTGAGGAGCGCCTTTAAAAGCCGCCGCCGCTCGGCCTCCTTCTCCTTAAGCCGCTGGTAGGCCCGGGCCCGCTCCAGGCCGCTTTTCAGGTAGTCGGCCACCGCCGAGAGGAAGGCCTCGCTGGCCTCGCCCCCGGTGAGCACCAGGGTGGGCCCGCCCGGCACCGCCAGCCGGTGGTAGCCGGGGGGCGGGGCCTCGAGCCTTAAGCTCTTTAGGGCCGGGCAGTCCTCGGGGGCCAGGTCGCAGCCCGAGCGCACCAGCGGAACCGGGCCCTCGGGGCCTTCCTTGACGGCCTCGGCGCAGGTGAACCAGCCGGTCTCGACCAGGGTCTTGAGGGTGGCCTCGAGCATCCGCGTGGGGTCCAGGGTGCGGTTTAGGCGCTGACCCAGCCGGTCCAGGGTGGCGAGCTCGCGGGCCCGCCGGCGGGCGGCCCGGGAGTAGCGCGCAAGCGCCCGGCCCAGGACCCCGAGCTCGTCGGCGGGGATCGGAACCTCGGCCTCCCTGCCGGCCTCGAGCTCCTCGACCGCCCGCACCATCCCCTCGACCGGGGCCAAAAAGGCCCGCACCATGCGGTCGGCGACCAGGGCGGCGAGGGCTCCGCCCAGAAGGAGAGCGAGTACCAGCCCCATCAGGATCCGCCGCACCCCGGCCATCGCCTGGGCCTCGGCGAGGCCGACCACCAGCGTGCCGGCCTTGCCACCCAATAGGGGAAAGGCGGCTTGGTGGATCCAGCCCTGCTCGGTCCAGATCCGCCCCCGGTCCCGGTAGGCGAGGAGCCCTTCGGGGAAGCCCCCCTCGAAGGTGTGGACCCGCACCCGGCCGCCGGGGTCGAGGAGGTAGGCGTAGGCGAGGTCGGGGTTTTGGGCCTTCACCCGGGCGAAGACCGCGTGGGCCGCGTAGAGGTCGTTCATCAGCACGTCGTCGGTGACCTCGGCGGCGAGGCCCTTGCCGAGGCCGTCGAGCCGGGTCTTCAGGGTGGTTTGGGCTTCCTCGCTGAGGTAGAAGTAGGCGGCGATCCAGAGCCCCCCGCCCACGATCGCGAGGGTCACCGCCACGATCCCGAAGAGCTTGACCCTAAGCCCGACCTCAGGGAGCCGCATCCCGGTCCTCCAAGAACCGCCGCCACACCGCCCGGTAGGGGGCGGCCTCGGCAGGGGCGAAGCGGCGGATGTGCAGGGGCTGGAGCACGGCGGCGGGGAGCCGGGCGAGGGCGGCCCGCACCCGGGCCTCCTCGCCGGGGTCGAGGCTTTGCGCGGCGACCAGCGGGGGCGGGGGGTCCTCGGGGCTTTGCCAGAGGACCCGCACCTTGGCCTTGAGCTCGGGCTGGGCGCTTAAGACCGCGTGGTAGACCATCCCGTCCACCGCGGCGGCGTCCACGAAGCCCTCGGCCACCGCCCGGAGCGCGCGGTCGTGGGAGTAGGTGAACACCACCTGGTCAAAGAACCGCTCGGGGGCGAGGCCATGCTCGTGGAGGTAGCGGAGCGGCCAGGCGTAGCCGGTGTTGGAGAGGGGGTCGACGAACGCGAACCGCCGGCCGGCAAGGTCCTCCGGGCGTTGCACCGAGAGCCCCGCGCGCACCACCAGGAGCGAGCGGTAGGGGGCGTGGGGGTCGGGGAGACCCGCCGCCACCACCCGCAAGAACCCCTCCTCGGCGCCCTTGCCGGCGGCCAGCGTGCAAAGGAAGCCGAGCTCGGCGGTGCCGTCTTTCAAAAGGGCGAGGACGCCGGCGTAGTCCCGCCGCTGGAGCACCACCACCGGGCGGCGGAGCGCTTTGCCCAGAGCCCGGGCGAGGCGGCGGTAGGGGGCGGCGGCCCGGGGGGAGAGCATACCCGCCACCGCCACCACCAGGGCGCCGGGGGGCACTGAGTCGACCACCGCCGGCACCCCGGGGTCGCGGGCGTCGAGCCGGACCTCGGGGGCGCGGGGGCCGCAAGCGGCGAGCAAAAGGGCCAAAAAGAGCCCGAGGTAGCGCATTGGCCCCATTGTAGTCGGGCCGGCCGGGCCGGTTTGTGGGCGTTCTACCGACAGACGGTCGGGACATTCGTCGCCCTCCCTTGTGGGCCGATTGCCGACGCGGGCGGGAGGGGGCCGCCCCTAGCCTTGGGCCATAGAAAGGAGGGAAGCGATGGCCAACGAGGATAGCCGCCGCGCGTTTTTGGAGAAGGTGGCCTCCACGGTCTTCGCCGGCATGGTCCTGGGTGGGGCCGAGGTGAAGGCCGAGGGGAGCGCCCGGGCCCCCGACGTGGTGCTCACCCCGCCGCCCCCCTTCAAGATCAGCAGCGAGGCCCAGGAGGACGTCCTGGTGCGGATGCAGCGCGACCTCGAGCGGGCCCTGAAAAAGCCCATCGAGGAGCGCAAGTGGGGGATGGTGATCGACACCCGCAAGTGCGTGGGCTGCTCGTCCTGCACGGTGGGCTGCGTGATGGAGAACAAGCTGCCGCCGGGGGTGGTCTACCGGCCGGTGATCGACCTCGAGGTCGGCACCTACCCCAACGTCGACCGAAGATTCCTGCCCCGGCCCTGCATGCAGTGCGAGAACCCGCCCTGCGTGCCGGTCTGCCCGGTGGGGGCGACCTGGAAGCGCAAGGACGGCATCGTCGAGATCGACTACGATGCCTGCATCGGCTGCCGTTACTGCATCACCGCCTGCCCCTACAGCGCCCGCACCTTCGACTTCGGGGAGAACTGGACCGACGACGCCGCGAGCGGCCAGGACGGGGCCCTCGCCCTGGAGACCGGCCGGGCGTATGAAGAGCTCGCCAACTTCGAGTACGGCGAGGTCTGGAAGCGGCACGAGGGGCCAATCCCCCAAAGTCCGGTGGGCAACGCCCGCAAGTGCACCTTCTGCATCCACCGGGTGGAGAAGGGGATGCTCCCCATGTGCGTGACCACCTGTATCGGGCGGGCGACCTTCTTCGGCGACTTGAACGACCCCGAGTCGCTGGTCTCCGAGCTCATCGCCCGCAACAACGCGGTCCGGCTCAAGGAGGAGCTCGGCACAGAGCCCAAGGTCTACTACCTGGTCTAGGAGGGATTTATGGTCGAGCGCAAGCACCCAAACGGCTTGCTTTCGGTGCTGGGATGGATCGTCTGGCTGGCCCTTTTCATCTGGGGTGGCTGGGGGATCCTTGAGCGCCTGCTCTACGGGCACCGCTTCGCGGCCTACAGCAGCTACGTGCCCTGGGGCCACTGGGTCGCCGCTTACATCTACTTCATCGGCCTTTCGGCGGGGGCCTTCCTGCTCTCCAGCCTGGTCTACGTGTTCGGGGTCCGGCAGCTTGAGCGCATCGCCAAGCTCTCGCTCTTCACCGCCATCGTGACCCTGATCATGGCGCTCATGCAGATCTGGTTCGACCTCGGGCACCTCGAGCGCTTTTACTTCGTCTACCTCCGCCCCAACTTCCACTCGATGATGGCCTGGATGGTCTGGCTCTACACCGCCTACTTCCTGCTCCTGGTCTTCGAGCTCTACTACGCCTTCAAGAAAGACGGTGCCAAAGACCCCGCCGAGCTCGCCCGCTACAAGAAGATCCTGGCCTGGCTGGGCGGGATCGGGATCCCCCTGGCGGTGGCCTTCCACGGCGGCGTGGGCGCGCTCTTTGCCACCGTGATCGCCCGCGACCTCTGGCACACCCCGATCTACCCGATCCTCTTCCTCACCGGCGCGCTGCTCTCGGGCGGGGCCTTGATGACCATGGTGGTGGCCTACTTCTGGCCGGCCCGAGGGGAGGCCTGGCGGGAGACCGTGACCTACCTGGGCAAGGTGGTCCTCGCCCTCGTCGCCTTCGACTTCCTGCTGGAGTGGGCGGAGTACTCGATCCCCATGTGGTACGGGGTGGGGGCCGAGTACCAAAAGCTCATGTACGTCCTCTTCGGGCCCTACTGGTGGAACTTCTGGATCATCCACTTCCTCTTCGGGGTGCTGGTGCCGGTGGCCCTCTTGGTCTGGGGCCGGGGCCCGGGGGCGGTGGGCCTCGCCAGCCTCTTGGTGGTGGTCACCTTCTTCGCGGTGCGCCTCAACCTGGTGATCCCGGGGCTGGTTTTCCCCGAACTCAGGGGGCTTGAGCACAGCTACACGGACCCCACCCTTCCCTTCAACCGGCTTTCCTTCGACTACGTTCCCTCGCTCTTCGAGTGGCAGGTGTTCTTCGGCGTGATTGCCGTCGGCATCGCGCTCTTCTACCTCGGCTACCGGTACCTGCCGCTGGTGACCCAAAAGGAGGTGGCGTGATGAAGCTTTCCCGTCGGGACGTCCTGAAGGCCGGGGCGGCCACCGGGGCGGGGGCGCTGCTCGGCTCCGAGGGGCTCCGGCTGATGAGCCAGGCGATGGCCCAGGGCGAGGGCGGCGTCTACCCGCTGGCCGAGCCCGAGAACGTGATCTACGGCCTCTGCCTGCAGTGCCACACCGAGTGCACCCTGAAGATCAAGATCCAAGACGGGGTCGTCACCAAGATCGACGGCAACCCCTACAGCCCCGGCAACCTCCAGCCCCAGCTCGACTACACGACCCCGCCCGAGGTGGCGGCCAAGGTGGACGGCTCGATCTGCCCCAAGGGGCAGGCCGGGGTGCAGACCCAGTACGACCCCTACCGGATCCGCAAGGTCTTGAAGCGGGCCGGCCCCCGCGGCAGCGGCAAGTGGAAGACCATCCCCTTCGAGCAGGCGATCGAGGAGATCGTAAACGGCGGCAAGCTCTTCGCCGAGATCGGCGACGACCGGGTCTACCCCGGCTTCAAGGACGTCTTTAAGCTAAGGGACGCCAAGCTCGCCAAGGAGATGGCCGCCGACGTGGCCGCGATCCGGGCCGGGGCGATGACGGTCGAGGAATTCAAGCAAAAGCACAAGGACCACCTTGACCTCCTCATCGACCCCGACCACCCCGACCTCGGCCCCAAGAACAACCAGTTCGTCTTCATGGCCGGCCGGATCGAGCACGGCCGCAAGGAGTACGCCAAGCGGTTCACCTTCGGCGGCCTGGGCTCGATCAACTGGTACGCCCACACCACGATCTGCGAGCAGGCCCACCACATCGCCTTCAAGTACGCCACCGCCCAGTGGGTGGAGAAGCTCGGCAAGTACCACTGGAAGAAGGGCAAGGACCACATGAAGCCCGACTTCGAGGGGGCCGAGTTCGTGATCTTCTGGGGGACCGGCTTCGCCGAGGCCAACTTCGGGCCCCCGCCGATGACCCCCCAGATCACCCAGGCGGCCACCGACGGCAAGCTCAAGTTCGCGGTGGTCGACCCCCGGCTCTCGAAGTCGGCCGCCCACGGCTGGTGGATCCCGGTCAAGCCGGGTGGGGACTTGGCCCTGGCCCTGGGGATGATCCGCTGGATCATCGAGAATAAGCGCTACGACGCCGCCTTCCTGAAAAACGCCAACAAGGCGGCGGCCACCGCCGGCGGCGAGAAGAGCTGGACCAACGCTACCTGGCTGGTGAATCCAAAGACCGGCCGCTTTATCCGCGCCTCCGAACTCGGCGTCGGCAATGAGAACCAGTTCGTGGCCCTGGTCCAGGGCCGGCCGGTGGCGGTGGACCCCTACGACACCGAAAACCCGGTGGTGGGGGACCTCGAGGTCGACACTAAGCTCGGCGGCCTCCCCGCCAAATCGGCCTTCAAGGTGCTAAAGGACGAGGTCTTTAAGCACGACCTCGACTTCTACGCTCATGAAGCTGGCCTCGAAAAGAAGACCATCGTGGACCTCGCCCGCGAGTTCACCTCCCACGGCAAGCGGGCGGCGATCGACTTCTACCGCGGCCCGATCAAGTTCACCTACGGCTACTACGCCGCCCAGGCCATCATCCACCTGAACCTTCTGATCGGGAACGTCGACCACAAGGGCGGCCTGGTCCCCGGCGGCGGCAAGTACAACGCCATGGGCGGGGTCTTCGACCTCAAGAAGATGCACACCGGGGCCCTCACCCCCTTCGGCATCAAGTCGAACCGCGAGGCCAGCGGTCCCTACGAGACCAGCACTCTCTTCAAGCGGGACGGCTACCCCGCTAAGCGCCCCTGGTTCCCCTTCACCGACGACGTCTACCAGGAGATCATCCCCTCGGCGGCGGCCGGCTACCCCTACCCGATCAAGATCCTCTGGCTCCACAAGGGCACCCCGGTGCTCTCGGCCCCGGCCGGCCACCTGCAGATCGAGATGCTGAAAGACCCCGACAAGGTCCCACTCTTCATCGCCGACGACATCGTGATCGGGGAGACCAGCATGTACGCCGACTACGTCTTCCCCGACCTTACCTACCTCGAACGCTGGGCCTTCGAGGGGTTCAGCCCGGCGATCAAGGTGAAGAACTGGAAGCTGCGCCAGCCCGCCGCCGCCCCCATCCCCGAGATCGTCGAGATCGACGGCGAGAAGATGCCGATCAGCATGGAGTCGGTGATGCTGGCCATCGCTAAGAAGCTGGGGGCCCCCGGCTACGGCAAGGACGGCTTCGCCAAGGGCTGGGACTTCGATCGCCCCGAGGACTACTACCTTAAGATGGTGGCCAACGTCGCCATGCAGGATCCCCCCGTGCCCCCGGCCTCCAAGGCCGAGCTCGAGCTCTTGCGGAAGGCCCGCCGCCACCTGCCCAGGGCGGTCTTCGACGAGGCCAAATGGCAGAAGGCGGTGGGCGGCGGGGTGTGGCGCCACGTGGTCACGGTGCTGAACCGCGGCGGCCGCTTCGAGGCCTGGGACAAGGCCTACGCCCCCGACGGCGAGTTCGTGGCCCACGCCTGGGGCAAGCTGATGAACCTCTACGCCGAGCCCATCGGCACCGGCATCCACTCGGTGACCGCCAAGCGCCTCTTTGGGGTGCCCCACTTCGAGCGGCTGATGGGGTTCGACGGCAAGGAGATCGTCTTCCCGCCCGAGTACGACCTCAAGCTCTTCACCTACAAGGAGGTCACCGGCGGCCAGTCCCGCACCGTCAGCAACTACGCTGGCCAGCAGGCGGTGCTGCCCGAGAACTTCGTCTACATCAATCCGCTGGATGCTAAGCGGCTAGGGCTCAAGGACGGCGACATCGTACGGGTGGTCTCGCCCGACTTCGACGGCGAGTTCGAGGTCGCCCCCGGCAAGCGGCAGCGGGTCGAGGGCAAGGTGCGCGTCATCCAGGGCATCCGCCCGGGTTCGGTGGCGATCTCCTGGCACTACGGCCACTGGGCCTACGGTGCCGGCGACGTCGAGATCAACGGGCAGAAGATCCCCGGCGACCCCACCCGCACCCGCGGGGTGGTGCCCAACCCGGCGATGGCGGTGGACCCCTACCTGAAGGACGTCAGCCTCACCGACCCCATCGCCGGCGACTCGGCCTACGGCGGGACCTACGTCAAGCTCGTCAAGGTCGGCGAGGGCCGGGCCGAGGTCCCGTTCGGGGACCGCAAGTACCGGGCCATGGCCGAGAGCCTGTTCTCGGGATAGAAGGGAGGTAGGGGGGCGGGGCCCTCGGGCCCCGCCCCCAAAAGAGATGAAGCGCGTCCTGGCTTTGGTTTTGGTGCTCCTGGGGTTGGCCCTGGCCGAGACCCCCGTCCTGATCCGGATCGGGCCCAAGGGGCCCGATCCCGCCAAGCTCCACGTCCCCACCGACGCCCCCTACCTGCTGGAGCTGGTGAACACCCTCAAGGCGCCGGTGACGATCGTCCTGAAGCATGAGGCCAAGCCGAGCCCGGCCGGCCAGGAGATCGCCAAGCTGCTCTTTTCGAAGGGCCCCCTTAAGCTTCCCCCCGGGGGCCACCTGGCGGTGCGCTACTGGCCCAAGGCCCAGGGCCCGGTGGTGCTCTTGGTCCAGGTGGGGGACCGCACCTACCCCCTTCGCTTGATCCTGGAGCCCCCCGACTACTACGAGGGCCCATCCGGCTGTAGCTAGGGGCTCCGCCCTCCTCCCGCC
>WFNN01000046.1 GCA_015488545.1 Thermaceae bacterium | reverse complement strand
GGTGGTAGCAGAGGGGTGTGACGAATTTCCTGCAATCTTTGTCAAAACCTTCTAAGCTGAAGGTGCCCAGCCGGGCACAAGGAGGTGTGTGATGAGGAAGGAAGGGAGGAAAGCCGCTTTAGAAGCTTACTCCTCGGTTTCACCGTAATCCTGACGCTCTTGTTTGCAGGTTGTGGGAGCCAAGAACCTTCAAGCTTCACACCATCCAACGTTCGGACCATCGCTTTGAACAACCCCACGGCCCGAAAGGCCCTCGCCCTCCTGAAACAAAGCGGCGCTCAGTCGGACTGGAGCCGAGAAGCCGTCGAGCAAGAAGGGCCGCTCACCGTTTACACGGTGCCCACCACGGGTCAGCCCGGGATGCTTTCCGTAAGCCTCGAAAAGGGCAAAGTGGTCGGGGTAGCCCTCACGGTAGCAGACGACAAGGGCGAAGCGGTCTACCTCGACCTGGCGTACCGGTACGGGCTCCGCGTCCGCGTTCAGGACCAGCACATCCTTGAATCGGGCAGACTTCCCGACCTGCAGGCTCTAGGAATCACGTCCATACTCGACATTCACTTCCTTCCCGAGGAACCGCTTCTCCCGCAGGGCTACTACGACCCCACGGGCTGCGTTCCAGATGCGATGTATGAGCAGTTAATCAGCGCATCTCAAGCTTACCAAAGCGCGCGTTCTGCAGCAGAACAGGCAGCTGCCGATGCAGCTGTACAAGCGTCGCTGGCTGCCTACATTTGCGCCACTGCGGAAAGTGGTTTTTCTGCTCCTGCTTGCATCGCCGCTAGTACGTATGCAGCATTTCTCGCTAGCAAGGCGGCCTACCTTGCCTATCGCGCTTGGCAAGCCGCACAGAACGTCGAAAGAATCCGCAGGGCAATTGAAGAAAGGATCCAGCAATGTCAAGGAAGCCTCGAACAACACTGGTTGCCCAGCACCCAGAAATTGCCCTTGGCGGCCTGATCGCGCTAGCTACACTGCTGGTGGGGTTCGTGCGCGGCTTTGCCTCGCCGGCGTTCGGGGAGTGGCTGACCCTAGGCGGTGCCTACTGGGCCTTCGTGCTCCCCGCCATCGTAGCACTGAAAGACAGCTGGACCCCGAGGACCGCCCTCATCACCGCGGGGGCGGGCCTGGTCTGGATGCTCGTCTTTGGCTTCCTCACCAAAGGCTACGCCGAGGCCGTCTCCAGCGTTGTGATGCTCTTTTCAACATCCGTCAGCGCCGTTATTTATACGCTCCGTAGAAACACGCGTCCCAGGGCCCCCGTGGATCCCCCGAGAACGGAGCCCCCGGGGGCTTGACAGGTCAAAAGCCCTCGCATAAGCTTGCAGCCAGGATGACGCGGTTCGCGAAAAAAACCGGTGCCGGAGGGGCAGCCTAGCTGCCTAGAGGCTCTGCCCCTCCGGCCCGGTCGCGCGGGCCGGTTTTTTTATGGAGGTAAGTATGCGAGCCAAGAGGGAGCCGGGCTGGACCCGACAACGCTGGAACCTGATCGACTCCACGCTTCGCGAGGGCGAGCAGTTCGAAAAGGCCAACTTCAGCACCGACGACAAGGTCGAGATCGCCAAAGCTCTGGACGCGTTCGGGGTGGAGTACATCGAGGTCACCACCCCGGTGGCCTCCCCCCAGTCCCGCAAAGACGCGGAGGTGATCGCCGGCCTCGGGCTCAAAGCCCGTGTGGTCACCCACATCCAGACCCGGCTGGACGCCGCCAAGGTCGCGATCGAAACCGGCGTGCAAGGGATCGACCTCCTCTTCGGCACCTCCAAGTACCTGCGGGCCGCGCACGGCCGCGACATCCCCCGAATCATCGAGGAAGCCCGCGAGGTGATCCAGTTCATCCGCGAGGAAGCCCCCGAGATCGAGGTGCGGTTCTCCGCCGAGGACACCTTCCGCTCCGACGAGCACGACCTGCTCGCGGTTTACACCGCGGTGGCCCCCTACGTCGACCGGGTGGGGCTCGCCGACACGGTGGGCATCGCCACCCCCCGCCAGGTCTACGCCCTGGTGCGGGAGGTTCGACAGGCCATCGGGCCGGAGGTGGACATTGAGTTCCACGGCCACAACGACACCGGCTGCGCCATCGCCAACGCCTTCGAAGCGATCGAGGCCGGGGCCACCCACGTGGACACCACGATCCTGGGGATCGGCGAACGGAACGGCATCACCCCCCTTGGCGGCTTCATCGCCCGGATGTACACCCTTGACCCCGAGTACGTGAGCCAGAAGTACCGGCTTGAGCTCATCCCCGAGCTCGACCGCATGATCGCCCGGATGACCGGCATCGAAATTCCTTTCAACAACTACATCTCGGGCGCCACCGCCTTTTCCCACAAGGCCGGCATGCACCTGAAGGCGATCTACATCAACCCCGAGGCCTACGAACCCTACCCCCCCGAGGCCTTCGGGGTTTCCCGCAAGCTGATCGTGGGCTCGAGGCTCACCGGCCGGGCAGCGATTAAGAAGCGGGCCGAGGAGCTCGGCCTCCACTTCGGCGAGGAGGAGCTCCACCGCCTCACCCACCACATCAAGGCCCTGGCCGATCGGGGGCAGCTGACGCTGGAGGAGCTTGACCGGATCCTGAGGGAGTGGGTGATGGCGTGAGCGCCGCGAAGCGGCGCGGAGGTGGGAAGTGGGAGGTAGGCAGAACATGAACCGGCCCCAAACCCTAGCGGAGAAAATCCTTTCCCAGAAGGCTGGGCGGCCGGTCTCCCCCGGAGAACTGGTGGTCGTCGAGGTCGACCACGCGATGACCATCGACTCGATCGTGCCCACGGTGATTGACCGCCTGGCGTACCTCGAGGCCGAACCCTGGGACCCCGCCCGGGTCTCCCTGGTCTTCGACCACGTCGCCCCGCCCGCCAACGTCAACGTGGCCAACGCCCAGAAGAAAGGGCGCGAATGGGCCCGGCGCACCGGGGTCAACTTCTTCGAGGTGGGGCGGGGGATCTGCCACCAGGTTCTGATCGAGGAGGGAATCGCCCGCCCGGGGATGCTGATCGTCGGTTCCGACTCCCACTCCACCACCTACGGCGCCGTCGGCGCCTTCGGCACCGGCATGGGGGCCACCGACATCGCGCTGGCCGTCGCCACCGGGAAAACCTGGCTTAGGGTGCCGGAATCGGTCAAGGTGGTGGTGCGGGGCCGGCCCCGGCCCGGCGTCTCGGCCAAGGACGCCGCCCTGGAGATGGTGGGGCGACTCGGGGCCGACGGCGCCACCTACATGGCGGTGGAGATTCACCTCGAGGACGGCGCCGAGGAAGCCTTCGGCCTGTCCGAGCGGATGACGCTGGCCAACCTGGCCATGGAGGCCGGCGCCAAGGCCGGGCTGGTGGTGCCCTCGGGCGAAATCCTGCGCCGCTACGACATCCCCGGCTGGCTCTACCCCGACGAGGACGCCCGCTACGAAAAGACCCTCGTGATCGACCTCGCGGCGCTCACCCCCCGCCTCTCCGCGCCCTTCTTCGTGGACAACGTCCACCCCACCGCCGAGTACGCCGGAACGCCGGTGGACTTTGTCTTTGTCGGCACCTGCACCAACGGCCGCATCGAGGACCTCCGCCAGGTGGCCGAGGTGCTCAAGGGAAGGCGGGTCGCCGAAGGGGTACGGCTGCTGGTGGTGCCGGCCTCGAGCGAGGTCTTAAAGCAGGCGATGGAAGAGGGCGTGCTGCAAACCCTGGTGGAGGCCGGGGCCACCGTCGGGACCCCCGGTTGCGGACCCTGTATGGGCCGGCACCTGGGGGTGGCCGCCGAGGGCGAACGGGTGGTCTCCACCGCGAACCGGAACTTCCGGGGCCGCATGGGAGCAGCGAGCGCCGAGGTGTACCTCGCGAGCCCCCGCACCGCCGCGCTGGCCGCGCTTACCGGCCGAATCCCTGGAGAGGAGGAGAATCCATGAACCCTACCCCCCACACCTCCCGTGTCTGGAAGTTCGGCGACGACATCAACACCGACGACATCCTTCCCGGCAAGTACGCGCCCTTCATGGTGGGCGAGGACCGCTTTCAGTCCTACGCTTTCGCCCACCTGCGCCCCGAGTTCGCCCGGGAAGTGAAGCCCGGGGATCTGCTGGTTTTCGGGAAAAACGCCGGGCTTGGCTCTTCCCGGGAATACGCCCCGGAAGCGCTGAAAAAGCTGGGCATCCAGGCCACGGTCGCGAAATCCTACGCCCGCATCTTCTTTCGGAACCTGGTCAACCTGGGGATCGTGCCCTTCGTCTCCGAGGAGGTGGTGGATCGGCTGAACGACGGTGATCGGGTATCGCTGGACCTGGCAACCGGTCGGCTGGTACGCGGGGAGGAGGTCTTCGTTCTGGACCCCCCGCCCCCTTTCCTGCTTGAGGCCCTGAAGGCCGGCTCGATGCTGGAATACGTGCGCCGGCACGGTGGCTTTCCCGGCGGGTAAAGTAGGGGCAATGGAGGTCCTCTGCCCGGTCTGCCGGTCCGAAATGGCGCTCGAGGCCCCCGAAGAGGGCATGCTCGTTGAGTGCGAAGCCTGCCACGCGGTGATCGAGATCGCGAGCCTCGAGCCCCTAGAGCTGCTTTTGGTGGAGGCCGGCGAGGGCGTCACCGTCGAGTGCCCCCGCTGCGGCCTGGTATTCAAAGCCTTCGACGAGGGCTACGCGGTTTGCCCCGACTGCGGCCACCGCTTCGCCCTGGAGGAAGAACCTTTCGAGGAGGAGTGGGAATGAAGGTAAGCGTGGAATGCCCCGAATGCGGGGCCACCATCGAGATTGAGAACCCGGAACTCGGCGAGCTGGTGATCTGCGACGCCTGCGGGGCCGAGCTTGAGGTGGTGGAGGTTGAGCCCGTTCGCCTAGAGCCCGCGCCCGAGGAAGCGGAGGACTGGGGGGAGTAAAGCCCGCCCGTGGCCTGTAGCTTGTGGCTTGTGGAAAAGGCCAACCACAGGCTACAGGCCACACGCCACAGGCCTTCTCCCCATAGTCCAGAACCGCGAACGGAGCCATAAGCCAATGCTGGCAATCTTGTACGACCGCATCCGTGGCGACGAGCGCATGCTCTTCGACGCCGCCGAACAGCTTGGGGTCCCCTGGAAGAAGGTCTACCTGCCCCAACTCCGCATGACGCTGGGGGAACCGCCCGCCGCGCTCGCCGACGTGACCGTGGGCCTTGAGCGTTCGGTAAGCCAGTCCCGTGGCCTGGCCGCCGCCCGCTACCTCGAGGCCTTGGGCCTGCCGGTGGTTAACCGCCCGGCGGTGATCGAGGCCGCCGGCGACAAGTGGGCAACCAGTGCCCGCCTCGCCGAGGCCGGCATCCCCCAGCCGAGGACCGCGCTCGCCTTGAGCCCCGAGGAGGCCCTGGCCCTGGCGGAGGACTGGGGCTACCCCGTGGTGCTCAAGCCGGTGGTCGGCTCCTGGGGCCGCATGGTGGCCAAAGTCAACGACCGGGATGGCCTCGAGGCCCTCTTAGAGCACAAAACCTTCATGGGCTTCCAGCACCAGCTCTTCTACCTGCAGGAATACGTGCAAAAGCCCGGTCGCGACATTCGCGTTTTCGTGGTGGGTGACGAGGCAATCGCCGCCATCTACCGCAAAAGCGAGCACTGGATCACCAACACCGCCCGCGGCGGGGTGGCGGAGAACTGCCCGGTCACCGACGCCCTGGCGGAGATCAGCGTGGCCGCCGCCCGGGCCCTGGGCGGCGGGGTGCTGGCGGTGGACGTTTTCGAGTCCGAACGGGGGCTATTGGTCAACGAGGTCAACCACACCATGGAGTTCAAGAACTCGGTGGCCACCACCGGGGTGGACATCCCGCGAAAGATCCTGGAGTACGCCTGGCGCCAGGCGGGGGGCTAGTGGCCATCTACACCCTCGGCCACGGGCGGCTCTCGGCGAAGGCCCTCGCCGGGCTGCTTCGTGCCCACGGCGTTCGGCTGGTGGTCGACGTGCGGGCGGTGCCCTTTTCCCGGGCGAACCCCGAGGCCAACCAGCAAACCCTGGCGAGGGCCCTGCAGGAGGCGGGGATCGAATACCTCTGGATGGGCGACCGGCTTGGCGGAAAGCCCCGGGGCAAGAAGGGCGCCCTCGACGTGGCCGCGAAGCTCGCCGACCCACGCTTTTGGGAAGGGATCGAGGCTCTCCTTAAGCTCCGCGAAGCGGGCCATACCCTCGCCCTCCTTTGCGCCGAGGAAGACCCCCGACGCTGCCACCGCCGCTTCCTCGTCACCCGCGCCCTCCTGGAAAAGGGGGTGCCCCCCGAGGAAGTGCGCCACATCCGCCACGACGGCCGGGTCGAGACCGAGGCCGAGCTCCTGGCCGAGGAGGCCCCGCTCTTTCGCGGCGAGCTTCCTGATTGAAATTCGCGCACGGCGTGATCGAAATTCGCTCAT
>WFNN01000045.1 GCA_015488545.1 Thermaceae bacterium | reverse complement strand
GGAAGAGGGTGCCGGGGGCGGTGGGGGCCAGCAGGAACGCGCCGTAGCCGAAGAGCAGAAGCCAGGATAGGGCAAAGAGCCCGGCCACCCAGGCCCGGTTCAGCCCCACCCGGTTCACCGGGCCCACCTCCCCTCGGCCATGGGCACGAGGCCATGGGCGCGGGCCCACTCGAGCACGCGTGCCGGCGAGGTGGCCTGGGCGTAGGCGGCTTGCAGTTTGGCCACCCGGGCGGCCAGGGCCTGGTGTTCGCCGAGGAGGGCCCGGTACCTGGTGCGTTCGGTTTGCACCCGGGCCCCGAGCAGGGCCAGGAGAAAGAGGAGGCCCGCGAGCAGGTAGCCCCAGCGGAGGGCAGCCCCCCTCATAAACGTTCCGCCCCCCTTAGTTTGGCGCTTCGCGCCCGGGGGTTTTCGCGCATCTCCTGCTCGCTGGGGCGGACCGGCTTTTTGGTTAACGGTTTCAGTTCGGGGTGGTCCCGGATGAAGTGCTTCACCCGCCGGTCTTCCAGCGAGTGGAAGCTGATCACCACCAGCCGTCCCCCGGGTAAAAGCCGCCGAGTGCTGGCGGCGAGCAGGGCTTCCAGTGCGCCCAGCTCGTCGTTGGTGTAGATCCGGAGGGCTTGGAAGGTCTTGCGCGCGGGGTGGCCAGCCCGGCGGTAGCCCACCGCCTCCTGCACCACCCGGGCCAACTCGGTGGTGGTGGCGATGGGTCGCCGGCGGACGATAGCCTTGGCGATGCGCCGGGCTTTGGGCTCCTCTCCGTAGCGGTAGAGGATTTCGGCCAGTGCGTCCTCGTCCAGGGTGTTCACCACCTCGGCAGCGGTCATCCCGACCGCGCCCATGCGCATGTCCAGCGGGCCCTCAAGGCGGTAAGAGAACCCCCGGCGGGGGTCCTCGAGGTGGTAGGCGGAAACCCCTAGGTCGGCCAGCACCCCGGCCACCCGCTCCACCCCAAGCCGGTCGAGCACCGCCTCGAGGTCGCGGAAGTTGGCCTCGACCAGGGTGAGGCGTTTCTCTCCCCCCAGCGCTGCCCGCCCTCGGGCGATGGCCTCGGGGTCCTGGTCGAGGGCGATGACCCGGGCTCCAGCGGAGAGGAGGGCGCGGGTGTGCCCCCCGCCGCCAAAGGTGGCGTCGACGTAGGTGGCCCCTGGGCGCACGGCCAGGAGATCGAGGCTTTCTTTCAGCAGCACCGGTTGGTGAACCGTCGCCATCTTCATAGCCCGAGCTCCTTGAGGGCTTCGGGGATCGGCGGGTGGGCCATGGCCTGGCGGATTTCCTGCCACCACCGTTCCTCGGCCCAGATCTCCAGCCGGCCCGGGGCCCCGGCCACGATCACCGCGTCGTCCAACCCGGCGAACTGGCGCAGGGTTGGGGGGATCAGCACCCGGCCCCCCTTGTCCATGCGGGTTTTGTGGGCCCCCATGTAGAAGAAACGGACAAAGCGCCGGGCGTCGGCGTCGGTGAGGGGCAGCTTTTCCAGCTCGCTTTCGATGCGCTCCCAGGCGGCGAGGGGGAAGACGTATAGCCCGCCCTCAAGACCCCGGGTCAGAACCATGCCGTCGGCGACGAAGGGGCGGAAGGCCGGTGGGATGACCACGCGCCCCTTCTCGTCGAGGCTATAGCTGAACTCTCCATACGGCATCGCGCTGCTCCGGGGGCCAGTTCGGGCCTCTTATGGGACAATGTAACACAATTTCCCACCTAAGCCTGTGTTTTTACCACAATTTTCCCCAAATCCCCCACGAGCAGGGTCGCGCCAAAAGGAACCGGGCCCCGAAGGGCCCGGCGGGAAGGGGTGTAAGCCGGGTTCTGTCGTGCACGGTCATCTATCTGGGACCGCGGTCGCCCGCGGCCTCAAGCGGCCCCTCCTCGCGGGTGCGAACGGGCCGGGCCAGCCCTCCCCGCAGTTCGGCCTTGCACCGGGTGGGGTTTGCCGAGCCACCCCGGTCTCCCGGGGTGCTGGTGGGCTCTTACCCCACCGTTTCACCCTTGCCTCCATGACCCTTCCCTCGCGGGAAGGCGGATCGGCGGTCTGTTCTCTGTGGCACTTTCCGTCGCCTTGCGGCGCCCAGGCGTTACCTGGCACCCTGCCCTCCGGTGCCCGGACTTTCCTCACCCTCCCTTGGAGGGCGCGACCGTGCCCCCTTCCCAAAGGTATATCTTAGCGTACCGGTGGGGATTTGTCACCCGCCTTAGCATAAAGGCATGAGCGGGCTTTTGGCGGGTCTGCTGGCGGCTTTCGCCCTGGGCCTCGGGGCCCACTTCCTGCGTTTACCCGGTGGGGCGGTGGTGGGGGCGATGTTGGGCGCGGCGCTCTACAACTTCTCGGGGGCGCCTAGGGCCGCCCTTCCGGGTTGGGCCGGTGTGGCCATCCAGCTTCTGGTCGGGGCCATGATCGGGTTCTCCGTTCAAAGGGAGCTGCTCCCTGTCCTCCTCAAGGTGCTGCCGGTCGCCCTTTTCGGCGTCGTTTCCTTCCTGGTGCTGGGGGGCGCGCTCAGCTACCTGGTGGTCCGGCTGGGTTGGCTCGATCCGGTCAGCGCCCTCTTCGGGTTCGTCCCCGGGGGGATTTCGGTTATGAGCGTGGTGGCCGAGAGCGAGGGCGGGCGGGGCGCGGTGGTGGCCGCGATGCACTTTGTGCGGGTGGTGACCATTCTTCTGGCAGCCCCTTGGCTGGCCCACCTGCTGCTGGCCTTCAGCCGAGGAGGCCCA
This sequence comes from Thermaceae bacterium, assembly GCA_015488545.1. Lineage (GTDB taxonomy): Bacteria > Deinococcota > Deinococci > Deinococcales > Marinithermaceae > WFXV01. Next base: position 4,334 of record WFNN01000045.1, on the reverse strand, counting down.
GGGCGCTGAGGCGGGGGCGGGCGTAGAAGAGGGTCAGGGCGGTGGAGCCGTCCTCGATTTCACCGGCCTCCAGGCGCCGGTACACCTCGACCAGCGGAAGCTCCAGCGGGGTGAGGAGCTCGGAGCTTTCCAGGCGGGGGGCGGCGACCCGGCGGGCGCCGAGCGCCAGGTAGGGCCGGAAGATCACCGCATTGAAGGAAGGTTGGGGATGGAATGGAGGAAGGGGGAGAAGTTCGTCGACCTCGGCCCCCACCTCCTCCAGTAACTCGCGGCGAGCGGCGGCTTCGGGGGTTTCCCCGCCGTCGACCTTGCCGGCTGGAACCTCGAGCAAAAACTTGCCGGTGGGGTGGCGGTACTGGTGAACCAGGTAGGCGGTGCCGGTGGGGGTCACGGGCAGAACGAAGACCGCTTCCACCGGGCCCGGCCGGTAGATGTAGGTGATTTCGCTGCCGGAGTGGGTGAGGAGCCGCTCGCGTACGATGCGCACCGGCTCCTTGACCAGGTCCTCGATCGAGAGGCGCTTCCAGGGCTTCATTCCCCCCTAGCATAATGAACCGGTGGCCCTCCTACTCACCGCCGATCCTGGGTTTGAAGACGTGGTGCTGGCCGAGCTCGCCGATCGCGGTTACCGCGGGGAAGCCCGCCCCTATGGGTACGCCGGACTGGTGCGGACGGACGCCGACGTCGCTGGAATCGAGGGCCTTCGATCGATTCACCACGCGGTTGTTGAGCGGGCGAGCTGCCTTCTCCCTTCCACCGACCTGGATAGCGCCGTGCGGACGCTCGCGGGCGTGCCCTTTCCCGAGCTCGGCCCCGAGACCACTTTCGCGGTCCGGGTGCACCGCCGCGGCGACCACGGTTTTAAAAGCCCCGACCTCGAGCGGGCTCTGGGCGCTGCCCTGGTCGAGCGGTACCAGGCCCCCGTCGATTTGGAGAACCCGCGGGTCCTGGTTCGGGTCGACCTGTTCGAAGCCCGTGCCCTGGTGGGTGTTCAGCTGACGCGGGCGCCGCTTTCGCGACGGTACCGCAAGGTTTACGCCCCGCCGGCGGCGCTTAAGACCACCGTGGCCTACGGCCTGCTACGGCTGGCCGGGGTACGGGGGGAGGGGCGGTTGCTCGACGCCTTTACCGGATCGGGCACGATCGCGATCGAAGCCGCCCAGGTTTTCCCTGGGGTTCGCGTGGTAGCGGTGGACAAGAACCCGCGAGCGGTAGCCGGCGCCGTCGACAACGCCGCCGCTGCCGGGGTTGCGGGGCGGATCCACTTCCTGGTGGCCGACGCCCGAAAGTTGATCGGGCAGCTGCCCCCTGGTTTGGACTGGATCGTCGCGAACCCCCCGTACGGCCGCCGTTTGGGCAGGAGCGAGGATCTCCGGGCCCTTTACGCGCGCTTCCTCGACCAGGCGGCGGTCATCCTAAAACCGGGGGGGCGGCTCGTACTCCTGGCCAAGCGGAGGGGGATGGCGGTGCGGTTGGTACGGGAGCGACCCGCTCTGCGCTTGCGGCACCTCCGGGTGGTGGAACTCGGGGGGCTTTACGTGGGTCTTCTGCTGATCGAGCGGGTTCGCTCCTGAAAGGAGGGAACGATCGATCCACCCCGTAAGGGGCTGCGTGGCGCCGCGGGGCGGGCGGCTTGGCCGCCCGCCCCCCTCGAACCCGGCTTACATGTGGTCGATCAGGGCTTGGCCGAACTCGCTGGTTTTAAGCAGTTTGGCTTCCCGGCCCTCGGCCACCATGAGCCGGTGGAAATCGTAGGTCACCAGGCCTTCCTTGATGGTGGCCTCCATGGCCTTGACGATTTTGTCGGCCGCTTCCCGCCAGCCCATGTACTGCAGCATCATCACCCCGGAGAGGATCAGGGAGCTGGGGTTCACCTTGTCCTGGCCGGCGTACTTGGGGGCGGTCCCGTGGGTTGCCTCGAAGACCGCGTGGCCGGTCTGGTAGTTGATGTTGGCTCCGGGTGCGATGCCGATGCCTCCGACTTGGGCCGCGAGGGCGTCGGAGATGTAGTCGCCGTTTAGGTTCATGGTGGCGATGACGTCGTACTCCGCCGGCCGGGTAAGGATCTGCTGCAGGAAGTTGTCGGTGATCACGTCTTTGATGACGATCTCTTCGCCGGTTTCGGGGTGTTTCATTACGTGCCAGGGGCCGCCCTCGAGGGGTTCCGCCCCGAACTTTTCCCGGGCCAGCTCGTAGCCCCAGTTCCGGAAGGCCCCCTCGGTGTATTTCATGATGTTGCCCTTGTGGACCAAGGTGACGCTTTTGCGGTGCTCCTGAATGGCGTACCGGATGGCCGCCTCAACCAGGCGGCGGGTGCCCTCGCGGCTCACCGGCTTGAGACCCAGACCGGAGCTTTCGGGGAAGCGAATTTTCCGGTATTCCTCGGGGAAGTTCTCCTTCAGGAAGCCGAGCAGCTTCTTCTGCCCCTCGCTGCCCTCCGGCCATTCGATCCCGGCGTAGATGTCCTCGGTGTTTTCCCGGAAGATCACCATGTCGACGAGCTCGGGCCGTCGAACCGGGCTCGGTACCCCCTCGAAGTAGCGGACCGGCCGAACGCAGGCGTAGAGATCGAGCCGCTGGCGGATGGCTACGTTGATGGAGCGGATGCCCCCGCCGATGGGGGTGGTGAGCGGTCCCTTGATGGCCACCAGGTACTCCCGGATAGCCTCAATGGTTTCGTCGGGCAGCCAGACCTCCTCGCCGTAGACCCTGTTGGCCTTTTCGCCGGCGTAGACCTCCATCCAGGCGATCTTCCGCTTACCGCCGTAGGCCTTCTCCACCGCTGCGTCGAAGACGGGCTGGGCCGCCCGCCAGATGTCCGGCCCGGTACCGTCGCCTTCGATAAAGGCCACGATGGGCTCGTCGGGGACCACCAGCTGACCGTTTTCGATTCGGATCTTCTCGCCCCAATCCGGAACTTTGACCTTCTGGTACATGGCTCAAGCCTCCGCTACCCAAGATACCGGTTCGCCGGGGGCAGCTGTCCCGACCTGGCTTCCTCGAAGCCGCGGGCGTTGTAAAGGAAGTGGGCGAATACCCCCGGTAAGAGGGATCCCGTCAAGGCGAAAGCTAGCGCAAAGGCGATTCCGGCCAGGAACACGTAGAGAGGGTACCCCCATGCCCGGCGGTCGGGAACCGGGTGGAAAAGCGCGAAGATCAAGGCCGAAAGGGCCACCCCGGCGGGCGGGCCGGCGAGCCGGGCCAGGAGGCTAAAGAGAAAGCCGCGGAAGAGCACCTCCTCCGCCATGGCGCTGGCGCCCGCAAGCCGAAGGGCCGCCCCTTCGGGGATGGTACCGGCGGCCCGCCGGAGGAGTTCCTCGCTGGCCTGGGCGGTGGCCGGGAAGAACCGCTGAAGCCCCGCCTCCAGCCCCAAAAGGCCAAAATAGAGCAGGAAGAAGGCCAAGGCGTCGCGGTAGGGGTGGTATGTTCGAACCGGCGGAACCCCCAGATAGGCCATACCCGCGGCCCCGCAGAGGAAGGCAAGCCCCTCAAGGGCTAGGAGCAACCTAACCGGTTCGCGCACCGTCTTCTACCGCCAGGTGCAGCCGGAAGCGGCGGCTGTGGCCGGGGGCGATCTGGGCCGGGAAGCCGATCTCCAGCCGTCCTCCGTGCTGCCGGTAACGGAACGGTCGGGGGGCGGAAAGGGCGAGGCCGAGATCGGGGAATGGAAGGGTTGCGGCTTCGCCCTCGCGGCTCGGGCCCGTCGCGGAAAGGTGAAATTCCACCCAAAACTCCCCGGGCTCGGGGGCTCCCCGACCCCGGCTGAGCCGCCACTCGAGGTCCAACCCAGGCTCCTTGGGGGCCAGGCGCAAGGTCGTCTTGAGAGCGTAGCCGTCGGCCTCGGCGTAGAGGTGGATCCGGTCCCGGTACTTGCTGGCCTCGAAGCCCAGGTTGGAAAAATCGATGGCCGAGCCGGAAACCGGGCGCCACGAAGCCCCAAGGCTCCGGCCGGCGAGCAGGGGCCGCTCCCCCTCGCGAAGGTCCAGAGCAAAGAGGCGCCCCCCCTCGGCGGGGCGAAGGTAAAGGTTCAGGGTGTGGCTTTCTGCGATGACCTCGGGGAAACCATCGCCGTCCATGTCCTCGATAGCGATCTCCAGCCAGGCGTACTTGCGGGGGTCGCAAAGGTTTTCGGCGGCCAGCAGCTCCCGCCAAGCGAAGCTCCAGGCTGCGGGGTCTTGGCCCCGGTAGGCGGGCCCCCACTGCCCGCGGTAGAGCCGCTGGTAGGCGGCCTCGGGGGGGCGGTGGGCCTCCTCCAGCTTGTCCGAGACCCATCGCATCTTAGCAAATAGGTCGGCGGCGGCGGGGTTCATCCGCGGAAGCAGGCGGGGCTGGGG
>WFNN01000044.1 GCA_015488545.1 Thermaceae bacterium | reverse complement strand
GAAGGCCCCCATTACGAAAACCAGTACCGCTACCCACGCGCGCCCCACAGCGCCCCGAGTATAGCCGAGCCGGATGAGGGTTTGGCCGTATAATGGCTCACGGCGTGAACGCCACGAGTGGGAAAGGAGGCTGGTGATAGGTATGAAACGTTGGATCGTGCTCACCCTGGCCGCGGCCCTCTTTACGGGGCTGGCGGCGGCCCAAGTGCGGGTCGGCATTGCCTTTGACGCCGGCGGCAAGAACGACCGAAGCTTCAACCAGATGGCCTGGGAAGGGGCCAAGCGGGCCAAGAAGGACTTCGGTATCGAGCTCTTCGATTTCGAACCCAACGACCCCAGCCAGGTGGGCCAGGGGATCCGGGCCTTTGCGGAGGAAGGGTTCGATCTGGTGATCGGTGTGGGCTTTGCCAACGAGCCGGCGATCACCGCTACCGCCAAGGAGTTCAAGGACGTTAAGTTCGCCGTCATCGACGCGGTGAGCTCGGAGAAGGACAACGTTGCCAGCCTGGTTTTCCGTGAGCAGGAGGGCAGCTTCCTGGTCGGCTACATCGCCGGCAAGCTCACCCAGACCGGGGTCCTGGGGTTCATCGGGGGCATGGACATCCCCCTCATTCACAAGTTCGAGGCCGGCTATCGGGCCGGCGTCGAGTACGCCTGCAAGGAGAGCGGGATCCAGTGCAAGGTGCTGGTGAACTACGTGGGTAACACCCCGCAGGCCTGGAACGACCCCGGCAAGGCTAAGGAGATCGCCGCCGCCCAGGTGGCCCAGGGCGCCGACATCATCTACCACGCGTCCGGCGCTTCCGGTCTCGGCCTCATCGACTACGTCAAGCAGAAGAAGTGCATCAAGGCCAGCGAGCTTCCCGCGGGGGTGAAGTTCATCCGCGACCCCTTCAAGGATGTGCCGAAGTACCCCGCCTACGAGCAAGCGTGCAAGGGTGAAACCCGGCCGATCTTCTTCATCGGGGTGGACGCCGACCAGAACTACCTGGGCGACACCGACAACAACCCCGCCACCCTGAACCACGGTCTGACCTCGATGCAGAAGCGGGTGGACGTGGCGGTCTACGACGTGATCAAGTCGGTGGTGATGAACAACTTCACCGGTGGGATCCACGAGTTCAGCCTCAAGAACAACGGCGTGGCCTATGCCCTCGACGAGTACAACAAGGCGCTGATTCCGGCCTCGGTGGTGGCCCGCCTGGAGGTTTTGAAGCAGAAGATCGTCAAGGGTGAGATCAAGGTGCCCTCGGGGCGCTAACGATCCGAACGCAATGGACGGCCGGGGCTGGCCCCGGCCGTTATACTTTGGGCGTGCCGGAGACCAAAAGCGCCCTTCGCCTTTCCTGTATCACCAAGGAGTACCCGCTGGTTCGGGCCAACGACTGCATTAGCTTTGACGTTCGCTGGGGCGAGGTTCACGCTGTGGTGGGGGAAAACGGGGCGGGCAAAACCACCCTAATGAAGATCGTTTACGGGATGGTCCGCCCTGACGCCGGGGAGATTTTCGTCGATGGCCGGCGGGTCGAGATCCACTCCCCATCCGACGCGATCCGTTTGGGGATTGGCATGGTCCACCAGCACTTCATGCTGGTCGACGTTTTTACCGTATTGGAGAACATAGTCCTAGGGCAGGAACCGAAGCGGGGCGGGGGGCTTGACCTCGAGGCCGCCCGCCGGAGCGTTCGGGCCCTTTTGGAGGAGGTGGGCTTCGAGCTTGACCTCGACGCCCGGGTCGAGGAGCTGCCGGTGGGGTTGCAGCAGCGGGTGGAGATCTTGAAAACGCTCTACCGCAAGGCCCGTATCCTGATCCTCGACGAACCCACCGCGGTGCTTACCCCCCAGGAGGCCAGCGAACTCTTCCGCTTTTTGCGGGGTTTCGTGGCGCGGGGCAACACGGTGATCTTCATCAGCCACAAGCTGGCCGAGGTGATGGAGGTTTCCGACCGGGTCACGGTGATCCGGGACGGGAAGGTGGTGGGTACGGTGGAAACCCCGAAAACCTCCATCGCTGAATTGGCCCGCATGATGGTGGGGCGCGAGGTCATTCTCACGGTGGAGAAACGGCCCGCCACCCCGGGCGAACCGCTTCTGGTGGTGGAGGATCTATGGGTCGAGGAGGCCGGTAAAAAGCCGCGGGTGGCCGGGGTTAGCCTTTCGGTCCATGCCGGGGAGATTGTGGGCATCGCCGGGGTCGAGGGCAACGGGCAGAGCGAGCTGGTCGAGGCGCTCACCGGGCTCCGGCCCTACCGCGGCACGGTGCGCTACGAGGGCGAGGTGATTCTCCGCCCCGACGCCCGCCGGGTACGCGAGCACCGGGTTTCCCATATCCCTGAAGACCGCAACGCCCGCGGCCTGGTGCTTGACTTCACCACCCGGGACAACATCATCCTGGGCGACCACTACCGCCCCCCCTTCGTCGATCGCTACGGGTTTTTCCGCGACCCCGCCATCGACGAGTACGCCCGCGGGGTGGTGGAAACCTACGATGTTCGCCCTCGAAGCATCCGCCTCTCCGCCCGTCACTACTCCGGCGGTAACGCCCAAAAGATCATCGTGGGCCGGGAGCTCTACCGCAAACCCCGGATCCTGATCGCAGCCCAGCCCACCCGGGGGGTGGACATCGGCGCCATCGAGTTCATCCACAAACAGATTGTTGAGGCCCGGGACCAGGGCATGGCAGTGCTTCTCGTTTCCGCCGACCTGAACGAAGTTATGAGCCTGGCTGACCGTATCCTGGTCATGTTCGAGGGCAAGATCGTGGGCGAGGTCCGTCCCGAGGAAGCCACCGAGGAAAAGCTAGGCCTCCTCATGGCCGGGGTCACCGAGGCGGCGACCGCCTAAGGCAGGCGGCGGTAGACCGTCATCCCCATCCCGGCGAGGCTGATCCGCTGCTCGATCACCGCGCCGCTTTGGGGGTCGATCTCGAGGCTCTCAAAGGGCACCCCGTTCGCGTTCACCACCACCAGGGCGCCGCCGTTCGGTCCCCCGCCCGCGGCTTGGAAGCTGAGCCCGAGCTCGGGGATGGTGAGGATGGGGTTTTGCCCGAGGAGCGCCGGGTGGAGGTAGTGGGGCCCCAGCGAGGGCAGGCCGCTTTGCTCGGTCGGCGGCGAGGGCTCCTCGTTCGTCACCGCGTCGATCCGGTAGCGGGCGAGGGGGAGCCCGACCTCGAGCGGGGTCACGGTGAACGATCCCCCCGGGCTGGTGCCCCCGCTCAGGGCGTAGAGGATCTGGTACCGGGCGGGGGCCCGGGCGGCGGGGGTGAGCCCCCAGCGCCGGCCAGGCCACCCGATGCTGCCCGGCCTAGACCTGGTGCAGCGCCACGCTCCGCCGGGGCCCCACGTTGGCGGGGGCCTTATAGGTGCTGGTGATCTCGGTGATCAGCCCGGAGGCGGGGTCGTACCGGATCGCGTGCTTGGTGACCCCGTCTTGGTCCTGGATCACAATCCCGATCTGACCCGGGGCCCCCAGCGCCTGGACCCCGGGCGGGGGATTTCGAACGAACGCCGCCGCCTTCGGTTGCACGAAGAAGGGTCCCGAGGCGCCGTCGTAGAGCACCCCGGCTTGGACGCTCAAGGTGGGGCCGGCGTCGGTCTGGGAGAGAAGGAAGGCGAGCCCGTACGCCTGGGTCACGGTCGCCCGGGTGACCAGGTAGGCGCTTCCCATGCGGCCGATGCCGTCGGTGTAGACGACCAGGAGCCCGGGCTGCATCCAGGTGGGACGGGGGTAG
>WFNN01000043.1 GCA_015488545.1 Thermaceae bacterium | reverse complement strand
CATCGTGGGGGCGGGGGGCGTGGGCCGGACGGTCGCCCGCATCCTTTCCGACCATCGTCGGCCGGTGGGGTTAATCGACCGCAACCCGCAGCACGTCCGCACCGCCCGCCGGCACAAGCTCTTTGCCGTTTTGGGCGACGCCCTCGACGAGGACGTGCTGGAGGCCGCCGGGGCCGACGAGGCGGGGACCTTGCTGGCGGTAACCCCGAACCCCGAGGTCAACCTGCTGGTGGCCCAGATCGGCCGAGAAGTTTTCGGCATCGCCCGGGTGCACCCGGCCCTTGAGGAGGCAGGGGCCGCGCTAGCGCTGGCCCGGCAGGCCGGGGCCGAGCCCGCCTTCGGGCGGGGGGTGGACCTCGAGGACTGGGACCACGCCCTGGCCCGGCGGCGGGCGCGTCTCCTCGAGTGGGTGGTGCCCGAGGGTTTTCCCGAGCGGCCGGTGGGGGCGCTGGATTTACCCGAGGATCTCCTTCCCCTGGTGCGGTTAAAGGGGGAACAAGCCGAAGTGGTCCACGCCGGACAGACCTGGGCCCCGGGGGAGCGGGTTTACTGGGCCAGCCGGATCCCCGAGGAAGCCGCGCAAAAGGCCCTGGCCGGCTTGCTGAACCCTACGTCCTAGGCTAGATTGGGGTTGCCTGGGCCCTTAGCTCAAGCGGTTAGAGCGGCCGGCTCATAACCGGTTGGTTGCAGGTTCGAGTCCTGCAGGGCCCACCATCGTTTGTGCCCGCCGGCCAACCTTCCTATACTAGGGGCGGCCTGCGGGCCGGCGTAGCTCAGCGGTAGAGCAACCGCCTCGTAAGCGGTAGGCCGCCGGTTCGAATCCGGCCGCCGGCTCCAGAGCAGGACGCAAAGCTTCCGCCCCCTATAGTGGGGGCGGAAAAGCTTTTGACACCTTATTGACACCTAGAGATGCCCTCACCGCCGGACCTGCGTCACGTCTTCGTTGCCGCGGTGGACCCGGCGGAGGCCCTTTTTGCCGCGATTCAGGGTGAGCCAGCCGCCGCCGTACCACCAGGCAAAAGCATGCAGGTCGGCGTAGGTGAGCAGGCCGCCCATCACCCCCCCCGAGACGTGCCGAGCGTCGCGTCGGGCTTGGGGATAGATGGAGGCCACCACGGGCGGCAGCAGAAACGGGTATGGAGCTGAGTAGGCTCGCGTCAAAACCGGAGGGATCACGGTCTCACCAGGTGATGGTCCAGGGATCAAGAACTAATTTATGTAAACTGTCCTTTGTAATTTCCGAGCCAGGGTCGAATTTCAAGTAGATTCCAGTTGCTACAGCGTTTTTATTTCCAAATCCAAGCGCGTAGATGGTTCCATTTCCGGCTGATGTGGGGATTTCCACTCTAATTTGGCGTTGGCGGCTTCCCGAGGTGTAACTGTAATAACCTGCCCCGCTAGCGGGAAGTGGCGGCCCGCCAATTGCAACATAATTGTCAGCCCCCCAAACTCCGTTATCGTATGCAAACGTTCGTGCGGTCAGGAACACGAAAATGTTTAGGTTGGGGCTTGCGGTGGCGAACAGTGTGAAGGTATCAAAGTCGTAACGACCTGTAGTCGAGTAACGGCTTATTCCTAGAGTCCCGGTAACAGTCCCGATGTTGGTAATATTAATACTCACAGCCTGAGTAATTGGGGCGAGCGTGATCTGGTAACTGTAGTACAGGCGTAACCCCTGGTCGCTGGCTAGTGTGAGGACAATAGGGTTACCGGTACTGTCGCGGAACAGTTCACGTGCCAGCAGTCTATTGCTTGCGTCGGCAAATCCCCATTCCGTCAGGTTTACGCCGCCTACCTGTGAAGGGGTGAACTCACGCCGAACCTCCCTAATCCAAATGCCGGGACTACCACCGTAGGTCGTCTTGTCCTGGGACCCTGGCGGTCTGGTAATTGACCACGCTACCTGATTTTGCAAGGCAGTGTCGGTTACTGATGGAGCGTTGCTGCCCGTCCCTACCAATGCTTGGACAGCCAATTGGCTCCAATCAGTAACCGCCATAGTGTCACCAACGCTATTCACGACCAAGTTGTGCTGTTCGCCGACTAAATCCGGTTTCCAAATCCAGCTACGTCCCAGCCCACCCGGGCCAGAGCGTAAACGCTCACGGTAGCTCCCAACTTCGTAGCGCAGGTGCTGGGGCCGGAGCCGGACCGAAAGCTTGGGCGGAGGCGGCCGGCGCTCTCTCAAGACAAGACGGGCGACGGCGATCTTCTTTTTCGCGACGATCAGTTCATCCATAGCTCCCTCCCGTCGGTGCGGCCAGCTGTGCGGTTCCAAGCGAGTCCACGCCATACGGCGCCTGGGTGAGGTCCACCACCACGACGGCCAGGGCGTAGCTCCCCGCTGTGGGAGCAGTGAGCTGGGCCGTCCCAAGAGCATCGGTGCCAAGGTTTTGCACCACGATCACCGGGTGGTAGGTGCCCGAGGCCGGCGCCGCCAGGTTCGCCGTGCCAAGGGTGTCGGTGCCGAGATCTTCGACGACCACGAGAGGCATGTACACCCCCGAGGCGGGTGGGGAGAGATTCGCCACCCCGAGCGAGTCCGCCCCCAGGTGGCGGACCACCACGACCGGCCAGTAAACGCCCGAGCTCGGGGCGGCGAGGCTAGCCGTGCCCAGGCCGTCCTCGGCGAGGATTGGGTAGAGGTCCGAGCGAAGTGCCAGCCCAGTTCTGTCAGGGTCGCTCGCGAACGACCCCAGCAGCTCGAACTGGTAGGGCAGCACCACGCCTTGATCGAGCATCGCCTCCTCGGCGAAGGTCTCGACCTGGTGGGCGGTGCCATAGAGCTCTCGCTGAACCCGCATGACCAGGGTCTTCCGGTCCGTGGTGAGGTGGAAGAGGAGCACGTCGGAGTCGGGCACGTGGTAGCCCACGGTGGCGTCCATGACCAGGACCGGGTCCACTCCCGGCCAGGGGCCGCGCATCACGTAGTCCCCGGCGAGGGGGTCCCACTGGCGCACCCAAACCTCGCCTTTGCGCTCGTAGGCCGCCACATGGTGGGCGGCCTGGTCAAAGGCAAGGGCGAGGTGGCGGAGCTCCCGCACCGGGTGGGGCAGGTCGGGCACCGGGACCTCGGCCCAGTCGGCCCCGGCGGGGTCCGTGCCGAGGGGCCAGGGGGCACCGCTGGCGTCCACCGCCTGGAAGAGCCGGAGGCGCCGCTCAGCCTTGTCGAGCACCGCCATCCAGGCATAGCCGAAGAGCTCGACGAAGGTGCCCCCGCCAGTGGCGCCCATCACGCGGGGCCCCCGGGCCAGAGCAACCTCGGCGAAATAGCCCTTTCCGCGGCGGTTGACGTAGGGGTTCAGCCTCAAGGCTCCCTCCCCGAGCGGGGATTTGCGAAGGCCTTCTTGGCTGCGTCGTGAAGGGTCTTAAGGAGCACGAGCCCGCCGAAGGCCAGGCCGAGGTAGAGGGCCGGGAGCCCGTGGTTGGTTCGCTTCTTGCGCCTTCGCGTGCTCATTGCGCCAACACCTGCACGTCCACCGGTCCTTCGCCGGCGTCTTTGATCTCCAAGGCGTCGAAGAACCAGCTGAAGTCGAGCGCCGCGCTGCTGGGGAGCAGGTAGTCGACCCGCTCCTCCCGACCCTTGGAGGTACGGATGAAGACCAGGAGGGCCTTGGTGGTGCCGTAGTTGATCACGTGCCCGCGGGTGACCGGCTTGCCCAGTGCGGGGGCGATGTTGAGCCGCACGTCGGTGGCCTGCTCGGCGCGGTGCACGAATGGGAGACGGCGGGGGTCGTGGGGCGGGACGTCGCGCACCGGCAGGCCGTGGTCGTAAGCGAGCATCCGCTCCTGGGCGGCCAGGGTGTCGGTGATGCGGTTAAGCTTGCCCTCAAGCCAGCTGAGCAGCCGGCGGACCTCCGGCGAGGCCAGGAGCTTGGTCAGTTCGCCCTTCAGGTCGATGCCGAACACGGTTCACCTCGCCCAGGCCCCGGGACAGGCCCCGGTGGCGCAGGTATCGGACTGCTCGATCGCGCCGAGGGGCATCCCCTCGCCGCCGGTCTCGTCGCGGTGCAGGTAGGCGAGGGCTAAGGCGGCCCCGCCGGCCACCATCGCGTAGGCGAAGACTGCCCCCAGGGTCCACCAGAACCCCCGCTTGAACTCGCGCTTGGGGCGGAAGCGGTAGGGCCGGGCGTTAGCGGGCACCGCCATTCACCCCCTTCGCGCTGGGCTTTGGCGTGAGCGCGGCCTTCTGCTCGTATTGCGGCCGGATCCGGGCCAGGGCGGCCTCGATCATCTTCCGCGCCACGTCGCGGTTGAGCCCGGGCGCGAGCTGGTCCAGGATCTTGAGGGCCTCCTCCATCTTCTTGCGGGCCCGCTCCTCGGGGGGGAGGTCCTCGGCGGCGCGGTAGCGTTCCTCGACCGCCAGCACGGCCTGCTCGGCGGCCTTGGGGACGTGCTCGGTGAGCCACTTCTGGTACTGCCCCCCGAGCAGGCGCAGGATCTGCGCGAGCACCGGGCCCACGCCGGGGATCATGGCCACCACCCCGGCGAGGAAGTTGACGATCAGCATGATCACCCCGACCGCTAGGGCGGCCTGCAAAAGCCAGACGAGCCAGACTTGGCCGGGCGGAATCAGATCCCGAAGGAAGTCCACGGTTCACCTCCAAACCCCGCCGCGCGCCGGTAGGCCTCGGTCACCGGGCGCTTGGTGTTCCAGCGCCACAGGGCGAGGGCCAGCAGGGCGAGGGCGGCGGGCAGTAGGTAGCGCTTCATCAGATCCCCACGAAGTCCGCGCAGAGCGGGTCGTCCGGGTGCTTGTAGCAGTAGTCGGGGTCGGTGGGGTAGGTGGGCGGCGCCGGAGGCGCGGGGGGCTGTGCCGGTGGCGCCAGCGCGCCCGCCGGGCTTGGGCGCCGGGCCAGGGCCCAGCTCGCCACCACGTAGGCCCCGGCGGCCAGTGCGAAGAGTTTCAGGAGCTTAGCGTTCACGGGCGAACTCCTCCTTTCTGAGCTCGATGCCCTTCCGCTGAAGGACGCCGGCGAAGGTCTCCAGCGCCTCGGTGTTCCGGCGGATCAGGTACTTGCTCTCGGCGACGTGGCGCTGGATATCGCGCATCACTTTCACGGCCTCGCGCTCGCGCCAGATCACCAGCAGGGTGAAGGCCAGGAAGGAGGCCTTGCCGATGTCCAGGCCGGCGAGGAGCTGGAAGAAGTCGTGCATCAGCAGAACACCCCCTGGGCCTCGAGGTCGGCGATCTTCTTCTCTAGCTCGGCGACCTTGGCTGCCGCCCGGTCGTGCTCGGCCTTGGCGCGGAGGTACTTGTCGCGGATCCCCGGAAGGGCGGCGCGGGCGTCGTCGACCTGGTGCTTGAGGTCGTTGATCTTCTGGGCGACGTCGGTGTAGGTGCCGTCGTACCAGTAGGCGCCCTTGCTGGGCGGGGCCGGGATGGTCGGCTTGCCGGGGTCACGGACCGCGCCCTTTTCGTACTCCACGCAACGCGTCTTGAGGGCGTTCGACTTCTCCTTGTGGAACTCGGTCTTCCCGTCGACCCCGAAGAACCCCGCGTAGACGTACTTCCAGCTCGCGTTCCAGGCGAACTCGTCGCAGACCTGCTGGGCCTCCCTGAGGGCCTCCTGCATCCGGAGCTTGGCGTCGTCCCGCTGGGTCTTATAGCGCCGCAGGTCCTGGCGGTAGGCGGTAAGTAGCTGGCAGTAACTGGCGTCAGCAGTGGTCTGCCCCTGGGTTTGCCTGGGGATGGTCCCGGGGTCGTGCTTTGGCAGCACCCCGGGCGCGGCGGGCGGGGCCCCCAGGGGCTTCAGCGCCTTGGGGACGGGGCTCCCCTGGAGCAGCCCGTAGCCGAGCAGGGCGACTCCAGCCCCCACCGGGATCAGCATCCAGGTCTTCATGCCTCCTCCTTGGCGGCGAGGTAGAGGGCGAAGGCCAGGAGCCCGGCCCCGGCCAGGGCCACCGCCATGCCCCGGGCGCTCGCCAGCGCCTGGTAGTTGTAGAAGATGCGGGTGCGCTGCACGTCGCCCTCGGTCCAGGCCACGTCGCGGCCGAACATGGCGCGGATTTCGTTGACGCGCTCCTGGCTCAGGCCGAGCCGGGCGAGGGCATCGTAGAACGCCCGGGCGGTGGCCCCGCGCTCGCGGGCGATGGCCTCGGCGGCGGCGGCCTGGCGGTCCACGCCGAGGAAGTTGAAGACCCCGCCCAGGGCCCCGAAGATCGCCGAGACCACCTCCACGGCCTACCCCCTAGTCCTCGAGCAGCTTGAAGAGCACCACCGCCCCCACCGCGGCGCCCACCCCCCAGACCCAGGGCGGCACGTCCTGGTACCAGGGCCGCTGAACCGGCTGAACCTGGATGGCCTGGGGTTGGTCTTGCTTGGGCAGGAAGCCGAAGACGTCGCCGTACTCCTTCAGGGTGGGCAGGAACTCCTGTAGGAGCCGGTCGAGGTCGCTGGCGGCGTTCATCCACTCGTAGCCGTAGCCGCCGGATTGGTTCGCGACGTACTTATCGCCGACGTAGATCGGGTTCGGCATCAGAGACCCCCCCTCATCAGGAGCTGCAGCGCCCGGCGGAGGGTGTCCTTGTCGGCCCCGGGGATGCGCAGGGCCAGGGACTCAATCTTCACGTAATGCCGGGCGCGGTCGTTCCAGACCACCTCGTAGGGCGAGGTGACCTCGAGCGCGAGCTGGAAGCCCTCCACCAGCCCGGCCTGGTTGCCCACCACCAGGGCCTCCTCCTTGGAGGCCTGGTCGAGGGTGTGCACCGCCGCGAAGCTGTTGTTGTGGATGGTGATCCAGTCGCGGAGGCCCCCGCCCTCACGGACCACGTAGAGGCGGAACTCCCCCTGGGCACCCACGTAGTAGACCTCGACCGCGGTCCAGCGCTCGCCGGCGGGTACCGAGAGGGTGACGGTCCCGGCGTTGTAGTCGATCGCCTGCACCGGTACCTGGGTCCAGGCGGTGCTGGAGGCGACCTGGGCGTAGGCGAGCACCTCGGGGTGCCGGTCGGTGGGGAAGGCCGGGGCCCGCATCTTGGTGCGCACGATCCCGGGGGTGTTCACCGTGAGGGCGTAGGCGGTGGTCCCCGCCGAGTTGTCGTAGCCGCCGGGAACCGCGGCCCGGTTCCGGAGGTAGAACTCCATCCGCGAGCTGGCCCCGATAAGGAAGGCGGCGTCCTCGGGGACGCGGAAGCGGGCCAGGACCACGCCGGCGCTGGCCCGCCAGGGCTCGCCGGCCTCGAAATCCTTGGTATCGATCAGGGTCCGCTGGATCGCCCCAGGCGGAATCCGCACCGGGGGCGCGGCGGCTCCCCCGGGACGGGGAACCGGTTGCGGGCGCTTACCGATGGGCAGCATGGATCCTCCCTTCCCAGCCCTAGACCTGCTTGGCGGCGACCTCGAGCTCGAAGAGGGTGGCGGCGTTGGTGAAGTCCACGGCGTCGGGCGACTCGACCCAGATCTGGAGCTCGTCGTCGGGGCCGAAGAAAATCGCGTCCCGCTTCACGGCGAAGCTCACCTTGGTGGAGTCGCGGTACCGATCGTTCCGCTGGTCGCCGACGGCCAGGTCGAAGAAGGTCGAGTAGGGGATCTTGGCGATGAAAAGCTCGCCGTCGAAACCCGACTGCTTCTTGTAGAGGTAGACGTAGGAGTCGCGGCTGATCTCGTTACCCGAGGCGTCGGCTAGCTTCATGACCAGCTGGGCGCCGTTCGCGAGCATGATGGCGGTGTTCGCGGGCACCTTGTAGCGGGCCACGGCGACCTTCCGGTTCGGAACGCCCGGGCCCAGCGACCCGAAGTTCGGGCTGGACTTGGTGATGATCTCCCTGCGGACTCCTGCGACCTGCTGGTTCATCTTCTTCCTCCCTTAGACGATGGCGAGGCCAAACCCTTTCAAAAGGCTCACGGTGGCCTCGGCCATGAGCCCGGTTCCGAGCGCTTTGGTTTCCTTCTTGCCGGTGGCGGCGAGGTACGCGCCGAAAAGCCCCAGCGCCAGCCGGAAGAGCTGCCGGGCAGTCCGCTCGTGGTCGGTAAGCCCCGCCCCCGAGTCGCCGAAGACCTGCCGGAGGTTGGTGTAGGCGGCCTTCTCGGCGATGGGAACGGCGAGCACCCCCGCCACCAGGGCGGCGGTCTCGACCTGGGCGAACTCGCCCATGGCCTTGGCCAGGGCCTTCTGCGCCGAACCCACGTCCGGCACGGGGAGCGCTACCGCTTTACTTGCCACGTGTACCTCCTCATGGCTCCAGGGTTAGCCCAGAGGAGGCAGTTTGTAAAGCGTACAGTACGTAAAACTACCGATACGTACAGTACGTACACACTGTACGGATGCAAAAGGAACCCCGTCCAGAACGGGGCTCCCAAGCCGGGTTTCGGGACTTTATTTCAGGGCTTTTTCCGCTCGCTCAAGGAGCAGTTTTGCGTGCACCGCAAGGTGGCTCAAAGAAGCGTAGAGCTCCCCCTCGAGCTCGGTGCGCCTTGGATCATCAGGGGGAAGCGTCTTCAGCTTGCGCACGAGCTCGGCGTAGCGCTCGGCCTCCTCGGCGAGTTCTTCCCAAAGGGGGTTGGCCCCGGCCCCGAGGCTCTGCTCGATGGCTACTTCCCGCCGGGAAGCTTGCTTCTTAGCCTTTCCAACTGCCGTCGCCATGCCT
>WFNN01000042.1 GCA_015488545.1 Thermaceae bacterium | reverse complement strand
GGGTCCAGGCCCGGAACGGCCCCGTCGCGGTTCAAGGCCTGGTTGACCGCCGCCTGCAGGCGGCCACCGGCCAGGGAAGCCTCGACGTATGCCCGCAGCCCTCCGGTGACCTCGAGGCGGCCCGAGGCGTAGCGGACGGTTGCGCTGCCCTGGGCTAGGTAGAAGGCCCGGTTCGGGGCGGGAACGAACCGCCGCAGCCCGACCGAAAGGCCCTCCTTCTCCACCCGAACGCGCACCTCCCCTGGGGTGGCCAGGGGTTTGAGCCACAGCTCGGCCTCGCCGCGCCGGAGCCTGACCTGGTAGCCGCTCCGCGCGGGGGCGGCGTCCGGCGCTAGCGGCTCGGGCGAGGCGGCTACGGTGGCGTAGCCGCTGCCGGCCGGAAGGCCGTTGGCGTCCAGGAACCGTAGCCTGAAGTGGAGAGGGGTCCGGCCATCGGCTACCGCGTGAACCGGCACCAGCTCGACGCGCCTGGGCGCCCCGCTCCGAAAGACCACCACCGAGTCCTGCTGGCCCCCCGCCCGCGCCTTTAGGGTGTTCCGGCCGGCGCGAAGGGGAACCCCCTCGTAGACCCAGCGCACGCGTTTTCGGGCCGGGTCGTACCGGGTTTCGATCAGGCGGTCCCCTTTCACCGGCTGCTGGTTGACGAAAAGGGCGACGGGTACCCCGGGTGGGGCCTCGACCACGACCCGAGCCCCTGCCTCGGCCACGAAGACGTGGCCGGGCTCGGGTTCCTGGATCAGCCCCTTACGGGCCGGCGGGGGGAGCGGCTTGGCCGCGCGGTAGGCCCTAAGGTCCACCTGCCCCGCCAGCGGTTCGGTTCGGTCGCCGGCCACCAGGGCGATCTCGGGTTGCTTGAGCTCGGGCAGCGGCCCGGAATGGTCCAGGCGGTAGGCGAGGGTTCCCCTGGGTTGGAAGGGGATCAGCCAGTAGAGCCGCCCCCGATCGTCCACCCGGGGGTCGGGCAGGGGGTTCCCGTCCAGACGGCTTGAGCCCCGGCGGTACCGGGCCCCCGGTGGGGGCGCGTGCCGGAGCAGGATAGCCTGGCCCCGGCCTTGGACCTGGAAGCGAAGGGTTACGGTCGAGACGCGCTCGACCGGCGGGGGTGGCCGCACCTCGACGGTGGCCTTGGCCGGCCAGGCAACCAGCGCCCCGTTCCCAAAGAGCAGCACCCGGTTTGCCAGGGTGCCCCGCTTCGTGGGGCGGGCCTCGAGGTCGAGCGATGCGGTCCCGCCGGCGGGCAGCTCCAGCACGCGTTCCGTCCGCTCCATTCCCAGGCCCGCGTCCGGGACGTCGACGAGCCTGAGCCGCAGGGGGCGCCCAAGCGGGTTTTTGACCTGAACGTTAAAAACCACCCGCTGCCCGATGTACACCTGGGGGGGGCGGGCCTCCACCTTTAGGGGCACCAGGACCCTCGCCAGGCGGGCGCTCGCCGACCGGAACCCGGCGACGCCGGTGAGCGTGGCCTCGAGGGTTCCTTCGGTTGGGACCCCGAAACGGATTCGGAAGGGGTAGCAGTGGGTTCGTTCCGAACCCGGAGCGAGGCGGCCGGAAAACCGCGGCGTTGCCTCAGGGATCACCCACTTTGGGACCCGGTCCGCCAGCCGGTAGTCGAGGGGGGTTTCGCCGGTGTTTTTGACCGTGAGGCACGTCCGGTTCCGTTCCCCCGGGACCGCCCGGGGGTGTTCCACGCGCCGCGCGATCTCCGCGTCCGGCCGGAGCACGCGGACCTTTGCGGAGGCGCGGGCAACTTCCCGATCTCCCACCACAAGCCGCGCCAGGTTTTCGATGATCGGGCCGGCGCGCGCCTGCCCCCGGACCACCCTGCGAACCGACTCGCCGGGCCCTAGCCGGATGGTCTCGTCCAGGTCGGGGGCGGCGAACCCGCGGGGGGCGGGGTCGATGAGCCGCACGGTGCCGGGCTCCCCCCCCAAGTTCCGTACCTCGACGACGAAGGCGGCCTCCTGCCCCAGGACCGCTTCCGGGGTAAGGGCGCGCTTTTCAAGCACGAACCGGGCGGGGAGGGGAACGCTCAAGGGGGTTTCCGCCCTTGCGCCGCAGGGCCGGAGCTGGGCGGCCAGGCGGTAGCGGCCCGGCCGTTCGACCCGGACCCAAACCCCGAGCCGCAGCGGGCGGTCCCGCGCCAGGCGGGCACGGAGCTCCGTCGGCCCGAGGGGCCGTAGCCCCTCGGGCAGCACCAGGCGCAGCGTGGCGGGGAAGGCCTGCGGGAACGCTGTGCGCGCTTCAACGGTAACCCGTACCCGCCCGCCCACTCGGGCGTCGCCCTGTCTCTTATACACATCT
>WFNN01000041.1 GCA_015488545.1 Thermaceae bacterium | reverse complement strand
CCCGTATACTTTGGAAAGATGAAGCGCTTGCTCCTGGCCGCCCTTCTAGCTCTCCCCGCTTACGCGCTGCTCACCGACCCTGCCGAAATCGCCCGGGTGCGGGTGGTGGCGGCCGCCACCCCGGCGGTGGTGCGGGTTCAAGGCCAGGCCAGCTACAGCGAGAACACCGAGCCGGTCTGGGGCTCGGGGTTTTTCTACGCCCCCCACCGCGTGCTCACCAACTTCCACGTGGTCGACGGGCTGGAGAAGATCACCGTCAGCCTGGAAAACGGCGAACAGTACCCGGCCAGGATCTTTGCAGTGGACAAGGGGCTGGACCTCGCCATCCTGGAGACCGAGGCCAGCGCCCCCGCCACCCTCACCTTCGCCCAGGACCCGCCCCGACCCGGCCAGACGGCAATCCTGATCTCCAGCCCCTATGGACGGCTCAACCTGGTCTCGCTGGGGGTGGTCTCTGGGGTCGGCCCCTTCGAGGACGCGGCCCAGCTGGGGAGCGAGGTGGGCATCGAAATCTTCGAGGTGGTCTACACCGACGCCCACGTGGCCCCCGGGAGCTCCGGGGGGCCCCTGCTCGATGGCCAGGGCCGGGTCATCGGGGTGGTGGACGCGGTGCTAGGCGGGCCAAGCGGGCTATCCGGCATCGGTATGGCCATCCCCGCCGGTCTGGTCCGCCAGAGCATCCAGGACCTGGAAAAGTACGGTCTACCCCAGAGGGGCTGGCTAGGGGTCACCTTGGTTGACCTCACCGACCTCGACCCCCTGCTGCTCAAGGCCCTGGGTCTCTACGGCGAAAAGGGCGCGATGATCGATCGGGTCGAGCCCGATTCCCCTGCCGCTAAAGCCGGTCTTCGGGGAGCCGAGCGCGATCAGCTCGGTAAGCTTGTGGCGCTTGGGGACGTCATCCTGGCGGTAAACGGTCAACCGGTTAGGAACCGCTTCGAAGTCATCCAGGCAGTGGCCCGCCACCGCCCCGGGGACCGGGTAACCCTGACCCTTTGGCGGAACGGCAAGCGGGTCGAGGTCGAGGTCACCCTGACGGTCCGCCGCTAGCATGGACCTCGCCACCCTCTTCGCCGCCCTTCACCGGAAAGCCCCACCCCTCCCGGTAGAGGGCGTCACCCACGACTCGAGGAAGGTGGAACCGGGGTTCGTCTACGTCGCCCTTAAGGGCCAACGGCACGACGGCCACACCTTCATCGGAGAGGCCCTACGAAAGGGGGCGGTGGCGGTGGTGGGGGAAGCGGACCTCGACCTCCCGGTCCCCTACGCTCGGGTGGAAAACGCCCGGCGGGCGCTCTCCCGGCTTGCCGCAACCTTCTTCGACCACCCTTCCAGGAAGCTCACCGTTATCGGGGTCACCGGTACCGACGGCAAGACCACCACCAGCCACCTGATCCACCACCTGCTCGGTGCCCTGGGGAAACCCGCGGGGCTTTTGAGCTCGGTAGGGTACGCCTTCGAAAACGAGTGGCGCTTCCCGGAGGGGCACTTCACCACCCCCGAGGCCCCGGAACTCCAGGCGGTGCTGGCCGAAATGGTGGCGCGGGGCCTCAGCCACGCGGTGCTGGAAACCAGCTCCCACGCCCTGGCGCAACAACGGGTCGCCGACGTGGCCTACGACCTCGCGGTCTGGACCCACCTATCGCCGGAACACCTCGACTTCCACGGCGACATGGAGGGGTACTTCGCGGCCAAGGCCAGCCTGGTAAGGTGCGCGCCCTTTGCCGTGCTGAACGCCGAGTGCCCCTACGCCCGAAGGCTTTTCGATCGCCCCCACCTGAGCTACGGTCGAGGCGGGACGATCCAGGCTAGAAACGTCGAGGAGGGTGCGAAGGGTATCCGCTTTCTCCTAACGGCCGAGGGGAAGGAGATCCCCGTCTCCCTGCCCATGATCGGGGCCTACAACCTGGAAAACGCCCTGGCTGCGTTGGCCGCCGTTCAGGCATTGGGGCTGGACCTGCGAGCGGCCGCCCGGGCCATGGAACACTTCCCGGGCGTCCCTGGCCGCATGCAGGTGCTGGCCACCCAACCGGTGCGGCTGGTGGTGGATTTCGCCCACACCCCCGAAGCCCTGGCGAAGGCCCTCACCGCCCTGCGACCGACCACCGCCGGCCGGCTCCTCGTGGTGGTGGGGGCGGCCGGCGAGCGCGACCCCGCGAAGCGGCGCCCTTTGGGCGAGGTCGCAGGTCGCCTCGCCGACGCCGCGATCTTCACCGAGGAGGACAGCCGCAGCGAGCCGACCGAGGCGATCCTCGCCGAGCTAGCCGCCGGGGCCAAAGGCGGCGCCGCCAGCGTCCACCTGGAGCCCGACCGCGCGGCGGCGATCCGACTGGCAGCCCGTTTGGCCCGTCCCGGCGACACCGTCCTCTTCGCTGGCAAAGGGCACGAGCGCACCCTGGAACGGGACGGCAGCGTGCTGCCCTGGGACGAGGCCGCCCAGGTGCGGGCCGCCTTCGGCGTAGACTAAAGCCATGCGGGAAAGCCTGTACCGGGTCCTCGACCGGCTGGAGGCCGGGATCTACCTTTCCGCCGGGCTTTTGCTTGCACTCGCCGCCGGGGTCATCCTCGCCTTCGCCGCGATCGAGGGCGTGGCCGCCTTTTTCTCCGGCGACTACCCCGCCGGGGTCATTCATTTGCTCGACCGGGTCCTCCTCGCGCTGATGCTCGCCGAGGTGATCTACACCGTGGTGCGCTTTGCCCGTGAGGGCACCATCGAAGCCGAACCCTTTCTCGTGATCGGCATCATCGCCAGTGTGCGCCGCCTTCTCGTCCTCACCGCCGAAGGCGTGGCCGAGGTCAGCCTCTCCAGCCCGCGCTTCCTCGCCCTCCTGGCGGAGCTTGGGTCGCTGGCCCTGGCGGTGCTCCTCTTCGCCTGGGCAATCTTCCTCATCCGCCGATCCCGGGCCACGTAAACTAGAGCCGTGCGCCGCCTCCGCCCCAACCTTATCCCCCCGCTGGAACACGGGGAGCGGGCGATCTACTGGCTGGTCGCGGTGCTGTTGATGCTGGGGGCAGTGGTCTACCTGGGTTTTACGGTAGCACAGGTCTTCGAAACCTACCGCACGGGGGACTACACCGAGGGAACCATCGAGCTCCTCAACGGCTCGCTGCTCACCCTCATGCTGGCCCAGGTGGTGTACACCACGCTCAACTTCCTGGAAACCGGCCACATCCAGATCGAGCCGGTACTGGTGGTGGGCATCATCGCCGCGGTGCGGCGCATTCTGGTGATCGCCGCCCTGCTGAGCACCCACGCCGAAGAGAACCTCGCCCTCTTCCGGCAGGCCATGACCGAGCTCGGCTACATGGGCGCGATCACCCTCGCACTGGCGATCGCGGTTTTCCTCATCCGTTACCGCAAGAAGGAGGTGTCATGAAGCGCGACGAACTGGTGCGCTGGATCGACAGCTTTCTGGACATCGATGGGATCGACGACGTGAGCCTAAACGGCCTCCAGGTCGAAGGACGGCCCGAGGTCACCAAAGTAGGGGCAGCGGTGGACGCGAGCCTCAAAACTTTCGAAGACGCCGTCGCCCAGGGGGTGGATTTTCTGATCGTCCACCACGGGCTTTTCTGGGGAAAACCGGAACCCGTGGTGGGCCCCTTGCGCCGGCGGCTGGAGACCCTTTTTAGCAGGGCGGTCAACCTCTACGCCGCCCACCTGCCCCTCGATGTGCACCCCGAGGTAGGCAACAACGCGGTGCTGGCCCGGGCACTGGGGCTCACCGACCTGTCCCCTTTCGGCGAGGTCGGCCTGAAAGGGCGTTTCAGCCCGGCCCAGCGCCTCCACGACCTCGCCGATCGGATGGGACAGCTTACCGGTATGCAGGCCCTGGTGCACCAGGGGGGCTCGGACCTCATCCAGCGTGCCGCGGTGGTCACCGGCTCGGGCTCGTCGCTGATCGCCCAGGCCGCACGGGAGGGGCTTGACCTCCTGATCACCGGCGAGCCCAAGCACGCCGCCTTCCACGAACCTTTCGAATGGGGAATCAACGTGCTCTACGCCGGCCACTACGACACCGAGGTCTTTGGGGTAAAAGCGCTGGCCGAGAAGATCGCGGCCGAGTTCGGTCTGCCCTGGGTGTTCCTCGACCATCCGACCGGGCTATGAAGAAGGGGTTTTTCCTGAGCCTCGAGGGCCCAGAAGGGGCCGGCAAGACCACCCTCGCTCACCGGCTCGCCGGCTGGTTCCGGGAACGGGGGGCCGAAGTGGTCGTCACCCGCGAACCGGGCGGCACCCCTGTGGGCCAGCGGGTCCGCGAACTCCTGCTTTCCACCCCGATGGAAGCCGAAACCGAGTTCCTTCTCTACCTGGCCGACCGGGCCGAACACACCCGGCGGGTCATCCGTCCGGCCCTTCTCGCCGGCCGGGTGGTGATCAGCGACCGCTGGGCCGACTCCTCCTTTGCCTACCAGGGCTACGGCCGCGGCCTTTCCCTTGCCTGGATGCGAGCGGCGACCGAGGGGGCCACCGGCGGGCTTGTGCCCGACCTCACCCTCCTCCTCGACCTCGAGCCCGAAGTGGGCTTAGCCCGGGTGCGGGGCGAGCGGGACCGCCTCGAGGCCGAAGACCTGGCCTTCCACCAACGGGTCCGGGAAGGCTACCTCGCCCTAGCGGCCGCTGAGCCCGAGCGGTTCGCGGTTATTCCCGCCAACCGCGATCCAGAAAGGGTTTTCCGTTCGGCGGTGAAGGCGGTGAAACGGCGATGGGGCGGCTGAGCGGCTTCCTTTTGGGCCTTCTCCTGGCCGTGGCCCTTTTGGGGCAGATCTTCTGGGTCCGGCGGGCCAGCCCCCAACCGGCGCCCCCCGCCCTGGCCAAGCTGATCATCGAAACCCGGGACGGGCGCCAGGTGGGTCTCGAGGTCGAGCTCGCCACCGACCCCGAGCACTGGCAACGGGGGCTCATGTTCCGCCGCTCCCTCCCCGAAAACCGCGGCATGCTTTTCATCTTTCCCCAGACCACCGGCGATCCCTTCTGGATGAAAAACACCCTCATCCCGCTCTCGATCGCCTTCGCCGACCAAAACGGTGTTATCCTCCGGATCCTAGACATGACGCCCTGCAAACGGGATCCCTGCCCGAGCTACTACCCGGGGGTTGCCTACCGCCAGGCACTGGAAGTCAACCAGGGCTGGTTTCGGCGCCATCGGGTGTCCCCCGGGGACCGATGGAGGCTGCCATGACACCCGGCCCAACCCGTGTGCCCGGCGGTTACGAGAACCACCCCTTCAGGTTCGACCCGAAGAAGCCGGTGGAATACAAGCCGCTTTCCGCCTACGGCCTGATCGGGGATAACCGCACCGCGGTGCTGGTCGGGGCCGACGGGGCCATCGACTGGGCCTGCCTTCCTGACTTCGATTCAGAAGCGGTGTTCGCAGCCCTTCTCGACCCCGCCGCCGGAACCTTCGCCATCCGACCGGTGAGCGCGTTTCGCTCCCGGCAGTACTACGAGCGGGGCACCAACATCCTGGTGACCGAGTTCGTCACCGCCTCCGGGGTCGCCCGGGTGCGCGACTTCATGCCCTACGTGCCCGGGCGGAAGGTTCCTACCGCCGAGATCCACCGGCTGGTCGAGGGGGTCTCGGGCAAGGTGGAGCTCGAGGTCCGCTTCGAACCCCGGTTCGGGTACGGCCTCTACGCCGCGGTGCTTACCGCCTCGGACTATGGGATCCACGCCAGCAACCCCAGGGGGGGCAGCATCGCCCTCTCCACCCAGGTGCCGCTTCAGATCGAAGGCTACCGGGCGGTCGGGCGGATCCGCCTGGACGCCGGCGACGAGGTCTGGCTGGTGGCCGACTGGGGCGCCGGCCAGGTACACCCGGTGCGTTCCTACCAGCCCGCCCGCCAGCTCTGGCTTACCCGCGAGTTCTGGCGCAACTGGGTGGACAAGCTCAAATACCAGGGGCGCTACCGGGAGTGGGTGGAGCGAAGCCTCTTGACCCTTAAACTCTTGATTTACGAACCCACCGGGGCTATCGTTGCCGCCCCCACCACCAGCCTGCCCGAGTGGCCGGGGGGCAGCCGCAACTGGGACTACCGGTACACCTGGGTGCGGGATTCCGCCTTCGTTCTGCAGGCCTTCTTCCAGGCCGGCTACACCGAAGAAGGCACCGCCTACTTCGACTGGCTCCTGCAGCAGGTGCTGGAACACGGCGGTGAACTTCAGGTCCTCTACGGCATCCACGGCGAGCGCGACCTGCCCGAAAGGGAGCTTCCCCTCCGGGGCTACCGCGACTCGCGACCGGTCAGGATCGGGAACGCCGCCACCCACCAGTTTCAGCTCGACATCTACGGCAGCCTGCTCGACGCTGCCGTTCGGTACGACCGCTACGGCGGCGTGCTAACGGTAACCGAGTGGGAAAAGCTCGCCGAGCTGGTGACCACGGTAGAAAAACGCTGGCGCGAACCCGACTACGGTATCTGGGAAGCCCGTGGTGGACCCCGCCATTACACCTATTCCAAGGTGTGGGCCTGGGTCGCCCTCGACCGGGCCTCGCAACTTGCCCTGAAACTTGGCCTCGACGTACCCCTTCACCGGTGGGCCCAGGAGGGAGCCAAGATCCACGCCGAGGTGCTGAAAAAGGCCTGGGACCCCGAACTGGAAAGCTTTGTCCAGGCCTACGGTTCCAAGGCGCTGGATGCCAGCGTGCTGATCATGCCCGGCGTTGGCTTTCTGCCCGCCAACGACCCCAGGTTCGAGAAGACCCGGACCCGGATCCTCGAGCACCTCACCGCCGGCCGTTACCCCCTCCTCCACCGCTACCGGCCCGAAGAAGCACGGGACGGCATTGGCGAACCCGAAGGGGCCTTCCTGCTGGTTTCGTTCTGGCTGGTGGACGCCCTCACCTACGCCGGCCGGCTAAAAGAGGCCCGGGCCGCGCTCGAGGCCTTGCTCCAGGTGGCCAGCCCCCTCCGGCTCTTCTCCGAGGAGGTCCACCCCGAGGGGTTTGAGCTCCTTGGAAACTTCCCCCAGGGTTTCTCCCACTTAGGGCTTTTGAACGCGGTCTTCCGGCTCGACGCCGCCCGCCGTGCCCGCGAAGGCTGGGAACTTTCCCCCCCGGTCTGAGGGCAGTCCCAGGTTCGCTGGTGCCGGCGCCTGGGGTAGAATGCGTCCGCCATGGAACGCACCTTTTGCATGATCAAACCCGACGGCGTCCGCCGCGGCCTGGTAGGCGAGATCCTTTCCCGCATCGAGAAAAAGGGGATAAAGATCGTGGCCATGAAGCTCTGTCGGGTTTCCTTTGACCTGGCCGAAGAGCACTACGCCGAGCACCGGGAGAAGCCCTTCTTCAAACCACTGGTCGAGTACATCACTTCGGGGCCGGTGGTGGCGATGGTGCTGGAAGGTCCCGGGGTCATCAAGGAGCTCCGCAAGATGATGGGCGCCACCGATCCCGCCGACGCCCTGCCCGGCACCATCCGGGGCGATCTAGCCCTTACCATCGACGAAAACGTCATTCACGGATCGGCGTCGGCCGAGGATGCGGCTCGGGAGATCGCCCTTTTCTTTAAGGAAGAAGAAATCCTTAGCCCCACCTAAACCCCGAAACGATCGGGAAAGCGTTTTGCCGCGGGCCCCCCGTCCGCGTGGAATCCTTCGACCTCCTCCAAAAACCTCCGAAAAAGGTAGCGGGAATCGTGGGGCCCGGGGCTAGCTTCGGGGTGGTACTGCACCGAAAAGACCGGGTAGTGAACGTGGGTCATGCCCTCGAGGGTTCCGTCGTTTAGGTTCACGTGGGTGGCCTGAAAGTCCTTCAAGGACTCAAGCTCCACCGCGTACCCGTGGTTCTGGCTGGTGATCTCGATCGAGCCGTCGAGCAGGCTCTTCACCGGGTGGTTCGCGCCGCGGTGGCCAAACTTCATTTTGAACGTGCGGCCGCCGGCGGCGATCGCCAGGAGCTGGTGGCCCAGGCAGATGCCGAAGATCGGTAGCCGGTCGAGAAGCGCCCGCAGGGTGGCGTGGGCGTAAGTGGGACCAAAAGGGTCGCCGGGACCGTTCGAGACCAAAACGCCGTGGGGCTCAAGCGCCAGGATGTGGGCGGCGTCGGCCTTGCCGGGAACCACGATGACCTCGAACCCCAGCGCCCCGAGTTGCTCGACAATCGCGTGCTTGATGCCAAAGTCCATCACCACTACCCGCTTGCCCCCGGTCCGCAGGGTGGGAAAAGCGTAGGGGACCGGGGTGGTGACCTCGGGGGTCATGTCGCGTCCGTCGATGTCGGGCCACGCCTTGGCCTCGGCGGCAAGAAGGGCCAGCTCCTCCTCGGTAAAGGGCTCGGTGGGGGCCTTTCCAATGGCGCTGGCGTGGACAATGACCCCTTTTAACACCCCCTCCTCGCGGATCTTGCGCACGAGCTTTCGGGTATCGATCCCCTCAATGGCCACCACCCGGTGGAGTTGCATGAAGTCCTCGATCGTCTCCTGGGCGCGGGCGCCCGACGCGACGCGGGAAAACTCCCGGGCCACGAAGCCGCGCACCCAGGGCCGGTTCGACTGCATATCGTAGACGTTGACCCCGTAGTTGCCGATGTGGGGGTAGGTCATCACCACGATCTGGCCGTGGTAGCTGGGGTCGGTCATGATCTCCTGGTAACCGGTCATGGCGGTGTTGAAGACGACCTCGCCCAAGGTCTTGCCGCGGTAGCCGAAGGCAAACCCCCGGTAGACCTCGCCGTCCTCCAGCACCAACACCGCCCGCTCGCGATTAAGCATCCCTCTCCTCCAGCACCTTCAGAACCGGGACCTCGGGGCAATTATCCTGGAAGGGGCAGTCCCGGCACTCAAACCAAACCTTGCGAGGGAACGCCCCGGGCTCGGTGACCCGGTAGCCGAGCCGAGCGAAAAACTCCTCCTGGATAGTAAAGGCGAAAACCCTGGGAACACCGAGCAACCGAGCCTCGGCCTCGGCAGCCTCAACAAGCATGCGGCCGAGCCCCTCGCCCTGGCGATCGGGGTGCACCGCCAGGGAACGGATCTCCGCCAGGTCGGCCCAGAGGATATGGAGCGCCACCGAGCCCAGCAGCACACCGTCCTCGTCTTCAATCACGTGGAAGTCGCGGAGGTTCTCGTAGAGCTGGCCCTTGGAACGCACCAGCATGAAGGATTCCCGGGCCCAATACTTGATCAGGTCGTGGATCTGGTCCACGTCGCCAACGCGGGCCTTCCGCACCCAAAAGCGCGCGCCCTTCCGGACCTCAGGCAGCTCAACGGGCTTGAGCTCGAGCTTCATCAAGGGTTTGACCCTTTCGCTCATGCCTCCTCCTCCGCGAGGCGCCCCCTCGCTTCCCGAAGTTGTCGGCGGACGGCCTCGGGGGCGGTACCGCCGTAGGAGGTCCGGGCGTGGATCGCCTCCTCCAAGCGCAGAAGCGAAAGGGCGTCCTCCTCGAAAAGCGGGGAAAAGCCTTTGAGCTCATCGAGGCTTAAATCCTCGAGCTCCCGGCCTTCCCGGGTCAGCTTTTGCACCACCCGCCCCACCACCCGGTGGGCCTCCCGGAACGGCAAGCCCTTCTTCGCCAGGTAATCGGCCAGATCGGTGGCCAGGGCGTAGCCGCTTTTCGCCGCGCGGGCCATAACCTCGGGGTTCCACTTGAGCGCGGGGAGCATTCGGGCCAGGAGCCGGACCGAGGGGAGCGCCTGGTCAAAGGCGTCAAAGAGCGGCTCCTTATCCTCCTGCAGGTCCTTGTTGTAGGCCAGCGGCAGGCCCTTTACCACGGTAAAAAGCGTCACCAGATCGCCGAGGACCCGCCCCGCCTTGGCCCGGATGAGTTCGGGAATGTCGGGGTTCTTCTTCTGGGGCATGATCGAGCTTCCGGTGGCAAAAGCG
This sequence comes from Thermaceae bacterium, assembly GCA_015488545.1. Classification (GTDB taxonomy): domain Bacteria; phylum Deinococcota; class Deinococci; order Deinococcales; family Marinithermaceae; genus WFXV01. The sequence continues at coordinate 4,185 of WFNN01000041.1, read as the reverse complement.
TCGGGCAGCTCAACAAAACCGAACTCGAAGGAGGAATAGAGGATTAGCTCCTCGGCCAGCCGCGAGAGCGTGGCCTGCAGAATTGCAAGGGCGGAGAGGGCCTCCAGCGCAAAGTCCCGGCTCGCCACCGCGTCCAGGGAGTTGGGCATCGGGCGCGCGAACCCGAGGGCGTGTGCGGTAAAAAAGCGATCGACGGGAAACGAGGTGCCGGCCAGCGCCGCCGCTCCCAGAGGGGATTCGTCGAGGCGGGCGCGGGCGTCCTCGAGGCGCCCTTGGTCGCGGGTCAACATCCAGTAGTAGGCAAGGAACCAGTGGGCGAGGAGGATGGGCTGGGCCCTTTGCAAATGGGTGTAACCGGGGAGGACGGTGCCCGCCTCCAGGTGGCGCTCGGCCTCGGCCACCAGGACCCGCCTGAGCTCGCGCACAGCCTGAACAAGTTCAAAGAGCGCCCCTTTCAGCCAGAGCCGGAGGTCGGTGGCCACCTGGTCGTTCCGGCTCCGGGCGGTGTGCAGCTTTTTCCCCACCTCGCCAACGAGCTCCGCCAGGCGGGCCTCGATGTTCATGTGCACGTCCTCGTACTCCGGCCGCCAGGGAAAACGGCCTTCCTCGATCTCCCGCTCGATTTGGTCGAGGCCCTCGAGGATCCGCGCCGCCTCCTCCTCGGCTAGGACCCCCACGCGGGCGAGCATTCGTACGTGGGCGCGGGAATTCGCCAGGTCCTCCCGCCAGAGCCGGCGGTCGAAGCCAAGGGAGTTGTTAAAGGCCTGGGCCAGGGCGTCGGTATCCGCCGCGAAGCGACCGCCCCAGAGCTTCTTGGATTCCTTCATTCCCTCCCCAAAACCCGGGCCCGCACCTTGAGCCTCAGGGCGTTGATCTTGATAAAGCCCTCGGCGTCCTTCTGGTCGTAGTCGCCCTCCTCGTCGAAGGAAACCAGCGACTGGTCGTAGAGCGAAACCGGGCTCTTTCGGCCGGCGACGATCACGCTTCCTTTATAAAGCTTTAGCCGGGCGGTGCCGGTGACGTCTTCGGCGATGGCGTCGAAGAGCGCCTGCAGCTTCTCCCGCTCGGGGGCGTACCAGTAACCGTAGTAGACCAGCTCGGCGTACCGGGGGGCAAGCTGGTCCCGGAGGTGAAGCGCCTCCCGGTCCAGGGTGAGCGATTCCACCGCCCGGCGGGCGTGGTAGAGCAGCGTACCCCCAGGGGTCTCGTAGACGCCGCGGGACTTCATCCCCACGTAGCGGTTTTCCACCAGATCGACCCGGCCCACCCCGTGCCGACCGGCGATCGCGTTGAGCCGAGCGAGGAGCTCCGCAGGCCCTAACCGCTCCCCGTTCACCGCCACCGGGTCGCCGCGCTCAAAGGCGATCTCCACGTACTCCGGCTCGTCCGGAGCGGCCTCGGGGTTTTGGGTGAGGCGGAACATGTCGGCGGGAGGCTCGGCCCAGGGGTCCTCGAGGATCCCCCCCTCGTACGAAATATGCAAGAGATTCGCGTCCATGGAGTAGGGCTTCGCCTTGGTGACCGGCACCGGAATACCGTGGCGCTCAGCGTAGGCCACCAGGTCGGGCCGCCCCTTCATCGCCCACTCCCGCCAGGGGACAATGACCTTGAGGTCGGGGTTCAGGGCGTAAGTGGTGAGTTCGAAGCGGACCTGATCGTTTCCCTTGCCCGTGGCCCCGTGGGCAACCGCCTCAGCGCCCTCTTCCTCGGCGATCTTCACCATGTACTTGGCGATGAGCGGCCGGGCGATCGCGGTGCCGAGCAGGTAGTAGCCCTCGTAAAGCGGAGCCGCGCGCATCATGGGGAAGACAAAGTCCCGGACGAACTCCTCCTTCAGGTCTAGAGCATAGGCCTTTTTGGCCCCGGTCCTAAGCGCCTTTTCCCGGGCCTCCTCGACCTCCTCTCCCTGCCCAATGTCGGCGGTGAAAGCGATGACCTCGGCGTCGTATTCCTCGATCAACCAGCGAAGGATCACGCTGGTGTCGAGCCCCCCGGAGTAGGCGAGCACGATCTTCATCTGCACAAATATACAACCGCGCGGCCGGGGCGAATAGCATCCCGGTCGCGCGGCAAGGGAATCTTGGCTAAAGGCTCCGCTTCAGGAGGTCCAGGTGTTCTTGGGTTAGCGGAAGGATCCGGACGGGCTCGGCCTTGGGTTCGTTCTCCTCGAAGTAGACCTCGTTCAGGAGAAAGAGCCCGCGGTCGAGGTCAAAGGTAAAGGTCAAAAGCGGCAGCTCCTCGAAGAAGGACCGCAACTTTGGGTCCTTCCCTAGGGCTTCGCTCACGAAGCCGGGGGCCCAGATGCGCACGTGGAAGAAGACCTCGCCATCAAAGTCGGTCGCCTGGACGGCCCTAAGGGCCGCTTCGGTGAGCGGCTTGTTGAGGTCGGCCCCGGCCTCGCCCCCGAAGGCGAGAAAGAGAAGGTCCACGTCCGCAAGCGTCCGGACCGCCTCCTCAACCTCCCCGGGTCCCTCGACGACGGCGGTCCTTACCTGGCCCAAGCCCCCAAGCTCGGTCAAGAAGGCGGCCTCGAGGGCCCCGGTCAGAGCCGCGCAGATATAGGTCCGGTTGGTAAGGATCCCGAGGCTGGCGTCGGGCACGCCTTGGGCCAGGGCCTGGCCGATAACCCGGCCGGTGAGCGCCCTTAGCGTGTACTGCTCGGCTAAAGTGAGCTTCTCCATAGCAACCTCCACCGCTATCCTATGTACCCCTACCGGGTTTGTCAAGATTCCGGTCGCAGCTCAACGCGTTCGCCGGCAATGCGAACGCGCACCGGAAGAAACTTGGGAATGAGCCACGCCTGGGTTTCCAGGTGGCGGGTCACCCTTTCCACGCGGAAGGCACTCGGCCCTGGGGCAACCGCCAGGGGCAGCAAGAGCTGGTCGGCGAGGTGGGCCTCCACTGGGGCCCCGCGGCGCAGGAAGCCGAGGGCACGGAGGGCCGCCTCCTCACCCACGCGCTCGGAGGGCTTTCCCGGTGCTCCGAGCGCGGTAAAGGCGACGGGGCCAGGCCTGCCCGAAAGACCGACGAAGCCGTAGGCACCAGGGGCAACCGCCTCGGGGTGGCGGACCTCGACCGCGGGCAGAAGACTCGCTTCCTCGAGCCTTTCAGCCGCTCTCCGGGCGATTCGCTTAGCCACGTGGAAGGGAAGCCGGGCCGCGACGCCCCGTACCACCACCCCGGTGGGCGCAAAGGATCCCTCGGCGGCGAGGGGCCGCACGGCCCCGGCGGGGGAAACCCGGGCCCGAAACCGGCCACCCCCGCGGGGGTAAAAGCCGGGTCGCTCGAGCTCCAGCGTAAACGCCACCCCAAGCCTGAGCAGCCAGGCGCGGTAGGCAAAGTCGAGGTCGTCAAAGCTCGGACTTTGGGGTACGTGGGTGCCGCCCTCGAGCACAAGCTCGCTCTCCTCGCCCCCCATCAAGGCCAGCGGGAGGAGGACGGTCTGAAAGACCAGTGTCGCGGCCCCGGCGGTGCCGGTAGCGAAGCGGTAGCGGCCGGCCGAAACCCCGCGAGGCGAGAAACAAAGCTCCATTGAACCCAGCCGGTCGCCCCGCACTTCGGCCCGCCCCACCGCAGCGGCGGCACGGACCGCCGCCAGGTGCTGGGGGCGGAGCCCTGGGTTTTTCCTCCCAGCCCGGATACGAACGATGCAAAAGGGCTTCCCGGTTAGCAGCGAAAGGGTGAGCGCCGAGCGCAGGATCTGCCCACCGCCCTCGCCAAACGAACCGTCGAGCTCGATCACCGCGCCGAAAAAGCCTCGATCCTCGCAGCCGCCGCCAGGCCCTTCTCGGTCACCTCACCGGCCGAGTGGGTCACGTAGGCCACCCGAACCTTCTTCCAGAGAATGGCCACCTCGTCGGGATGGTGATCGTGGCGCTCAGCGTCGAGGGCTACCCTTACCGCGAAAGCAACCCCCTCGGCGCAACTAGCAAAGGGGTAGGTCTTAACGATACGGCCACCCAAAAGCCGCCAACCCGGTAGCTGGGATAGAAGCGTAGCCAGGTGCTCGTCCAGCGCCATACCCTAGGCTAGCCCTGAACCCGGCCAGACACATGTGAGACCGAATCGATAAGAATGTGGGGACCACTCCAGGAGAGAGGAGGTCCCCACGGATGCAGCTTACAACCATTGGTCGGGAGCTGTGGAGCGGAGCAAGGAAGGCGGAGCAACTTCGAGCGGCCGGGG
>WFNN01000040.1 GCA_015488545.1 Thermaceae bacterium | reverse complement strand
CCCGGCCGCTCGAAGTTGCTCCGCCTTCCTTGCTCCGCTCCACAGCTCCCGACCAATGGTTGTAAGCTGCATCCGTGGGGACCTCCTCTCTCCTGGAGTGGTCCCCACATTCTTATCGATCCAGTCTCACATGTGTCTGTCCGGGTTCAGGCGCCCTAGTCGAGGAAGGCGGCGATGCGGCGGGCGGCCTCTTCCAGCACCTCGGGAGGCTGGACCAGGGCAAAGCGCACGTACCCCTTGCCTCCAGGGCCAAACCCCTGGCCGGGCGCCAAAGCGACGCCGGCCTGCTCCACCAGCCGGAGGGCGAACTCGACGTCGTCCATGCCCTTGGGTAGGGGCATCCAGAGGTAGAGGCTGGCTTTGGGGGCGGGAAGGGCCACGCCGTAGCGGCGAAGCGCGGCGAGCAGCGCGTCGCGGCGCTTTTTGAAGACGGCCACGTCGCGGCGGACCCGCTCCAGCGGGAGATTGAGCGCCCGGATGCCCATCCGGAGGATCCCGGCGTACTGGTTAAAGTCGATCGGGGCCTTCACCCGCTCCAGGGCGGCGATGGCGTCCGCGTTTCCCAGTGCGAAGCCCAGGCGCACCCCGCCCAGGTGGTAGGACTTGGAGAAGGAAAAAAGTTCGATCGCCCGTGCCCGGGCTCCCTCGACCGCCAGCAGGGGCAGCGCCTCGCCCTCGAAGAGAAAGTCCACGTAGGGGTTGTCGTGGATGACGAGGAGGTCGTGCGCTTCCGCGAACGCAAGGGCCCGTTCGAAGTAGGCGTGGTCGGCGACCGCGGCGGTGGGGTTGTTGGGGAAGTTCAGAATAAGGGCCCGGGCCCGGCTTTTCACCTCCTTTGGCACCGCTTCCAGGTCCGGCCGGTAGTCGGCGTCCAGGGGAACCGGCCAGACCTCGGCCCCGGCCACCGCCGCCGCGCCCCAGTAGCTGGGGTAGGCGACCTCGGGCATAAGCAGCACGTCCCCGGGGTCGAGCACCGCCAGCAGCAGGTGGCCGAGCCCCTCCTGGGTGCCGATCAGGGTGAGCGCTTCGGTGTCGGGGTCGAAGTCAACCCCGAACCGGCGGGCGAACCACTTGGTGGCCGCCTCCAGAAACGGCCGGGTGCAGCTTTTGAGGCAGTAGCCGTAGGTGGAGGGCTCCAGGGCGGCCTCGGCCAGCGCCTCCATGGCCTCCTTGGGTGGGGGCAGGTCGGAGGAGCCGATCGAGAGGTCGATGACCTCCCCGCCCGCGGCCCGGCGGCGGGCCTTGGCCTGGTCCATGAGCAGGAACACCGACTCGGGCACCGCGCGGGCACGGCGGGAGGCGAACCTATTCATGGGCTTTCCCTCCCCGGTAGGAGCGGCCGGTGAGCGTCTCCAACGCGTGGGGGATGACCGGCAGCAGGGCCGCGAGGGCGTCGGCGGCCCCCCTCGGGCTGCCCGGAAGGTTCACGATCAGGGTCCGGCCGCGGACCCCGACCACCCCCCGGGAGAGCGCCGCCAGGGGGGTCTTCTTCCGGCCCTCGGCCCGCATGAGTTCGGCCAGACCCGGGGCCTCCTTTTCCAGCACCTCGCGGGTGGCTTCGGGGGTGTGGTCGCGGGGGGCCAGGCCGGTGCCGCCGTTGGTGAGCACCAGGTCAAGCCTTTGCTGATCGGCCCAGAGGCGGAGCACCCTCCGGATCTGGGCGGGCTCGTCGGGAACCACCTCGTAGGCTTCGACCCGGTAGAGCTCGGGGTCGAGGGTGTCCCGGATCGCTTGCTGGGTGGTGTCCTCCCGTTCTCCGCGGGCGCTTCGGTCGGAAACCGTGAGTATGCCTACCCGGATCATTCCCTACCTCCCAGTTGGGCACGGAGCCAGGCCTCGAGGCGGTCGAGGCGTTCCTCCAGCGCGCGAAGGGCGGCCAGCACCGTGGCCAGCGTTGGCTCCTCGGGGTCGCCGGCCTCGATCTCAAGCGGTGGCGCTTCCTCATCCAGGTCCCATCCGTACCCGTTCCAACGGAAGAAGACCCGCTGGCCGAGCTCCAAAAACCCCACCGCCAGCCGCTTGGTCTTGGGGTCGAAGGCCAGGGTCACGCCCTCGGGCGGGTCGACCCCGATCTCGAAGTCCCAGGGGGTGAGCCCGGGGTGCTCGGCGTCCCCGTCCAGAAAGCCCCGGAAGGCTTCGATCGCGGCCGCCAGCGCGCCTTCGGGCATGCCCCTATGTTAAACGGACCCCCGGTGGCCGGGGGTCCGTGCTGCCCGCGGGGACTACTGGCCTTTGGGGGCCGGCTCGGTGGTCTTTTCGTTCTTGGCCGGCGCGGTTTCGTTCTTGGGCGCGGTCTCGGGCTTCTTCTTGGGGGCCAGTTCCGCCAGCACCTTGTCCAGGCGGTTTTCCAGCTTGGCCTTTTTCTTGAGTTCCTCCAGCCACGCCTGGGCGGCCTTGGCCCGCTTTTCGGCCAGCGCCAGCGCCCGGGCCTCGGCCTTAACCTCCTCGAAGGTCCGTTGGCGGGCCGGGGTCAGCGACTTGACGAGCACCACCTGGTAGTTCTTGTCGCCGACCTTGAGCACGTCGGAAAGCTCGCCGGCCGCGGTCTTTTCCTTGGGCGCGTCGCCGAAAACCACCTTGGCCAGAATCGGGGGCAGCTTGCCCTCCTCCACTTCCTTGGCCGGGGTAAACTTGCCGCCTAGATCCTTGGCCAGCTTGGCCGGATCCTTTCCGGCCTTGACGCCCTCCCGGAAACTCTTGGCCTTGGCCTCGTCCTCAAACTCGGCGAGGGCCACCACCGCCTTGGCGGGTATCTTGAAGCGCGCCTTGTTCTTTTCGTAGTAGGCCTTTACTTCGGCGTCGGAGACGGTGATGTCCTTGGTCTTCCAAAGCTGGGCGTCGGAGGCGATTTGGGCCTTGGGGCCGATGAAGGGCTGGCCGCTTTCCATAGCGGCCTGGTAGAAGAGCTCGTTGGTGATCAGCTGGTTCAGGGTGGTGGGGTAGAAGAACTGCACCACCAGCTCCCCGAGCCCCTGGCGGATCAGGCCGGGCACCTGGGGGTTTCCAAAGACCACCTGGGAGACCTCTTCCAGCTTGATCTCGGTGCCGTTGACCTTGGCCACCACCGGGTTCTTGTAGTCGTAGGGGAGGTCCTCGGCGAACTTGACCTGGGCCCGCTTGCGGACCTCTTCCATGTACTTCTCCACCGCCCCCTGCTGCTTGATCTGCAGGGCGTCCTTCTTGACGCGGTCGGCGACCTCCGCGTACTTGGCTTCCCCGCCGGGGAGGAACTTCTCAACCTGAACGATGTAGTAGCGCCCCCCGGCCTCGATCACCGGAGTCAGACCCCCGCCGGTGAGCTTAAAGACCGCGTTGGCCACCGCCTCGGGGAAGACCACCCGGGTGACCGGGCCCGGCTCGGTGGAGCCGGGCTGGGCCCCGAGGGCCCCGCCTTCCTCAGCCCCGACTTTGGAGTACTTTTTGGCTAGGTCGATGAAGCTGGCCCCGCCCTCGAGCTCTTTCAGGATCTTCTCGGCCAGGGCCTTGTCCTCAACCACGATCTGGCGGGCCAGCACCTTGTCCTCCGGGGCGTACTGGGCCTTGTGCAGTTCGAAGAAGAAGCGGGCCTCTTCGTCGGTCAGCTTGACCTTCTTCCGGATTTGGTCGATGCGCTTTTGGATCTGGAGCTGGCGGCGGATTTCCCGGCGCAGAAGGCTGTCGGTGAACCCGATCTGCTGCAGGAAGCGGTCGTAGGCCCGGTTGTCGGTCAGCCCGAACTGCTTGCGGATGCGGTCGACCTCGGCCTTGACCTCGGCCGAGGAGACCCGCACCCGGCTGGCGTCCTGGGAAAGCGCCTCGAAGAGGATGACCCGCTCGAGGAAGTGGGTGTCGATCAGGGGCTTGAGGGTGCCCTCCGGTGCCAGGCCGAAGAGGGGGTCCTGCTGCTGCAGGCGGGCTAGGTCAAGCTCGTAGAGGGGTTTGCCGTTGACCCACAAAAGCGCCCGGCCCTGCGACTGGCGCTGGCCCTTGGGGGTAAAGAGCAAGATGGTACCCAGCGCGAAGCTGAGCGCGAGGATGCCGAAGATGATGGTGATGGCGCGGCGACTTACCTTCACTTGACGACCTCCTTAAGGTCTTGGTAGATTGGCGGTTGCTGAGTGCGCCCGTAGCTCAGCTGGATAGAGCGTCGGCCTCCGGAGCCGAAGGTCAGAGGTTCGAGTCCTCTCGGGCGCGCCATTTTTCTTTTGGTGGGTAGGGTACCGGATACTGGATTCAAGCGGTGCATCGCCCCGAAAGTTTAGCACGAAAGCTTGCGGCGTTCTTTACCGGCGGGTGAGAATGGGGGCGATGATCAAGCGCATCCTGCTCGCAACCGACGGTTCCCGGGGAGCCGAGAGCGCCGAGGCCATGGCCCTCTACCTGGCCCGAAGTCTCGAGGCCGAGCTGGTGGTCCTGTTCGTCAAGGACGCACGGCTCATCCGCTACCCGGAGCTGCTTGACTTTGGGGCCATCAGCGTGCCCATGCCGGCCTACCACGAAGCGGTGGACGAGGCGCTGGAGCTCAAGGGGCAGGCCACCCTGGAGCGGGTGGCCAAGAAGGCCGGCGGTGTGGCCCTCGATCGGGTGATCCGCACCGGCGTTCCCTACGAGGTCATCGTTCGGGAGGCCCGCACCTTCGACCTGGTGGTGATGGGGCGGGCGGGCGAGCAGGAGGGGCACGAGGCCACCGGGCTCGGCAGCACGGTGGAGCGGGTGGCGCGGACCAGCCCGGTGCCGGTGCTGGTGGCGGCCCTGGGCTTCCAGGCGCCCAGGCGGCTGATCGTGGGCTACGACGGCTCCGACCTCGCCGCCCGGGCCCTTCATTTCACCAGCGAGCTGGCCCCCCCGCTCGGGGTCGAGGTGGTGGTCGCCAGCGTGGCGGACGACCTCGAGCGGGCGGGGGTGCTGGCCGCCGAGGGGGTCGAGTACCTGAAGGCCCACGGGCTCGCCGCCGGCACCCAGGCCCTCGCCGGTGACCCCGCTGAGGCGCTCACAACCTTCCAGGAGCCTTCCGACCTCTTGGTCATGGGGGCTTTCGGGCGGGGGCGGGTGTTCGAGCTCCTGCTCGGATCCACCACCGAGTACGTCCTCCGCCGGGCGGTGGGCCCGGTGGCGCTGGTGCGCTGATGTTCTTCTACGAGTTTCTTTTCGTCCGCACCTCGCTGTTTTGGCTCCTCGTGACCGGGGTCCTGGGCCTTCTTTTCTACCTCGACCCCGGCCTCATCGGCTCCTGGCGGAGCGCGCACGTCCACGCCGGGGTGGTGGGGTTTTTCATGAACATGGTCTTCGGGGTGGCCTACTGGATGATGCCCCGCCCTGGCCAGATCAAGCAGCCCCGGTTGGAAGCCCTGACCTACTGGAGCCTGAACGCGGGGCTTTTGCTCCGGGTGGCGTTGGAACCGCTGGGGGCTGGCGGGTTCCGCCCCTGGCTGGTGCTATCGGCGGCCCTGCAGCTTTTCGCCATGGCGGTCTTCGTCTACGCCATGAGCCGCCGGGTGGTCACCAACGAGATGCTTTGGCGGCTGCGTGAGGAGCGGGAACGCCGGCGCAAAAAGGGCGGCTAGCCGTCCAGGTGACCAACGCCGGTGCTCCGCCCCGGTAAAGGGGGGCGGGGGTGCGAACGTGCCAAAATTCCTGCTTTTGGACCTGGCGGGTGCCGAGACCCACAAGGGGATCGGTCGGTTGGTGAATGCCCTGGCGATCGCCAAGGAGCTTATGGAAGAGGGGCACGAGGTCCGGTTGGTCTTCGGCGGGGTCGGCACCGAGGGGCTTTCCGCCCGGGCTAACCCCGATCACGGTACCCACGCCCTTTTTGCCGCGGTGACCGACCGGGTGGCGGGGGCCTGCCACCGCTGCGCCGGCGCCTTCGGGGCGCGGGCCAGCCTCGAGGCCCTGGGGCTACCGCTCCTTTCCGACTACGAGGGGCCCCTCAGCCTGGCCGGGGGTTACCAGGTGCTAACTTTCTAGAGCCCAAGCCAGTAGCCGAGGGCAACCAGCAGCACGGTGGTCCAGCCCCAAAACATCTGCCCCCAGCCCACTTTCTTGGCGGGGAGCGGGGGTTGGCCGAGAACCCAAAGGGCATAGGCTCCGAGGGCCCAGATGGCCAGCGCCCCTAGCCAAGGGAAGAACCCGGCCGCGGCCCCGAGGGCGGCGAGAATCGCCCCGGCGACCACCGTGGCTAGGACCGAGACCCGGCTCACCGTAAGCCCCCGGGCCCGCCGCACAGCCGCCCGGGCATAGCGAATGGAGACCAGCGAGCGCAACGCCAGCACCAGCCAGCTCCCCAGCGCCCAGGCGGGGTCGCCGCCGCCGGCCAGCACCGCCGCCGGGGCGAGCGTGGCGGCGCCCAGGGCGCCGGCCATCTCGCCCGCAAACGTCCGTCCCCGACCGGCCGCGTCCAGGCCGACCTTGAGGAAGGCGAGGGGCAGCCCAAGAAGGAGTGGCCCGAGGAAGGGAGCGCGGGCGGTCAAGAGGGCGAGCACTAGGCCCAGGGCGGCCACGGCGGCGTAGGTAAGCCCGACCGTTGTGGCCAGGCGGGTTCGGGGGTAGCGGTGCCCCCGGCGGAGGTCGGAAAGGGCCAGCTTCACCGGGTGGTGGGCCAGGAAGGCAAAAAGCCCCATCACCCCTACGCCCAGCCCGGCCAGGCTGGGCGCGAGCGCGAGACCCAGGAGAATGGGCTCGAGGGTAAACCCCCAGCCGCCGTGTTCGGCGGGGAGGGCGACGCTCCTAAGCGGGGATGCGGCACGGGTCGCCATACCCTTCCAGCTTAGTCGGCGTCCTGGATGAGCAGGTTAAGGGCGAAGGAAACCAGCGAGAGCAAGAGCGCCCCCACGAAGGCGCCGCCGAAGCCCTGGACGTTGAGCGCGGTGGCCCAGGCCACCAGCCAGAGGACCAGGGCGTTCACCACTAGGGTGAAAAGCCCCAGGGTCAGGAGGTTCAGGGGCAGGGTGAGGAGGAGGAGGAAGGGGCGGATAAGGGCGTTCGCCAGGCCCAGCACCAGCCCGGCCACCAGGTAATCGGCGAGGGTGCTCCCCGGCGCGAAGGAAACCCCGGCGTAGAGTTCGCTCACCAACCACAGGGCCAGGGTGTTGAGGAACCATTTAAGGAGAAGCGCGCGCATGCCGTTATGCTAGCGGGCGGATGGGCCGGCTGCTTCGCTTTTCCGAGATGACCTTCCCCCTGGACCCCCTAGCCACCTTCGGTCGGGAAGGGCCGCTTTTCCTCGAAATCGGTTTTGGCGACGGGCGATTCTTGGTCACCCTTCACCGCCGCTACCCCGAAGCCAACCTGCTCGGGGTCGAGGCTGCCGCCGCCAGCGTGGCCCGGGCCCTTCGCCGGGTGGTCCGCGAGGGGGTGGGGCCGGTGCGCCTCTTCAAGGGGCGCGCGGGGTTCGCCCTCAGGAATCTGGTCCCGCCCCGCTCGCTCCAGGTCGTCTACGTGAACTTCCCGGATCCCTGGCCCAAAAGCCGCCACGCCGGCCGGCGGCTCCTCCAGGTGCCGTTTTTCTGGCTGCTCTCAACCCGGTTGGCGGATGGCGGCCGGCTCCTTTTGACCACCGACCACCCGGACTACTTCGACTTCGCGGTGGCCGAGGGCCAAAGGAGCGGTCTCTTTGCGGTGACCACCCCAAGCCCGCCCCCCGAGGTGCTGACCACCAAGTACGCCGAGAAGTGGCGGGCCCGGGGGCGGCGGTTTTTCCACGCGGTTTTTACCAAGGTGGCCGAGGCTATGAAGGCCTTCCCGCCCCTACCCAAGGAGGAGACCATGCCCCACGCGATCCTTTCCGGCGAGCTACCGCTGCTTGGGCCTTTTACCAAGGAGGTTCACGCCTTTCCGGGCGGCCACGCGGTTTTCCTGGAGCGCACGGTCCGCGAGCCCGAGGGCTACTACTACCTGGTTCGGGTGGAGGAAGAGGCCCTGGAGCTGGTGCAAGAGGTGGTCCTCGAGGTGCGCAAGAGCACCCACGGGCTCTACGCCGGCCTGAAGCGTTTCGGCGACCCCCTGGTCACCCCCGGGGTGCGCCGGGCGGTGGCGGCCCTGGTCGAGGGGCTCCTGGCCGCCGGGCTCAGGCTCGAAAAGCGCTCCTACTGAAAAGGGCGGGCCCGGATGGGCCCGCCCCGGGGGGTAGCCCCCCTACTTCTTCCGGATGTCCTTCCAGAGGAAGGTTCCCGAGCGCATGGGGTTGTAGTAGACGCCCTCGAGGTTATCCCGGGTGACGATGAAGGCCTGCTGCGAGGGCAGCGGGACGTTCACCGCCAGGTCGTGGGCCAGCCGGCCGATCCTGTGGTAGAGATCGGCGCGCTTTTGGGGATCCACCACCGTGCGGGCTTCCTCAACCAGCCGGTCGAGCTCGGGGATGCGCAGGTTCTGCCGCTTGGCCAGCGCCCCCTTGGAGTGGTAGAAGGCGTAGATGAAGTTGTCGGGGTCGGCGTAGTCGGCCACCCAGCCGAGCGGCCAGATCGGCAGCATCTTGTTCCGGGCGCTCCGGAGGTAATCCGGCCACTGCAGGCCGCGAACGTTAACCCTGAACTTGGGGTTCAGCTCCTCGACGTTGGCCTTCAGCATCTCGGCCACCGTGCGGCGGAAGCTGTTCCCCTCGTTGTAGGTGATGGTGACCTCAAAGCCCTGGTCCCAGAGCTTGCCGCCGAAGGCCTTCTTAAACTCGGCCTCGGCCTTGTCCAGGCTGAAGTCGTAGACCGGAATGTTGGGGTCGTAACCGAGGTAGGAGGGCGGCAGGGCCATGGTCAGCTTGACCCCGTGGCCCAGGAAGATGTCCTGGATCAGGGTGTCCTGGTCGACCAGGTGGGCAAAGGCCCGGCGCACGTGGACGTCGCCAAAGAGGTTGCGCGGGGTGGTGGCGCCGATGTAGGGGTTGTTCTCCCCCTGCACGTCGAAGTTAAAGAAGACCACGGCCGCCGCCGCCGGGGCCCACTTGGGGTCGGTCCAGACCTTGACCCCGGGGAGGCCCTTGACCTGGGACTCCAGGCTGGCCCAGTCGTTCACCGTGATGCGGTCGGCGTCGCCGCGCTTTAGGGCCTCGATCCGGGTGGCCTGCTCCTTGACCACCTGGATCAGGACCTTTTTGATCGCGGGCTTTTTGCCCCAGTAGCCGTCGAAGGCCTCGGCGACCACGTTGTTGCCGTCCCACTTGACGAGCTTGTAGGGGCCGGTGCCGGACATGTGGTTGTGGAGGTAGCCCTGGCGGAGGT
>WFNN01000039.1 GCA_015488545.1 Thermaceae bacterium | reverse complement strand
AGGGCCTGGCAGTCGTTGCCCAAAAGCCGGTAGGTGGGCGCCGGCCAGAGAACCTCGGGGACCAGGTGGAAGGCGGTCACCGGCACCCGCTGGGCGGTGGCCATTCCCAGCACCAGGAGCAGGGCAAAGAGTCCGCGCATGCCCTTATGCTACCCCCGTGGAGCTCTGGCTGGTGCGCCACGGCGAAACCGACCTGAACCGGGCCGGGGTCTGGCAGGGGCAGCTCGACGCCCCGCTTTCCCGGGAGGGGCGCGCGCAGGCCACGCGGCTGGCCCGTCGGTTGGCCCGCGGGTCGGTGGCCTTCGACCGCCTTTACGCCTCCGACCTGGCCCGGGCCCGGGACACCGCCCGGATCCTGGGGGAGGGGCTCGGCCTTAGGGTCCAGGAAGATTCCCGCCTGCGCGAGCTCTGCGTCGGCGAGCTTTCGGGGCGGCCGCGGGAAGAGGTCTTCACCGCCTACGCCGAGGTCCTGGCCCGGACCCGGGCCGACCCCTGGAACACCCGGCTGCCCGGTGGGGAGAGCCTTTCGGACCTCCGCCGCCGGCTGCTCGACTTCCTGGCCGGGCTCCCCCCGGGCCGGCACCTGGTGGTCACCCACGCGGGGGTGATCCGGGTGGCGATCTGGCTGGCGCTGGGGTTGACCGATGGCCAGCCCTGGCGGATCAGGCTGGCCAATACCTCGCTCACCCGCGTGACCTTTCCCGAGGCCCCGAACGCCTGGACGGGGGAGGCGGGGCCGGTGGGCGACGCCGCCCACCTCGAGCGCTAGAACCCCGGGGCATGGCGAGGGCGCTCCGGCGTCTCGGGGGATTCCCTGTTTCCTGCCTGGAGGGCCGCGTGCCTCCTGGGCGCGGGCGGGTGCGCGGCCTTTGGGCCTGCCCTTCGGCGTCGCCACCGATCCGGTCCGCCCCGCCTACGCGCGGAGGCCGCTCGCCTGGGGCCAGGTCGCGGACCGGGCGAGAAACCTCGGAATCTCCGAGGCCGAGGTGATCGAGAAGGCAATGCTCGAGCCCGCCGCCATCAAGTGGCCGGTCGAACGCGAGGGGGTTGCCCGCCTCGTGAGCGATGCCGCCCGCCCGATCACCGGCGCTTCCGTGCCGATAGGCCTGGGCTGGACGGCAAGGTAGACGGGAGCGGCGCGGGACCCCGCAAACCTGACGGGTAGTTTTGCTGCGGTCTGCTCCCGGGAAACCCCAATGGTGATAGGTTAGGTGTCTGGTGAATAGCTTGGCGACTGGTGAAAAAGGCGAGCCGTTCCTGGTCCGCCTGGACCGCCAGGGTCGTTTGATCGTGCCGGCCTCCTTGCGGCACGCGCTTGGGCTTGGGCCCGGGGATCGCCTGGTCCTATGGCGAGAAGGTGACCGCTTGGTGATTGAGCGCTTTGAGGCGGTGGAAGAGGCAATCTGGCGGGAAATGGCCGGGGTGGAAGGCGATCTGGCCACAGAGTTAATCGCCGATCGGCGCCGCGAGGCCAAGCGGGACGGCTGAGCGGGTTCTGCTCGATGCCTCGGCGCTCCTTGCCTACCTCCACCGGGAGCCGGGCTACGATACCGTACGTCACGCCATTCGCGAAGGCGCAGCGATCGGGACTGTGAACCTCGCCGAGGTGCTCGGAAAGGTGCGCGAGAAGGGCCGGGACGCGGCGAAGATCCAGCGCGCGCTAAGGGTCCTTGGTCTTGAGGTTCTCCCCTTCGATGAGGAGGACGCGGCGCTCGCCGGAACGCTCGGTCCCCTGGCAAGAAGCCGCGGCCTGCCCTCGGCGATCGGGCTTGCCTTGCCCAGGCGATGCGCCGAAAGATGCTGGTGCTCACCGCCGACCGGGTTTGGGCCACGCTCGGCCTCGACGTCGAGGTGCGGGTGATCCGGTAAACCCTGAACCGTTGCCACTAAGCCCCTGCCCTGGATTTTGGCGGCAAGGCCCCGTTGCTAAGGGCACCGATCCTCAAAGCCCTAAGAGCTCGCTGAGCAGGTCGTCCAACTCCTTGAGCACGGCGCCCTCCAGCTTGCCAAGGGATTTCAGGATCCGGCCCTTGCTGACGTGGCGCATGAGGTGGACCTGGGCCTTGCTGGGGTGCTCCAGGCCCGAGTCCCCCGGCTCGATCCGCACCTCCGTGGGGTAGACGCGGTCCACCCTCGAGGTGAGCGGCACCACCACGACCACCGGGGCGTAGGCGTTAAAGAGGTCGTTCGAAACCACGACCGCAGGCCGCCGCTTGGCGGCCTCCCCGGGCCGGGCGGGGTTAAAGTCCACGAGGACCACTTCACCGCGGAGCGGCGCCGTCTTCAAGGGTTTCCTCCAGGTCGGAGTCGAGCCAGGCGTCGGGTTCGCGGGCGTAGTCCTCGCTCATGGCCCGGAGCCCCTCGATGAGCTCCTCCTCGCGAAGCTTCTTGAGGGCGAGGGCGACGACCTCGCTTTTGCTTCTCAGCCCGTGGCGACGCCGGTAGGCCTCGACGAAGCGGGCCAGGGGCTCGGGCAGGCTAACGCTGAGCTTCTCCGAAACGGCTGGCATGCATTCATGCTACCAAATGGTGGTAGGAAAAAGTAAGGCCGGATCTTATGGCCACATCTTCGGCCCACGCCAAGCTTAGGAAACCCTTCGCGCGGTGGGCTACGAAGGGCCTGGAGGTCCGCCGGGTCAAGGCCCAAGCCGTCGGAGGCTTGGCCCGAGGGCACTGTGTGCCGCGCCCTGGCGGAGGGGCACCTTAGGGCAGCGCTCGAGCTTTAGCGGTTAGGGCCCGATCCACGCGACGCCAAGCTTTTTGAAGTCGCGGTCGAACGAGGCCACCGCGCCGGCGTGTTCGCGGGCCAAGAGGACGAGAAAGGCGTCGTCAAAGTCCGCCCCGGTGCGGGCCATCTCTTTTAGGGCCCCGAATACGCGCGCTTCCTCGATCACGCGAACGGGCTGCAGGTTGAGGACGATGCTTGGAACCTCCAAAACCTCGGTCGGCGCGTATTCGTAGTAGCCCCTCAGCACGCAGGCGGCGGTGGCGACGTGGAGGGGATGCACGAGGAGCCGCGAACCCTCCTCTTCCGCTTGCTTTACGAAGCCCCGGGCGCGGGCGTAGAGGCCCTCGGGGGTTCGGGTGGCGAGGTGCAAAAGGACGTTCGCGTCTACGTAGTAGGTTTTCACGGCCGTTCCTTCTCTAGCCGCGCCCGCGCCGCTGCTTCCTTCTCGGCCTTAAGTCCGGGGAAGGGTTTTTGGCCTTGGGGATCAGCTGGTCGAGCTCCTCCGCCCGGTAGCGGCGGCGGGGGATCAGCGTGATCCGGTCGTCATCGAGCTCCACCAAAAGCTCGTCGCCGGTTTTGAGGCCGAGGGCGTCCCGGACCTTCTTGGGGAGGGTCAGTTGCCCTTTCGTGGTAAGGGTGGTTTTCATCTCCCTACCTAGGGCATCACGTAGGGAACGGGCGGGCCGAAGGCCCGCCCCGCGCGTTCAAGCGCCCCGTTAGAACCGCTCGGCCACCGTCTTCATCTGCAGGAAGAGCCTGAGGTAGTCGTGGCTTCCGGTCTTGGCCCCGGTGCCCGAGAGGTTGAAGCCGCCAAAGGGCTGGACGCCCACCAAAGCGCCGGTGATCTTGCGGTTAAAGTAAAGGTTCCCCACGTGGAACTCGCGCCGGGCGCGCTCGAGGACCTCCCGGTCCCGGGCGTAGACCCCGCCGGTCAGGCCGTAGACGGTATCGTTCGCGACTTCGAGGGCCTCATCAAAGTTCTTCACCTTGATCACGCTGAGGACCGGGCCGAAGATCTCCTCCTGGGCGACCCGTGCTTTTGGCGGCACTTCGGTGAAGATCGTGGGGGCGATGAAGAACCCGGGCCCCTCGAGCTTCTCCCCGCCCAAGACGAGCTGCCCTTCGTTCTTGCCAAGCGCGATGTAGTGGAGGATCTTCTTCTCCTGGGCGGCGTTGATCACCGGCCCCATGTCGGGGTTCTCCTCGGCGGGGCCCACCGAGAGGGCGCGGGTTTTGGCCTCGACCTTCTCCATCAAGAGGTCGTGGACCTCCTCGAGCACGATGAGCCGGCTCGCCGCCGAGCACTTCTGGCCGGAGAACCCGTAGGCGCTTTGGATGATGCCCTGGGCGGCGAGCTCGAGGTCCGCGCTTCTATCCACGATGATCGCGTCCTTGCCGCCCATCTCGGTGATCACCCGTTTCAAAAACCGCTGCCCCGGGCGGACTTCGCCGGCGGCCTTGTTGATCCAGCTCCCGACCTCGAGGCTCCCGGTGAAGTTGATGAAGCGGGTCCTCGGGTGCTCGACCAGGTAGGCCCCCACCTCCTCGCCGATCCCGGGGAGGAAGTTGAGGACGCCCGGAGGCAGCCCGGCTTCTTCCATGATCTCGAAGACCTTGTAGGCGACGACCGAGGAGTCCTCGGCGGGTTTCGCCACCACCGTGTTGCCGACGGCGATGGGACCGGCGAACATGCCGGTGTAAATGGCCACGGGGAAGTTCCAGGGGCTGATCGAGACCCCGGCCCCGAGGGGGATGTAGAAGGACTCGTTGTCCTCACCGGGGAAGGGGACTACCTCGATGGCCTCCGGGCCCTTGAAGCGGAGCGCGGCCCGAGCGTAGTACTCGAGGAAGTCGATCGCCTCGGCGACGTCGGCGCTAGCTTCAATCCAGTTCTTCCCTACCTCATAGACCATCCAGGCGGTGAGCTCGGTCTTCTTCTGCCGCATCAGGTGGGCGGCCTTGAGGAGCACCCGGCTCCTTGCCTCCTGGTCCCAGCGCTTCCAGGATGCAAACGCCTTCCAGGCGGCCTCGAGCGCGGCCTCGGCGTCTTCTTTCCGGGCCCGGGCCACCCGGCCGACGACCCGGGCGGGGTCGGAGGGATCGAGGGAGTCGATAAAGGCGCCGGGAAAGACCCGCTCGCCGGCGATGACGAGCGGGTACTCCTGGCCGAACTGGGCCCGGACCTCGGCCAGGGCTCGCCGCATGGCCTTTTTGCTTTCCTCGGTGCCGAAGCGCTCGATGGGTTCGTTCCTGAAGGGCTCGACCGTCATACTCTCACTTCCTTTCCTTACCGCTTCAAAAGCCCCCGGAGGACGAAGAGGGCGTTCTCCGGGCGCTCGGCGATGCGGCGGCTGAAATAGGGGTACCAGGCCGTGCCGAAGGGCACGTAGGCCCGGGTGGTGTAGCCCTCACGGGCGGTCTTCTTTTGCAGGGCGGGGCGGACGCCAAAGAGGAACTGGAACTCGTAGAGGTTTCTCGGAATCTCCCGCGCCTTCGTCCAGTCCTTGGCCCACCGGATGAGGACGTCGTCGTGGGTGGCGATGGCAGTGGGGTTTCCCGCGAGCAGGTTCTTCTCCACGAGCGCCTTGAACTTCGCGCGGATGGTGGCGAGGTCCGGGTAGGCGACCTCGGGGGGTTCGGCGTAGGCGCCCTTCACCACACGGACGCTCGGGCGGTAGGGCAGGAGGGCTTCTAGGTCCGCCTCGCTCCGCTTCAGGTAGGCCTGGAGCACGATTCCCACGTTCTCGAAGCCGGCTTCGCGCATGGCGCGGTAGACCGCGAGGGTCTTATCCACCCGGGGGGAGTCCTCCATGTCAATGCGGATGAAGACGTCGCCCGTGCGGGCGACCTCGAGAATCTCCTTCAAAAGCTCTTCGGCGAGCTCGCGAGCGGTGTCCAGGCCGAGCTGGGTGAGCTTGACCGAGACGTAGCGGGGGTAGGGGAGGCCGGCGAAGGCACGGACCGTCTTCTTGATCTCCTCGGCGAAGGCCCGGGCCATGGCCTCGCCGGTGACCATCTCGCCGAGCACGTCGAGGATGGCGTGGATGCCGTCCTCCTCGAGCCGGTGGACGGCGGCGAGGGCTTCCTCTAGGGTTTCGCCGGCGATGAAGCGTCGGGCGAGGCGCATCCCGTAGCGGCGCACCAGCCGCTCGACCGCTGGGCGGTTCGCGACGGCCAGGACGCCGTTGCGCCAGAGGCTCACCGTGCCACCCCCTTCTTCGAGCCCGCCAAACGCGCCGCGACCAGGGCCTTGAATCGCTCGATGTGGTCCCGAGCTGCGGCCGCCGCTCGCTCGGGGTCGCGGTCCCGGATCGCCGCCACAATGGCCCGGTGTTCGGCGAGGGTCTTCGGGCTCTGGTTCTCGTCGCTGGAGAAGCGGCGGGCGAGCGCGAGCTTGGCGTCGAGCTGGTGGAAGAGCCTTTCCAGCTCGCGGTTTTTGGAGGTCGCCACCAGCCGGGCGTGGAAGCGGGCGTCGGCCCGGGTTTGCGCCGCCAGGTCGGTTCGGGGCAGGCGGCGAAGCGCCTCTTCGGCCGTGATAAGGGCGTCGAGATCGGCTTCGGTGGCCCGCTCGGCGGCGAGCCGGGCGGCTTCGGCCTCGAGGGCGGCCCGCACCTCGTAGACCTCGCGAACCTCCTCGGGGGTGAGCTCGCGCACCCAGGCGCCCCGGCCCGGTTGCAGCTCCACCAGCCCTTCCTGGGCCAGCCGCATCAGCGCTTCCCGCACCGGGGTGCGGGAGACCCCGAGCCGCTCGGCAAGCTCGATTTCCGACAGCCGTTCCCCGGGATTGAGCACCCCCTCGATGAGGGCCCGTTTCAACTTCTCGTAGGTGGCCTCGCGAACCAGCAGGGGACGGGCGATCTGCATACGGTATACAGTATACCCCATTCTGGAGCGGATAATTAAGGCATGCGCTGTGTCCTATTGGCGCTGGTCCTGGCCCTGGCGGTTCGGGCCCAGCCGGTGGCCACCCTGGCCCGGATCGAGGTCGAGCCAGCCGCCTATTACGGACGGACAGTGATCCTGATCGGCTACCTTTGGCCTTGGTTTAGGCCCGCGCCAACGGTTTGCCGGGGTTTACCCCTGGCCCGGGGTAACCGGGCCAAGACCCGGAGCGACGGCTACTTCTGTGACGGTACCCGCATTGCGTTTTTGCCCGCTGGCGCCCGGCTCGGCTTCGACCCCGACCGCGACTTGGGCACCGCCTTCCAGGTG
This sequence comes from Thermaceae bacterium, assembly GCA_015488545.1. Lineage (GTDB taxonomy): Bacteria > Deinococcota > Deinococci > Deinococcales > Marinithermaceae > WFXV01. The sequence continues at coordinate 348 of WFNN01000039.1, read as the reverse complement.
GTCGCCCGCGTCGTGCCGACCCCCGACGGCGGATGGCTTCTGGATCCGCTCAGGCTCAGGTAGCGGCTGGAGCCCCGGTCCGAAATACCGCTGGCGGCCGGCGCCGGCTGCCAGGCTTGGGCCCATGGTTTGGGACCGGGACACGTTTATTGCCTGCGTTTGGCGGGCCTTTAAGGAAGCCCACCCCGACGCCTGGTTTGGCGAGTCGCCGGCCCGCGTGTTTTTCGGCCGGGATCTCGGCCATCTCGTTCTCGGTTTGCCCCCGCGCTGGCGCGGCCTTCTTTTCACGCACATGCGGGCCCGGCCGGACGCCTTTCGGCGGGCCGGTGCATGGGCCGGGGGCGGGCT
>WFNN01000038.1 GCA_015488545.1 Thermaceae bacterium | reverse complement strand
GAACCCGCCCGCCCGGTGATCGGCGAGTGGACCCGGAACCGGCGGGTGAGCCTCGGCGAGCACCTGCTGACGCCGGCCGGGTGGATCCCGGTGGAGCGGGTGCTGGCGGCGATCCGGGAGGCGCCGGAGGAGTACCGGGTGTTGCTGGACCAGGTGCGGTTTGGGAAGGGGCCCGGGCAGTTGTTAAAGTTCAATGGTCAATTTCGCGACGCGACTCATGCCGCGCTTGGATCGGCGGTCTTATGGCTCGCGAATCAGTTGCTTGGCAATAAGAGGGCAGAACTGCCGGGCTAGTAGCTTTCGCCTTGACAAATCGGGCCCAGGCATCTAGGATTCAGATAGATCCCCCTGCTCGCCTTCGGGCGGCAGGTGCGCGAGCCGAAAGGCTCGCGTAATCCTTTTGCGCCGCTTGATAGGCTTTTTTCATGGACCTCCAGATGCCTGCTGGGCAACGGCGCGTTGCGGTTTATGTGGATGGTTTCAACCTCTACTACGGCGCGCTCCGTGGTTCACCGTATAAGTGGCTTGATTTAAAGCGATTGGCGGCACGAGTTATACCGGGTAAACCGCAGATTAGTCTAATTCGCTACTTCACAGCTCGTGTGAAGTCGCCACCTTGGGATCTGGCAAAAGCTACACGGCAAGACGTTTACCTTAGAGCTCTTTGGACGATTCCTGAAGTGCGCATTCATTTCGGAAAATTCGTGGAGCGCGAAGTTCGGCGTCCGCTTTCTCGGTCATTGCAGTTTAAGTGCAGTGCATGCCAGGCGCTGAATTCGGTGGCAGCGAATACACAGGTGCACGTTGTGAACAGTGAGGAAAAAGGGTCGGACGTCAATCTCGCCGCGTACTTGCTCCTAGATGCGTTTAAAGACTTATATGATGAGGCCTGGATAATAAGCAACGACTCTGACCTTGCTGAGCCTGTTCGGATGGTAAGGGAAGAGCTAGGAAAAAGCGTGGGGGTCATCGTTTACGACAAAAGACTTCCTGCTCAGCAAAAACAAAAGCAAAATGTTAGCCGACACTTGGTTAGAGCTTCGGGGCGTGAACCGCTTTTCGTGCGAAAACGACATTTGAAGGCCGCACAGCTTCCCGATCCAGTGTTAGATGCATCTGGCCAGCCAATACGCAAGCCAACTGATTGGTAGCAATACTATACTTGACAGTACCCTACTTGGCGCTACAATATCGCTAGGATAGCCAAGCCCCTGCCCGATGGCGGGGGTTTTGCTTTTGGAACCATGCCCCAGGTCTTCAAATACGAACGCGCGGCTCAGATCCTTGCCGAGGCGGCGGTGCTCGGGGACAAGGAGGCGATCGCGCGACATGGTGTCGCCCTCAGAACCCTGCAGCGCTACCGCCGCAGGCTCTCCGAGGACGAAAAACTGGCGCGACTTGTCGCGGAGAAAAAGGCCGTCCTGGAGCGGGAATGGGCCTCGGAGCTCGCCCCCGCCATCCGGGAGGGGATCCGTTTCCTGCAGAAGGCCGCCAGGGAGGCCGATGCCTCCGACCCGGCGGCGATCCACGCGGTGGCCGGAGCTTTGAAGATCCTCTCCGAGATCGCCCTGACCAAGGAAGTGCTGGATGCTCGACTCGCTAAGCACCATCGAGAACAGGCTCCGTCGGTTGGAGCGCTGGCTCCCGCGCGAGCCTAGCCGGGTTCGCTCGAGGCCAGCCTCCGGCCTGATGGAGTTCATCCCGGCGGTGAGCCCGGGCCTCGAGCCCCCCCACCACCTGGCTCCGGTGGTGGAGGCGATCGAGCGGGCCGAGCGGGAGCCGGTCCGGCTGGTGATCAGCGCCCCGCCGCAGCACGGCAAATCGCAGGTCGTATTGCACGCGCTGGTCTGGTCGCTGCTCAGGAACCCCCGCTTGCGCCACGCCTACGTCACCTACGCCACCCAGTTTGCCCGCGACCAGATGTACCTGGCTCAGGCCATCGCCGAGCGGGCCGGCCTCGAGCTGGCCACCGAGACCCTCGACCGCTGGCGCACCCCGGAGGGCGGGGGCGTGCTGGCCACCGGCATCGGCGGCCCCCTCACCGGCTACGCGGTCGACGGGATGCTGATCGTGGACGACTACGTGAAGAACCGCGCCGAGGCAGAGAGCGCCACCTACCGCGAGCGTACCTGGCGGTGGTTCACCTCGACCGCCCTCACCCGCGTCCACCCCCAGGGGTCGGTGATCGTGGTGGCCACCCGCTGGCACCCCGACGACCTCGCCGGCCGCCTGATCGAGGGCGGCTGGACGCACGTGAACCTGCCCGCCATCCGCGAGGACGGCACCCCGCTCTGGCCGGAGGTGCGGCCCCTGGAGTGGCTGAACGACCTGCGGCGGAAGATCGGCGAGTACGACTGGGCGGCGCTCTACATGGGCCAGCCCAGGCCGAAGGGCGGGGCAGTCTTCCGCGAGCCCCACTACTACGAGCCCGGGGCTCTACCGGCCGAGGGCTACCGCGAGGCCACCGGGGTGGACCTGGCCTACTCCCGCCGCACATCGGCCGACTACTCGGTGGCGATCCGGGGTCGGTATCACGACGGCAAGCTCTACCTCACCGAGGTCTGGCGCGGGCAGGTGGAGGCCCGGGAGGCGGCCCGGGTCCTCTCGACCTTCCCCGAGCCCCGCTACTGGTACACCGGCGGCCAGGAGCGGGGGATCGCCGACCTGATGGCCAGCCTCGGCGTGCGGATCCACACCATCCCGGCCGGCGCGGACAAGTTTGTGCGGGCCCAGCCGGCCGCCACCGCCTGGAACGACGGGCGGATCCTGGTGCCCAAGAATGCCCCCTGGCTCTCGCCGCTCCTCTCCGAGCTCATGGCCTTCACCGGCCTCGAGGACGCCCACGACGACCAGGTGGACGCCCTGGCCGCGCTTTGGGATGGGGTGGCCAGGATCAGCCAGCGAAGGAGTGTGTTCGTGTGAGCCTGCTAGACCGCATCCTGCGCCCCTTCCGCAGGGCGCCCGAGCTCCCCGCGCCGAGGCCGAACATGAGCCTAGGTTTGATCGTCCCCGGCACCGAGCCCGACGCCTTCCCCATCTCGACGAAGGAAGAGCAACTCGGGGCCTATGCGGGATGGGTCTACGCCGCCGCTTCACTGCTGGCTGGCGACGT
>WFNN01000037.1 GCA_015488545.1 Thermaceae bacterium | reverse complement strand
GTCCTGGTGGCGGTCTCGGCGAGCGGCCGCACCCCCTACACTCTGGCCTTGGCCGCCGCCGCGCGTGAAAAGGGGGCCCTCACCGTGGGGATGGCGAATAACCCCAACACGCCCCTCCTGGCGTCGGTCGAGGTTCCGGTGCTGCTCGATACCGGCCCCGAGGTGATCGCCGGCAGCACCCGGCTGGCGGCTGGGACCGCCCAGAAGGCGGCCCTGAACCTTTTTTCCACCCTGGTCATGGTGCGGCTGGGGCGGGTTTATGGCAACCGGATGGTGGCGGTCCGCCCCGCCAACCTAAAGCTTCGCCGGCGGGCGCGGGCGCTGGTGGCCGAGATCGCCGGGGTCGACGAAGCCCAGGCCGAAGAGGCGCTCCGGGCCGCCGGCTGGGAGGTGCCGCTGGCGGTGCTGCTGGCCCGCGGGCTGGACCCGGAGGCCGCCCGTAGGCGCCTGGCCGAGGCCGGCGGGAACCTGCGGGAGGCGCTCTTGTGAGGAGGTGGCTTTTGCTGCTCGTCGCCGGAATGGCCTTTGCCCGGGCCGGGGCGGGGCAGTTTCTGGTCCTTTCCTGGTCGGGGCGCCGGGTGCCCTACGACCTGATCGAGGAGATGAGGCCCGCCGGGGTCCTGCTCTTTAGCTCCAACTTCGCCGAGGGACCGGGGCCCATTCACGAGCTCCGAAAGCGCTACCCCGACCTTCTGGTCTTCGTTGATCAGGAGGGCGGACCCTTTAACTCCTTTCGGCCCCCCGGGGTGCCCCGCTTCCCCGGCGCCATGGCGCTCGCCGCCGCTGGCGACCCCGCCCTTACCCGGGCGGTGGCCCGGGCGATCGGCGAGGAGGTCTGCGCCGCCGGGGCCAACGTGGACTTCGCCCCGGTGCTCGACGTCAACACCAACCCCCAAAACCCCATCATTGGGATTCGCAGCTTCGGGGCCGACCCGGAACGGGTCATCCGCCAGGGCCTCGCCTTCATCGCTGGCCTGAAGGAGGCCGGTATTCTGGCCACCGCCAAGCATTTCCCGGGCCACGGCGATACCAGCGTGGATAGCCACCTCGGGCTTCCGGTCTACCCCAAGGGGAGCCTCTCCGCCATCGAGCGGGTGCACCTGCCGCCCTTTGAGGCCGCGGTTCGGGCGGGGGTGCCCCTGGTCATGACCGCCCACATCCTCTACCCCGACCTCGACCCCGCCTACCCCGCGACCCTTTCAAGGACCATTCTTACCGGGCTCCTTCGCGATAAGCTCGGCTTCAAGGGGGTCATCGTCACCGACGACATGAGCATGCGGGCGATTCGCGACCGCTATGGCCTGGGGGAGGCGGCGGTGCGGGCGGTGCAAGCCGGGGCCGACCTGGTGATCGCCGGGCGCGACCCCGAACGGGCGCGGACGATCTTCCGGGCGCTTTCCGAGGCGATTCGGCAGGGAGGCATTTCCCCGGAGCGCCTCGCGGCTTCCGCCGCCCGCCTAAAGGCGCTCCGAAGCCGAACCCGCCCGCCCTGCCCCGAGCCCGACTGGAGGCCGATGCTGGCCCTGGCCAAACGGGCTGCCCGGGCGGGGGTCACCTGGGTCCGGGGCGATCTCCCCATCCCCGGGGCGGGCACGCTGGTGGTGGGACCGAAGATCCGACCCCGCTACGGCGACGAACCCTCGCTGGCCGCGCTTGCCCCCCGCTACCTTCCCGGGGCCCATTACCAGGAGGTCTCGGAGGTGCCCACCGGACCCGAGATCGAGGCCACCCTGGAGCGGGCGAAGCGTTTCGACCGCGTGGTCCTCGGTACCTACCACTGGCTCGGTCCTCTGCCCGACGAGATGATTTGGCTCTACCAGGGCCTGAAGGCGCTGGGGAAACCGGTCTACGTGGTCGCGCTCGGGAACCCCGACGACCTCGTCTACCTTGACCCCGAGCCCGACGGCTACCTCGTGACCTACGGCTTTCGCGCGGTCCAGGTCGAGGCCGCGTTGGAGGCCCTCGCCGGGAAGTTCGTCCCGGCGGGGAAGCTACCGGTCCCGGTGGGACCCTACCCCATCGGGTACGGCAAGGGAGGTGTGAAATGAAGGGACTCAAAGGGTTAGGGCTCGCGATGCTCCTCTTGCTCGTCCCCGCGCTGGCCAAGACCACCGTGACCGTGGCCAGCTGGGGCAGCCAGTCGGAGATCGAGCTCTACAACCAGGCCTTCAAGGCCTTCATGGCGAAGAACCCCGATATCCAAGTCAAGCTGCTGCACATCCCCGCGCGGGACTACTGGACCAAGCTGACCGCAATGTTCGCGGCCGGCAAGGCCCCCGACCTGATCTTCATCAACAACATCAACTTCCCGGCCTTCGCCGCCAAGGGGCTTTTGGTTCCGCTCGAGGACTACATCAAAAAGGACAACTTCGACACCGGCCTCTACTACAAGGGGATCCTCGACGCCTTCCGGTACAAGGGCCGGCTCTACGTCCTGCCCCGCGACGTTTCCAACCTGGTCCTCTACTACAACCGCGACCTCTTCAAGCGTGCCGGGCTTTCCGACCCCGACCCCAACTGGACCTGGGAGGACTTCCTGAAGGCCGCCAAGGCGCTTACCGTGGAGAAAAACGGCAAGCGGGTGCAGTGGGGGCTCTCCTTCTACACCTACTTCCTCTTCTGGGAGCCCTGGGTCTGGTCGAACGGCGGCCGCTTCTTCAGCGAAGACCACAGCAAGTTCATGCTCAATAGCCCCGCCTCGGTGGAGGGCCTCCAGTTCTACGTCGACCTCCGCTACAAGTACCACGTGGCCCCCACCCCGGCCGAGGCCGCCGACCAGAGCGCCTTTGGGATGTTCCTGAACGGCCGCACCGCGATGATCGTGGACGGTCGTTGGCGGGTGCCCACCCTGAAGAAGAAGGCCAAGTTCGACTGGGACATCGTGCCCTTCCCCCGCGGCAAGGCCGGCAGCATCGTGGACATCGACGGCTCCGGCTGGGGCATCACCCGCACCGCCCGCAACAAGGCGGCGGCTTGGAAAGTGCTCAAGTTCCTGGCCGGGCCCGAGGGGGCGCTGGTCTTTACCAAGGGCGGGTTGATCATCCCGGCGATCGGCTACGACCCCCTCCACCCCGAGGCCACCAACCGGGTGCTCAAGGCCTTCTTCACCCCGCCGCCGCCCCGTCACCAGCAGTACTTCCTCACCGTCAACAAGGACGCCATCCCCACCGAAACCTTTGAGCGGTTCTCCGAGGCCATCCGGCTGATCGGAAAGGCCCTGCAGCCGGTCTGGCAGGGTAAGCAGGACGTCAAGACCGCCATGGACGGGGTGGCCCCCAAGGTCCAGAAGATCCTCGACGAGGTCAAGGCCGGCCGTTAGTGGACGCACCGGGGGCGGGAAGGCCCGCCCCCACCTCCCCTCTTCAATGGACGTCTTCCGCCGCTTCCCCTGGCTTTTCCTGCTCCCTAGCCTGGTGGGTTTTCTGGCCTTCAACGCCGGGCCGATTCTGCTCTCCCTCTGGATCTCCTTCACCCACTGGGACGTTTTCCAGCCCCTGAGCTTTCAGAACCTGCTGGCCGCCTGGGCCGGGCTCGATAACTACCGCCGGATGCTCGCCGACCCGGTGCTCAAGAAGGCCTTCTTCAACACCCTGTACTACGTGGTGGTGGCGGTGCCGGTGGAGATCGCGCTGGCGCTGGCGGTGGCGCTGGGGCTGAACCGGCGCTTTTTCGGGGTCCGGATCGTGCGCACCCTCTACCTCCTGCCCACGGTGACCAGCGTGGTGGCGGTGGGTTTGCTCTGGCGCTGGGTTTTAAACCCCTACGTGGGCCCGGTCAACCTCTTCCTCCGGTGGCTTGGGGGGCAGCTGGTGGCGCTTTTTCACCTCCTTCACCTCCCCGTTCCCGCCACCCTCCAGTGGCTGTCCACCCAGGGGCCGGGCTGGCTTGAGGACCCCGCCTGGGCCATGCTGGGGATCATCATCGCCTCGGTCTGGGCCGGGCTCGGCTTTCGCATGCTGATCTTTCTGGCCGGTCTCCAGAACATCGACCCCAGCTACTACGAGGCTGCCGCGCTGGACGGGGCCAACGAGTGGCAGAAGTTCGTTCACGTCACCCTCCCGCTGCTCTCGCCCACCGTCTTTTTGAACACCATCCTGGCGTTGATCGGGGGGTTCCAGGTCTTCGGGCTGATCTACGTGATGACCGGCGGCGGGCCGCTGGACGCCACCAACGTGCTGCTCTTCTACCTCTACCAGAAGGCCTTCGGCGAGTTTCCCCCGGATATGGGTTACGCTTCGGCGATCGCCTGGCTGTTGTTCCTGATCCTTTTCGGCCTTACCGCGCTGCAGTGGAAGCTTAGGCGGCGCTGGGTCCTCGAGGAAGCATGAAGAAGACCACGCTCTGGGATGTGCTGGTGATCACCCTCCTGGTGCTGGGCGGGCTCACCATGCTAGTGCCCTTCCTCTGGATGATCTCCACCAGCCTGAAGGAGCCGGGCTCGCTCTTTGACCTGCCGATTCAGCTCTGGCCCAAAAAGCTCCACTGGGAGAACTACCGCGAGGTGCTCCGGGTGGTGCCGTTTTTCCGCTGGTACCTGAACTCGCTGATTCTGGCTGGGGGGCTCACCTTCCTGAACCTCACCTCGGGGGCGATGGCCGGCTATGCCTTCGCCCGGTTTTCCTGGCGGGGGCGGGACGCGATGTTCCTCCTCAGCCTCGTCACCCTGATGATCCCCGCCCACGTGCTCATCATCCCCCTCTTCGTGATCATGAGCCGGCTGGGGTGGATCGACACCTACTACGCCCTGATCCTTCCCGGGCTCTTCGACGCCTTCGCCATCTTCCTGATGCGCCAGCACTTCCTTCAGGTGCCCAAAGAGCTCGAGGAGGCCGCCCTGATCGACGGCGCCGGGCCCTGGCAGATCTACTGGCGAGTGGCGCTGCCGCTTGCCGCACCAGCCCTGGCGACGCTGGGGACGTTTACCTTCTTGGCCGGGTGGAACAGCTTTCTCTGGCCGCTGGTGGCCACCAACTCAATCGAGATGCGGCCGCTCACGGTGGGCCTGGCGGTCTTCAACACCGACTTTTCCACCCAGTGGACGCTTCTGATGGCCGGGCTCTCGCTCGCCACCATTCCCCCCATCCTGGTCTTCCTCCTCGCCCAGCGCTGGTTTATCCGCGGGTTGACCCTCGGCAGTCTCAAGGGCTGAGGCCTCAACCGGCCGCGGTTGATCTCCGCTGCCCGGGGGGCTAGATTGGCTCCGTAGGTCGTTGTGCAGCCCCCGCGTGGCCAAATCGGGGAAAAAGCGGTGCGGGTGGGTCATTCCCCGATGCCGGGGAATCGTCTGGGGAACGCCAGGGACCGGGCTTTGCC
>WFNN01000036.1 GCA_015488545.1 Thermaceae bacterium | reverse complement strand
ATCCTGGGACAAGGGCTTTCCCCCGGAAAGCCCTCAACCCTCTCTTTTGTGCTTTCGCCGACGGGCGCAAGGGCGCGAAGCGTCCCCGGAGCGCGGCGCGGGTTTGGGGTCGGACGGCCGGACAGCGGGAGGACCCCCGCCTTCCGTCACCGCGCCGCGCGGAGGGGATGGTTCCCGCAGGGGTTCACCCTTGCGCCCGGCGGCTTTGAGAAGAGCTTTCCCCTTTCTTTCGGGAGGTGGTTCCGGTGAGTGCCCTCGCGTCGTTTCTGCAGATGATCGCCGATGTGATCGCCCAGGCTGCCGGGCATGTCCTGGGCTGGTTCGCGAGCCTCTTCGGTGCCCTCTGGCAGGCGGTGGGCTCCTTGGTGGGGGCAGTGCTGGGCTGGTTCCTGGATCTTCTGGTGATGGTCCTTAACCTGTTCGTGGACCTCTTTTTCATCCTGCTCACCACCCTGGCCCAGCTGCTTCCCCCGGTTCCTCAGCCGCCCCAGTGGTACGCGGATTCCCTCGGCACCTACCTGGGATTGCTGAATGTTTTCTTCCCGGTCTCCGAAGTTCTGACCGCTGCTTCGGTTTGGGCCGTGGTCTACGGCGCGATCTTCCTCTACAAGGGCATCAAGTTCCTTCGCGGCGGGGGTTAGTCGTGATCGAAGCTTACGTTGGCGTCCCAGGCTCGGGCAAAAGCTACATGCTGGTAAAGCGAGGGCTCGAAGCCCTGGCTCGAGGTAAACGCGTCTATGCAAACTTCGGTTTCATCCGCGAGAACGTCTACCACTATCTACGCCGCCGTCACCGCATGCCCCACCGCGAAGCCGTCCTTCGCGCCGATAGTATTGAGGAGATCCGTGACTATAAAGGTCTGCTCAGTGTCTATGAAGGCCTCTTGCTGTTCGACGAAGCTCACATGTGGTTTAACGCCCGGGAGTACCGCCTCTTTCCCACCGAGGTCCTGGGCTTCTGGTCCCAGCATCGCAAGGTGGGGGTGGACGTACTCCTAGCGACCCAGCGGTATGCCTCGGTTGACACCATGATTCGCGACCTGGTGGCGCATGTCTGGTGGGCCCGGCCCGCGCCCTTCTGGCTCAAGCTCCTGCTCTGGCCTAAGCACCGCTGGCGCCGTCCGGTAATCCGCTACACCCACATTATGGACGACTCGTTGGGTGTGATGAACAAGCGAACCAGCACCGTCTTCGAGGGGATCGCCCGTAATGACGTGGTGGTCCTTGACCCGCTGGCCGCTGCCTGCTACGACACCCGGGCCATCTTCCCGCCGCCGATCATCGAGTTGCAAAAAGAGCTCGATCCCAAGCGCCGGGCAGCGGTCGAGGCCCTCGGTTTGGCCTGGGATGAGTCCAAGCTTGATCGCCGGAAACCTGGGCCGGGGCCTGCCGATGGACTCCCGGCCCTTAGCATTGCCGAGCTTGCTCACGCCTACCGCCACGGTATCCCTCCCCATGAGCTTCTGCGTCGGAAGTTCACCGAGGCCCGTCCCCAGCGCGAGCCTGCGGTAGCCTGATCGCATGTTCGGCGATCTCCTGGCCGTTCTGGTGTCGGCGGCTTTGCTCTGGTGGTTATGGAAGCTGGGATCGGCGTTCTTGTCTGGCGCGGGTCCAAAACGCATTTCGCGAAAGAGCTTTACGTACACGAGGACCCGATGCCCTGTTTGCGGCGAACTGCTGTCCGGCCTTGAGATTGCCGCTTTACGCGAGGGCCGTAGGCGGTGCGAAAAGGCTGGATGTCCCTACCAGCGCCCTCGGTGGTAGCCTGTTCTTGGCCGTGGGCTAGGACGCCGTCCTACAGTCTGAGCCTCTGAGCTCGTGGGGTAGATTGGCGCCGTAGGCCCTGCCGGTGGGGTATAAGGGCCTCTGAGCCCGTGGGTAAGCGTGGCTAGGGCCGGCCCACGGCCTTTTTCCATGCCACCACCGCGAGCTTGCGAGCGACCGCCGTCATCACCAGCAGATGCGCCTTTCCTTCTGCCCGCTTCCGTTCGTAGTACGCCCGGTAGCGCTCGTCCTTCATGACCGCTACTCTCGCGGCGATATAGAACGCTTGCCGGAGCGCCCCCGGCCCCATCCGCGAGATCCGCGCCTTCCCCTCCTTTTCCCCCGACTGCTTCCGCATCGGGGTGAGGCCTGTGTACGCGGCGAAGGCCCGGGCATCCGAAAACCGCTCAAGGTTTCCGCCATAGGCCACCACCATCAGCGCCACCCGCTCCCCCACCCCTGACACCTCGGTCATTTGGTCAATCCAGTGGGCGATGGTGGGGTTTTCATACGCCACCTTCAGGGCCTCTCGGTAGAACCGTCCCGCCGTTCTCCTAAGCTCCGCCACGGTCTCCACGATGTTCCCGGCGTGCTCGGGGTACGCGAACCGGACGGCGTGAAGCCGGTTGCGGTTGGCTGCGCTCTGCCGGCTGATCCCCCTCGCATACCCTACTAGCACCCGAATCGCGCTCAGGTCCGCGTCAAGCGGTGTCCACGGCCTCAGTCGATCCCCCGCCGCTTCCGCGTAGGCCGCGATGACCCGGGCATCTAAACTGTCGGTCTTGTTGCGGGTCATGAGCGCCTGGGCGTACCGCCTCACCTGGAGGGGGGAGACCACGTAGACGGCCCGTCCCTCCCGCCACAGATACCGCGCTACCGGAATGTGGTAGATCCCCGTTGCTTCGATCACATAAGGCCCTCTTGTTTCCTTTGCGATACTTGCCCACCCCTCCGGGTCGTTCGTGTAGCGTCTGATTTCCTGGCCATCAAAAACGTCAAGAAAGCTCTTTGATACGTCTATACCGGCATAGGTAGCCATGCCTACACCTTAGGTGTCCGCCAGGGCTTGACAAGGTTAAGTGGGGTATCTACCCCGCCGGAGCCAGTAGACCAGAGGTACGAGGGCCAGGCTGAAGACGAACTTGAAGACCACCTGGCCGAACATCAACCGGAGAAGCGGAGCCCCCGTCCCGGCAAACGCCAGGGTAATAAAGATCCCCGTGTCCAGCAGAATCGCCACCGCGTTGGAGCCGGCCACCTTGCGGAAAATCCCGCCCGCAATCCGCTCGAAGGCCCAGGTGTTGGCCAGCTGGGCCACCAGGTAGGCGCTAAGGCTCGCCGCCACCACCCGGGCGCTCTGGCCCAGAACGGCCCGGTAGGCCGAACCGTCAAACCCCTCGGGGGCCGGAAGGGCGAGGACCAACAGGCCGTAGAGGGCGAGGAGGAGGTTGGCCAAGAACCCCGCCCACACCGACGCCCGGGCGGCCCCGTATCCGCCCGCGGCGTGGATGGCGTCCCGCAGGGTGAAGGTAAGGGCGTAAAGGAAGATCGCCCCCGGCACCACCAGGGGGCCCACCACCACCAACCGACCGGCGGTGACGTTGGAGACCACCTCGGCGGCCACGTACACGCCGACCAGAACGAGCAAGAGCGAGCCGCGTTCCACGAGCCCCGAGTATACGCGGCCTAAGGGGCGAGGGCGAGCCAGTCGTCGGCTTCTCGCAGGAACCGCTCGGCCTCGGGCCGGCTCCAGCCCTTTTCCTTTTGCATCAGCTCGGTGATCCGGGGCAGGGCCTTGCGGGCCGCCTCGGTCTCCAAAAACGCCAACCGGACCCGCCGTTCGACGAAATCCAGCGGGGTCTCGGCCAGCTCGTAGCGCGCCGCCCAGACCACCTCGGCCTCGAGGAACGGCTGGCCGGGCACCAGCCGGGCGAACAGACCGTGTTCCTGCGCGAACCGCAGCACCGCCGCGGCCTGATCGCCGTAGGTGTGGGCCAGGTGGCGGGCGGTGTCGGGATCGATCCGGAGCGCCAGCTCCTCTTCCTTTGCGGGGTCGTAGTTCCGCCCCCCCAGGAGAACGTGCTCGGCGGTCCGGCTTTTGGGCAACCCCAGGCCGCGGGTTTTGTCGAGGTAGTTGACCAGGTCCTCGGCCATCTTGCGGTAGGTGGTCCACTTACCCCCGGCGATGGTCACCAAGCCGGTTTTCTCCTCGTGGATTACGTGGTCGCGTGCCAACCGAGCGGTGTCCCGCGCCCGGGGATCCCGAACCAGCGGCCGGAGCCCCGACCAGGCCGAACGAATCTGTTCACGGCTCACCTCGAGGGCGAAATGACGGTTCAAGTGGCGGAGAATGTAATCGATCTCGCCCGCGGTGGGCACGGGGTGATCGGTGACCTCGGCCGGCTCGTCGGTGGTGCCGGCCAGGGTGTACCCCTCCCACGGCAGGACGAAGAGCACCCGGCCGTCCTCGGTCTTGGGGATCAAGAGCCCGGTGTCCATGGGGGCGTACCGGGCTGGGAGCACCAGGTGCACGCCGGAACTGGTAACCAGCATCGGCTCGGCCTCGGGATCTGCGAGCTGCCGCACCCGGTCGGTGAAGGGGCCGGTGGCGTTGACCACCATGCGGGCCCGGACCGCGAAGGTGCCGCCGGAAAGCAGGTCCTTCACCTCGGCCCCCACCACACGCCCCTCCTCCATCAGGAAGCCGGTGACCTCGGCGTGGTTTAGCACCACCGCCCCTGCCTCCAGGGCGGTGAGCGCCACCGCCAGGTTCATGCGGGCGTCGTCAAACTGGCCGTCGGCGTAGACCACCGCCCCCTTGAGCCCCTCGGGCTTGAGTTGGGGGTAACGGGCCTTGGCCGTGGTCGCCGGCACGAAGTAGGCCCGACCGATGCTGGCCCGGCCGGCCAGGGCCTCGTAGAGCTTTAAGCCCGCCAGGTAGTAGGGGATCTCGAAGGCCCGGTAGATGGGGGTCAAAAGCTCGACCTTCCAGGCCAGGTGCGGAGCAATCCGCAGAAAAACGGCCCGTTCTTTCAGCGCGTCCTTAACCAAGTTCCACTGCACCCGGTCAAGGCGCTTGATGGCGGCCTCGAGGTAGCGCACCCCGCCGTGCACCAGTTTGGTGGAGCGCGAGGAGGTTTGGGCCCCGAAATCGTGCTTTTCGACGAGCAGGGTCTTGAGCCCTCGGGTGGCCGCCTCCAGCGCCACCCCGGCGCCGGTGGCCCCACCACCGATCACCAAGAGGTCAAAACGGTCCTCAGCGGCCCGGACTAGCTGTTTTCGGTCGATTCGCTCCATCGCGCCCACCCCTTCGCCCTCGCCACCGCCTCCCGCCAACCCCGGTAACGGGCCTGGCGCCGGTCGGGATCCAGCGAGGGCAGGAACTCGCGCTCCCCTTGCCACCAGCTTAGGGCGTCCCCCCGGGATAGCTGCCCCGCCCCCATGGCCGCGGCCAGCGCCGCGCCCCGGGCGGTGGTCTCTAGGTCCGCCGGGCGCTCCACCGGAACCCCGATGGCATCGGCGACCAGCTGCACCAAAAGGTCGCTTTTGGCGGCCCCGCCGTCGACCCGGAGCCGGCGGAGCGGTTCCACCCCGGCCATGGCCGAAAAGGCATCGGCGGTGCGGTAGGCAATCCCCTCCAGGGCAGCCCGGGCCAAGTGGGCCCGGCCGGTCCCGCGGGTTAGACCGATCAACAGCCCGCGGGCGTGGGGATCCCAGTGGGGGCTGCCGAGCCCGGTGAGGGCAGGCACCAGGTAAACCCCGCCGGTGTCCGGGACCCGATGGGCCAGCCGCTCGACCTCCTCAGGCGACCCGGCCAGCCCCAGCCCCTCCACCAGCCACTGAAGCAGCGCGCCGGCCACGAAGATCGAACCCTCGAGCGCGTAGGCCGCCCCGCCGTCGTCCAGCCAGGCCAGGGTGGTGAGCGTCCCCTCCGCCAGGGCGAAGCCCGGGATGCGTTGCACCAAAAAGGCGCCAGTGCCGTAGGTGGCCTTGGCCAGGCCCGGTTCGAAGGCGAGCTGACCGAACAGGGCAGCCTGCTGATCGCCGAGGACGGCGGTTACCGGGATCGGGGCACCGAAGAAAGCGGGGTCCACCCGGCCGAACTCCCCCAGGCTCGGCCGCACCTCAGGGAGCACCCCGGCGGGGATCCCGAAGAGTTCCAGGAGGTCTTGGTCCCAGGCCAGCGTGCGCAGGTTGAAAAGGAGGGTGCGGGAAGCGTTGGTGGCGTCGGTGAGATGGTTCCCGGTAAGGCGGTAAAGCAGCCAGCTGTCCACCGTCCCGAAAGCCACCCGCCCCCGCCGGGCGGCAGCCCCCAGATCCATTGCCTCCAGCAGCCAGGCCAGCTTGCTGGCCGAGAAGTAGGGATCGAGGACCAGCCCGGTGCGGACCCGCACGAAGCCCTGATGGCCCTCGTCCTTGAGCCGATCGGTGAGGGGGGCGGTGCGCCGGTCCTGCCAGATGATCGCCGGGGCCAGGGGACGCCCGGTGTTCCGGTCCCAAACCAGGGTGGTCTCTCGCTGGTTGGTAAGGCCAAGGGCGACCACCTGATCGGCCGCCACCCCGGCCCGCGCCAGGGCTTCCCGGGCCGCCGCCACGACCCCATCGAAGATCGCCTCGGGGTCGGCCTCCACCCAGCCTGGGCGGGGGTAGCTAAGGGCCAGCGGCCGCCTGGCATGGGCCAGGACCCGGCCCGTCAGGTCGTAAACCACCGCCCGGCTCGAGGTCGTGCCCTGGTCCAGGGCGAGCAGGTAGGGCATGCCCCTAGCCTACCCGACCCGGTCAAACCTCGCCCCGCTCGGCGAAGCCGAGCAGGGCCTCAACCACCTCGGGGTCGAAAAGCCGCCCGGCGTTCGCCTGCAAGTGGGCAAGCGCCTTCTCGCGGCTCCACGCCCGCCTGTAGGGGCGGTCGGAGGTCAAGGCGTCGAAAACGTCGGCAACCGCGAAGATCCGGGCCAAGCGCGGGATCGCCTCCCCCTTAAGCCCTTTGGGGTAGCCGGAGCCGTCCCACCGCTCGTGGTGGTAAAGCGGCACCACCAGGGCACCCTGCAAATAGGGAATGCCCTTCAGCCATTCGTAGGCATAGACCGGGTGCTTCCTCATCACCGCCCACTCCTCGGGGCTCAGCCGGCCCGGCTTGAGCAAGATAGCGTCGGGGATGGCCAGCTTCCCCACGTCGTGAAGGATGGCCCCGCGGCGGAGGTCAAGGAGCTCGGCCCCAGCAAGGCCCAGGGCCCTCCCCAAACGCTCGGCCAAGCCGGTAACCCGCTCGGTGTGGCCGGCGGTCTCCTGGTCCCTGAGCTCGACCGCCTTGGCCCATCCCCAAAGCGTCTTCTCGTAGGCCTCCGCCAGCTCGCGCCGGGCCTTTTGCACTTCCTCCAGGCGGCGGGCATTGTCCAGGGCGACCTCGAGCTCGGCCACCAGGGCCTCGAGGAACGAACGGTCCTCCGAGGTGAGGTGGACGCGCTTTTCGGCAAACACCGCCAGCACGCCCAGAAGATCGCCCCCGGCCCGAAGGGGAAAAAGCCAAAGCTGGCCGATTCCCCAGGCCCTTACCCACGCCCCCAACCGTGTAGGGGAGGCCTCCTGGGCCTGCACCACCCAAAGCCGCTCCCGCACCCCCTCGAGGAACCACGACCGCGCGGCGGCCAGATGGGATTCCAGCTCGTCGAGGCCGGCCAGGTCCCCCCGCACAGCCCGGCGGACCACCCCCTCCGCCCCAAAGGTCCACACCGCGCCCCCGGCGAAGGGGAGCCGCATCAGCGCATCCAGCAGGACGCGCGCGCTGTGCTCGACGCGCGGCCCCCGGGCCACCGCCCGCCCGACCTCGGCCACCACCTCGAGGTCCTTCACCCGCCGGCTGAGCCGGGCGTGGAGGGCGGCCCGGTGCACCGCGTTGCCGATGGTTTCCGCTGCCTTCTGTAACCGCCGGACCGTCGCCTCCCCCGGCGGGGACCCCGGCCGGGCCGCGAACAAAACCCCCGACCACCGGCCGCCCACCGGCATAGGCACGACCGCCCCCGACCAGCCTTCGGGGACGAACGGGCGGGCCACCTCGCGCAACCGGGGATCTTCTTTAAGATCCGGTAGAACCAGCACCCGTTCCTCGTTTAATGCGGTGGCCACCAGGCTGGTCCGCTCCAGCCGGTCGGCCACCGGGATCCGTTCCGTCCACCCCCGGCGGGCCAGCACCCAGGGGCGACCTTCCTCGTAAAGAAGAATCGCCCCGGTCGGGAAGGCGAAGAAATTGGCGACCACGCCGAGCGCGGCCTCGAGCATGGCCTGCACGTCGTCGGTTCGCCTCAGGGCCGTGGATAGCCGGGCGAAGAGCTCGAGGTCCAGCTTGTGCTCCTTATCCTCGGTGATGTCCAGCCCCACCCCCAGCACCGCCGGCCGCCCCCCGATCTCGACGGTGGCGGCGGAGTAATCGAGCCAGCGCACCGCCCCCGACTTGGTCACGATGCGGAAGGGGTAGCGCGCGGGGGCCGCCTCCCCGCGGAGACGCGCCAGGGCGTTGCGCCGTACCTGCCGACGGTCTTCCGGGTGAACGAAGTCCCAGATCGGCCGGGACTGGAGTTCCTCCAGGCTGTAACCGGTGAGCTCCAGGGTGGTGCGGTTGGCAAAGACGAGCCGCTCCCCCTGCCACATGAGGATGACCGCCGGGGCGGTTTCGGCGAGGGTGCGGAAGCGGTCCTCCGACTCCCGCGCCGCGGCGGCCTGGGCCCGCTCGGCGGTCACGTCCTTGGTAAATCCGGTGAGCAGCTGGGTGCCCGGGTCGTAGCGGAGGGTGTCCCGCAGCCAGACCCAATCCCCCCGCTCCCCGTGCCGGAAGCGGTACGCCAGGCTGTGCGGCCGGTGGGGCTGGGCCACCGCCTGAACCGCCAGCTCAAGGAGCGCTGGACGGTCCTCGGGGTGAACCTTTTGGTAGTAAAGCCCGGGGGCCTTTAGAAACACCTCGGGGGCGTACCCCAATACCCCCCGGGCCTGCTCCGAAAGGAAGAGGAGCGGGGCCCGGTTCGGGTCCTCCCCGGGGGCAACCCGGGCCTGGAAAACCACCCCCGGAAGGGCCTCGACCAGCGCCTTGAGGCGGGCGGCCTCTGCTGCCAGGGCCTCCTGCAGGCGCACCTCCTCCCCCACGTCGCGAACGTTCAGGAGAATGCCCCGCACCTCGGGCCGGTGCAGCAGGTTCCGGCCCCAGACGCGAAGGGCCCGCTCGCGCCCCTCGGCGTCCACCCCCCGAAAGCGGAAGGCCAGCGCCTTGCCAGGGGCGGCGAGCAGGGCCTCGAGGGCTTCCCGGGCGCGGGCCCGCTCCTCCGGGGGGAGAAAGGCGAACAGGTCGAGCGGGGTGCCGGGCTCCAGGGGAAAGTACCCCAGCTCCCGCACCTGGAAGTTCGCGTAGTGGGCCCGCCCCCGGGGATCGATAACGTAGACGATGTCGCGGACGCTCTCGATCAGGGTTTTGAAGAAAGGCAGGTAGTGCGGGGCGAGCTCCCGCAACAGCCGCGCGGCCCCCTCGTCGTCGAGGGAATAACCCCCTGCCCCGAGAAGCAGGATCCGCCCAGCGAACGCTGGCGGCGGCAGCCCGGCTTCGGTGACCAGCAGCTCGATACCGCGCAGAGCGGGATCCCGCGGCCCCCGGATCCGCCGCATCGGCAGGTTAAGCCGCCGCAGAAAATCGATCGCCGCTCGGCTTTCCACCCAGGCACCTATGGGGTGCACACCTTCAGCCTAAGGGGTCCGGGGGTGAGAAGGGGGGAGAATTCAACAACCCCAGGCTCGCGGCGTAGAGTCTTTGCAAAAGGGGTCCGGGGTCCTCGCCGTTCTCAACCCGGTCCATCCAGGCCTCGATCTCCCGGGTAAACCCTTCGCTCACGTAGCGCCGGGCGGCCCCGGCCAGCGGCCCCTCTTCGGTAAGGAGACGGTGAACCTCCCTGCCCAGCCGGGTGGGAAAGAGCCGTCCGCAGCGGCGCACCAGGTAGCCCCGTTCAAGGAGCCTGGCAACGACCAGCGCGTAGGTGCTGGGCCGGCCGATCCCCTTTCGCTTCATCTCGGTCACCAGCTCGCCCTCGGTGTAGGGCTGGGCGGCGGCGGATCGCCGGGGTGACCGGGTGGCGCCCGGGCGAGGGGGCGGGCCCGATCACCAAGGGCCAAGCCAGGGCGAAACCGGGTTCGATCAACCGCACCGGCAGCGTCCGCTCCAAGCTGGCCTCGCCGAGCGAGAAGCGGTAATCGCGGACCTCCACCCGGGCCGGGGGCATCTGGCTGGCCAGGAAGCGATCGAAGATCAGGCGGTAGAGCCGGAGGTGGTCCCTCCCCAGTTCGCGCCCCTCGAGGAGCAGCACCTCCTCGAGATCCTCCGGGGTGAGCGGCCGCGCCGGCCGGATCGCCTCGTGGGCCCCGCCGGCCCCCCAGGGGCGAAGGCGGACGTAGGCCGGGCCGAACCGCTCGGCGACCAGCCTCCGGGCCAGGGCCAGCCCCTCGGGGGCGACCCGGGTGGCGTCGGTGCGGTGGTAGGTGATGTAGCCGGCTTCGAAGAGGTCCTGGGCCAAGGCCATCGCGCGCAGCACCTCCAGACCGATCCGCCCGGCCTCAGCGAGCAGGGTGTCGGTGGTAAAGGGCGGCGGCGGCGGTCGTTCCTCAACCCGGCGATCGAGGAGCCGCACCTCAAGCGACGCCCCCCTCTGCTCCCCGGGGAAGGCCAGGCGAAGCCCGTCGAGCTCGACCTCGGTAACCGTCACCCGGCGCCGGTGCTGGCGGTCGCGCTCGATCACCCAGCCGAGCACCGGGGTTTGAACCCGGCCGGCCGAAAGGGTTTTCCGGCCCAACAGCTGCTGCAACCGCTGGGAAAGCGCAAAACCCACCCAGCGATCGGCGATCCGCCGAACTTTCTGGGCGTCCACCCGGGACTCGACAAGCCCGCGGGGCCGGGCCAAGGCTTCGCCGAAGGCGCGCCGCGTTACCGACCGCCCGAAACTCAACCCGCCGTCGCTCGCCGACGTAGGCGGATAGGGCCAGGTCCACGTCCCAGGCGATCTTCTCACCCTCGGTATCGGGATCGGTAGCGAGCAGGAAAACGTCGGCCTCGAGCGCGAGCGCCTGAAGCGAGGCCAGGGTGCGGTCGCGGTCGGGGAGGCTTGTTTGGCCGTCGCGGCAGGCCGGGCCAGGGACCGGCCCCTCGGGGCAGCGGCGCAAGGGATGGTAGCGGGGCCGAAAACCCGGCTCGGTCTCTACCCCGAAGAACCCCCCCGGATAGGGCCAGGTCGGTGACGTGCCCCCGGGTGGCGGCCACCAGCAGCGGCCCGTCCTCGGTTATCACCTCGTGGACCACCAGACCGGGGAAAAATCGCCGCGCCGGGCGACCGAAAAACCCGGCCAGGGTACGCGCCTTGTTGGGCGACTCCACCACCACCGCGCGAACCCGGGTGGGGGAACCGCCCCGTGCGCCTTCGGCGAGACGGGCCCGGTCGGCGTCGATTCGGGCCAGCAGGGCATCGACATCGACCTCCGCCACCGGCCGGGGGGCCTCCTCGAGGAGGTACGCGAGCCGACGGGCCAGTGCCCGGAAGGCCTTGGGATCGTCGGCCAACAGCAGCGCAAGCCCCTGGGTAAGCCCCGCAGGGGTCAGCCGGCTGGTGCGCCCCGAAGCCTGGAGGTAGCCGGTCACGTCGGGAAAAATCAGCACCGGCCGGCCGTCCCGGAAACGAAGCCCAACCTCGGGGCTGGCCTCGACGCGCGCCCGGAACCCGGGATCCAGAAGGCGGGCCGCGATGGCCTCGGCCACCCGGCGGATCCCGGCCTCGGAAGGGGGCCGGCGCCGGGCCAGCCGGCGCACCTCGCGGGCCAGAGGCTCTTCCAGCAGGGGCAATAGCGCCACCGCCACCCGCCAGAGGCCGCGGGGATCGGGCTCGCCCAGCTCGATCTCAAACCGGGGGACCTCGAGGAAGAGGGCGTAGCGCACCCGCTCGGGCAGGTCAACTCCCCGTGCAAGGGGGTTCCGCCAGGAGGCAAAACCCACCAGCGCAGCCACCTCGCCCCGGCGGAAGCGGTCCAGGGCACCGGGGTCGTCGTAGACCAGGCTCGGGACGCCCCCCTCGTTCAAGAAGTCCCGGAGCCGGGACCCCTCTTCCCGCAAACGGTGCCCGGAAAGGAAGAAAAGCCCGCCCGACCCCAACCGGCGGGCCCAGGCGAGCGCAGCCCGAAAGCGGGCCTCTGGGTCCTCACCAAAGTGCGGTTCGTAGAGGTCGGTCACCCGGCGGAGGGCGAGGCTCGGGGCCGTGACCTCGAAACCCAACAGCTCGCGAAAAAGGCCTACCCTTGCCGTGCGCGGGCGGGCCGTGGCGCTGGCCACCGCCAGCACCCCGCGAGCCCGCTTTCGGAGCGCCTCGGCCCGCTCCTCGGCCGCAGCAGGGTCCTTGGACCTTAACGCCAGGCTTCCCCAGGCCGCGGCCAGTTCCTTGGAGCCAAAGCCGAGCAGGGCCAGCACCGCATCCACGTTCCGAGCCGACTTGAGCAGGCTATCGACGTCGTCCACAAAAAGAAAATCCACCGGTCGAGGCAGGTGGGGGTGGTTTTTGTAAAGAAACTGAACGGTGTACACCGCAATCGGACGCGCCCCTTCCAGGATCGCCTCCCTGTCGCGCTTCTTGCCCGTGTAGGCGATGTAAGGAGCGCCCCAGGCGGCCAGCCGCTCGGCCGCCTGAACCACCAGCAGGCGGGTGGGGAAGACCAGGTGGCTCCGCCGGCCCCGCTCGGCCAGCCAGGCGGCGGTGGCCAGGCCAAAAGTGGTCTTCCCCACCCCGGTCGGGGCCAGGAGCGCGAAGGAGCGTCCGGTCACCACCCGCGCCGCCCAGCTCCGCTGGAGCGGCGAGGGCGCCACCCCGGTTTTGGCCCGAAAGAACGCAACCCAATCGGCGAGCGCCGCCCGGGCCTGAGCGAAGTCGGCGAGGCGGCCCGGGCGTAGGGAGCCCCTGGGCTCGGGCTGGCAACGGGCGCAGGCCTGACCGGCCCGGAGCCTTTCCTCCTCGATCGGCCCACCGCAGTTTGGGCAATAGGCCAAATACCGGGCGGGAAGCACGGTTCCATGCTAAAACGGGGGTGATGGTGGAGAAGAGCTGGAGCGTCTTCCCCGGTCCCGACGGCCACCCCGCCAAGCTCGCGTGGGCGCTTAAAGAAGCACTCACCGCCCGGGGATTTTCGGTTGCGCGGGCGCTCCGCACCGAGTGGGGCTACCGAATCGAGCTTTCCGGGATGGAGCTCACCCTGGCCGAACACCCCACCGAGCCCGGGCTGCTGCTGATCCAGCTCAAGCCCCGGGGCGTGCTGGCCTTGCTGGCCCGTGCCCGCTTCACGCGGGTTGCCGACGCGGTGGAAGGCTTTTTAAAGGACCGCCCGGAGCTGCGTCTGGAAACCACCGGATAAACCGGTTCCGCCCACCCGAGGCGCCTGAGGATCGGCTACCATGGGAGATCATGAAGCTGACCCCCCTGTTCTCGAGCGTCCGCCAGCTCGAGGCCGAGATCGACCGCTACTTCGACCACGTCCTCGAGGCCGGCCTGGTCTTCTCCCGGGCGGTCGAGGCCTTCGTCCGCCGCGGGGTCGACGAGGCCTACGCCGAGTACATCGCCGAGATCACCCAGGTGGAGGAGGAAGGCGACGCCCTCCGGCGGGAGATCGAAACCCGGATGACCTTCCACACCCTGATCCCCGAGCTCCGGGAGGATGTCCTTAGCCTCATCGAACAGGTTGACCAGGTCACCAACCGCTACGAGGAGTCGGTCTACGCCTTCTACGTCCAGCGCCCGGCGCTCGGCCCCATCGCCGAGGGAATCCTGGAGCTGGCCCAGGCCGCGGTGACCACCGCCGAGGAAATGGTCAAGGCCGCCCGGGCCTTCTTCCGGGACCTCCACGCGGTGCGCGACCACGTGAAGAAGGTCCAGTTCTTCGAATCCGAGGCCGACAAGGTGGCGACCCGGATCGGCCGGATGCTTTTCGAAAGCGACCTCGAGCTCGCCCAGAAACTCCACCTCCAGCAGTTCATCGACCGCATCGACGACATCGCCGACACCTCCGAAGACATCTGCGACGAGCTCTCTATCCTGGTCATCAAGCGGCTGGTGTGAGATGGACCTCTGGGCCTGGTTCTTCCTCACCGGTGGGCTCTTCCTCGGGTGGTCGCTCGGGGGCAACGACGGCGCCAACATTTTTGGCACCGCGGTGGGCACCCGCATGGTGCGCTTCTCCACCGCTGCCCTCATCGCCGGCGCCTTCGTCACCCTGGGGTCGGTGCTCTCGGGCGCCGGCACCGCGGGCAACCTGGGCAAGCTGGGCTCGGTGGGCACCCTGCTCGGGGCCTTTCTCATCGCGGTGTCGGCGGCCTACGCGGTGTACTGGATGAACCAGCGGGCGCTTCCTGTCTCCACCAGCCAGACCATCGTGGGGGCGATTCTGGGCTGGAACATCTTCTCGGGGCGGGGAATCGACCTCGCGGCCTTCGGGCAATTCGCCGGTGCCTGGGTGGTAACCCCCTTCCTCTCGGCGGCCATCGCGGTGCTCCTCTACCTGCCGCTGCGCGCCGGCCTCCGCCGGGTTCGGCTGCACCTCCTCACCCTCGACCTCCTCACCCGCTACGCCCTGATCCTAGCCGGGGCCTTCGGGGCCTACTCGCTGGGGGCCAACAACATCGCCAACGTGGTGGGGGTCTTCATGCCGCTTGCAGACCGCATTTTCCGCCCCATTGTTTTGCCGGGCGCGTTTCGCCTCGACCCCCTGCACCAGCTGCTCCTGCTCGGCGGTCTGGCCATTGCCGCCGGGGTTTACAACTCCCGCCGGGTGATGATGACGGTGGGCCGCGACCTCGCCCGGTTGAACCCCCTCGCCGCCTGGGTGGTGGTGGTTGCCCAGTCGCTGGTCCTTCTGGTCTTCGCCTCCCAGCGGTTCGCCCAGTTCGTGGCCTCGCTGGGCCTGCCCCCACCGCCCCTGGTGCCGGTCTCCAGCTCCCAGGCGGTGGTCGGTGCGGTGGTCGGGCTCGGCCTTTTGATCCCCGGGGGGCGGGTGGACTTCCGCCTCTTTGGTCGGGTAGCGCTCGGCTGGGTGCTAGCCCCCACCACCGCGGCCGTCCTGAGCCTCGTCGCCCTCTACGTGGCCCAGAACGTCTTCAACCTGCCGGTGTTGCCCTAAGGATTCAAGACATCAAGCACTTCCGGCGCCGCGAAGAGGCGGTTCCGACGGTGGCCGGTGATCTCTTCGACCCACCCGGCGGCCTGGAGTTCCTGCACCGCCCGGTTGATCGCGGCGAAACTAAAACCGGTCTCGCGCTCCAACTGCCGTACACTGAAAACTGGAGTCACGAAAAGCTGATCAGCAAGCGCCCGCTGCACCGGCCCAGCCTTGGAAGCTTGCAACGCACTTCGGTAAGCCTCCCTCAGGTCACTTAGCCTTTTCGCGCGCAGGAGGGCGTCGTTCGCCTGGCTGCGTACTCCTTCAAGGAAAAAGGTTATCCACTCTTCCCAAGCACCTGCAACGCTGACTTTGAGTAAAAGTTCGTAGTAGCGGCTACGATGACGCTCAAAAAAGGCGCTGAGGTACAGCAGCGGCTGCTCAAGGACACCTCGAGCAAGGAGTAGAAGAACAATGAGCAACCGGCCGATACGACCATTGCCATCTAGGAAAGGGTGAATGGCTTCAAACTGGTAATGGATCAACGCCAGGTCCACCAGCGTATGAAAAGGGCTCTCGCTATGAATATAGCGTTCGAGCTGCACCATAAGGCGCGGAACCTCCTGGGGTGGCGGCGGTATGTAAACTGCGTGCTCAATACCCCCCGGTCCACCGATCCAGTTCTGGACAGTGCGAAGCGCACCAGGGGCGCGGTTTTGGCCACGCACGCCTTCTAGGAGAACACGGTGCATTTCCCGCAGGAGGCGGGTAGATATTGGAATATCCTTCAATAGTTGAATACCGTATTCGAGGGCACGTACGTAGTTGCGAACCTCCAAAACGTCCACGCGCCGTTCCAAGGGAAAAAGGGGGAGCGATGCCTCGGCTGCGTAAAGATCCCGAAGCGAGGCTTGCGTGCCCTCAATTCTGGAGGAGAACACCGCCTCCACATTGACGAAGGGCCGAACAAGTAGGTGAGGATTCGGAAGGTTGCGACCCACCCCATCCAAACGCCCAAGTGCCTCGCTGGCCTCGGCCAAAAGCTTTACCACCGGCGTCTTCAATTCCAGATGGGGTGGGAGTGGGTCTGGTAAAAACGCCCACATCCCTGCGCCAATAGGCACCCGCCTACCGCTCACTAACTTATTTTACACTTCGCGCTATTTGTTAAATAGCTCTCCTGCTTATTTGCACGATGCAAATAACACAAGCCTAACCACATCCCCTCACCCGGAGACTCCGCAGCCGGTTCGCCGCCCCCACGAGCTCGAAAAGCCGCGGGAGGGCGAGCTCGGGGGAGGGCTCTAGGGCGTAAAGCCCCTGCTCCTCCACCTCGCGGAGCACCCGCTCGGCAAGGCTTTTGAGGGGCACCCTTCCGTCCGCAAGCCGCCCCATGCGCTTGAGCATCGCCCCGATAGCCCGGGCCTGGGAGTCGTCAGTGAGTTGTTCCAGGGCGTCAAGCTCGATGACCTCATAACCGAAGACGATCTCCCGGAGCCCCTTGGCCCGCACCTTCTCTTTCCGGCCCCGCCGGGGGTCGAAGGATTCGGGCAAGGGGCAACGGGGGGTGACCGCGAGGGGGTGCGCCGGGTCGCCGAGCCTCCGGTGGGTGGGAAGCGCGCGGGCCACCTCCCGGGCTTTCCCGGTCGCGTCCTTCGGCAGGTAGTCCTCCATCAGGATCACGCGGTCGGCGACGTCCAGGTAGTCCCCGCTTCCACCGACCACCAGGATCGTGCTCACCCCGAGCTTCTCGTAAAGCTCCCGTACTCGATCGATCAGGGGGGTGATCGTCTCCTTTGGAACCAGGCGCTGCATGCGGGCGTCGCGGATCAGGAGGTTGGTGGCCGCGGTGTCCTCGTCGAGCAAGAGAACCCGGGCGCCGGCCTCGAGGCCCTCCAGAATCGCCGCCGCCAAGGAGGTCGAGCCCGAGGCGTCCTGGGTCTCGAAGAAGGCGGTGGACTTCCCCCCGGGCAGGTCGTGGATAAAGGGCCTTAGGTCCACCCCGGCGACGCTCCGGCCGTCCTCGCTCCGGACCTTCAGGGTCTCCGGCCGGCTCACCACCCACTCCCGACCGTCCCCAGGAACGTGGGGGTAGACCCCAAGCTCGATGGCCTCGAGTAGCGTGGTTTTCCCGTGAAAGCCCCCGCCGGTGATCAGCGTAACCCCCTCGGGGATCCCCATTCCCGTGACCTCGCCGTGGTGCCGGGTGGGGAGGGTGACGGCAAGCTCCGGCGGGCTCTTAAACGGCACCGCGCCCGAAAGGGGCTTTGAGGAAATCCCCGAGGCCCGGGGCAGGATGCTGCCGTCGGCGACGAAGGCGACGAGCCCGCGCTGGGGCAGAAGGCCCTGCAGGTGGGCGTGGTCCTCGGCCAGCCGGGCGTATTCCCAGGCCACCGCCCGGTCCAGGTTCACCCAGCGCACCGCCTCGGCCGCCAGCGGAAGGTCCTCGGTGAGGAGCCGCGCCGCCGCCCGGCCCATGACGCTGCGGCCGCGGGCGGGCAGGCCCACGCGGAAGCGAAGCTCGAGGTAGTCCTCGGTAATCGCCGCCCCCGAGCGCTCCAGGATCTCGGCGTCGCCGGCGTCTACCAGAACCTTTCCGGAATGGCCGGTGCCACCGGTGGGGGGGATCCCGCGGGTGGCGGTCCGGAAGACCCGGAGCAGGAAATCCAGAAGGCCCACCCGCCGGGGCCTGCTAGCCCAGATCTCGGGGGGAACACCGTGCACCCGAGCCGGAATCCGAAGCCGGACCCGGGAAGGGCTGGCAAAGGGATCGGCCTGGACGTGGTCGATGAAAAGGGTCAGGCTTCCAAGCCGCCAGGCCCCCTCGATGCGCTTATAGGCCTTGTAACCCCGGCCCTCGAGGCCGGAGAGGATGCGCTTCAAATCCTCGGCGTTCTTCACGGGTTTTAGGGTAGCTCGGCGAAGCCGGTCTGCATCAGGTCGGCGTCAGAGGTGGCGACCGGCGTCGAGGTGGCCCTCGCCTTTTCCACGTGGAAGGCGTCGGTGCAGCCAAGGCGGCTTTTTCCCATGTGCTCAAGCGCGCCCATCACCGCGCTTCGCTCGATCACGCGGACGCCCGGCAGGGTGAGGAGCTCCCGGAGGGCTCCCACGACCTTAGACTTTGGCAATTCGTAGAGGCGCAGCAGGGCGTAAACGATCTCGGCCACGACCAGGGGATGGATCACGAGCTGCCATCTTCCCTCTTCCGCGCCCCTGAAAATGCCTCGGGCTTTCTCCGCAAGCGCTGCGAGGTCGCCGGTGAGGAAGCGCAAGGCGATATCGGTATCCGGCCAGTACGCGCTCACCGGGCCGCGCCCTCCGCCCACGCGCGTTCGATTTCTTCCTCCTCCGCCCGGAGCCCGGGGAAGGGAACGCTCGTGCGCAAGATGCCAAACAGCCGGTCCACGCCGCTTTCTTTTTCAACGCGGAGTACCGCGTAGTCTCCTTTGAGTTCAAAGCGCACCCGGGTCACGGGCTTTAACCCCAGGGCCTCCCGGATTTCTTTGGGGATGGTTTTGCCCTTTACAGCTGACCGTTCCCTTTACCATGGCGTATTTCGCTTTACCACAGACGCCTTGCTTTACGTTTTCCCCGCCCGCACCGCAATCCCCACCCCAACGAGTAGAA
>WFNN01000035.1 GCA_015488545.1 Thermaceae bacterium | reverse complement strand
GTACCCGGGGGCCGGGGGAGACCAAGCTCGAGGTCGACCGCCGGCGCCTCACCGCGCGGATTCAGGAGCTGAGCCGGGAGATCGACCGCATCGCCCGCCGTCGTCGCGAGGCCAGGAAGCAGCGTAAGCGCCGGGGGGTTCCGGTGGTGGCGGTGGTGGGGTACACCAACGCCGGAAAGACCACCCTGGCGCGGGCCCTTGCCAAGATGGGGGTGGCTGGCGAGGACAAGCTATTCGCCACGCTTAAACCGCTCGCCCGGCGGGGGTTTTTGCCCGGTTTGGGGGAGGTGGTGTTTACCGATACGGTGGGGTTCATCCGCCGGATGCCCGAAGAGCTGGTCACCGCCTTCCGGGCCACCCTCGAGGAGGTCGCCGACGCCGATCTCCTGCTTCACGTGCTCGACGTGGCCGAGCCCGGCTACGCCGAGCGCAAGCGGGTGGTGGAGGAGCTCTTGGCCGAGCTGGGCTTTCAGGCCCCCCAGGTTCTGGTGTTGAACAAGGTCGACCGGGCCGATCCCTACGACCTCGAGCTGGCCAGGGAACGGTACGGGGGGGTGCCGGTGTCGGCGCTAAAGGCCGAGGGCCTGGGCGAGCTCAAGGCCAGGCTTGCCCAGGCCCTGATACAGGCCGGCTTTTCCCCCGCCGCCTGGGCCTAACGCACGTTACCGGTCTCGATCTTCAGATCGTGAAGGTCAATCACCGAGAAGTCGCCTTCGGCCAGCGACCCCGGCATGACCACGAGCGTCGAACCCAAGGTTTCGTGCTTTTGGTCGGGCCCGGGCAGGTTGGGACCGGCCACGATCGCGAGGCGGGGGCTAAAGGTTTTGATCAGCTCGGCGACTTCCTCGCTGCCCTGTTCACCAAGGCCCTTGTGCGCGGGCGGGGTGGCGAAGAGAAAGACCTTTTGGTAGTCCTTTAACTCCCGCAGGACCTTGAGCCGGTACTCGGCCTCCCAGCCCGGGTAGCGAAGCGCACGGGTTTCCTCCCGAACGAAGTCGGGGTCGTCCTCGATAGTTCCGCCCATACCCGCAAAGACCACGTACCCCGGGCTGAACGCGAAGGTGCCGTGCACACCGTGCAGGAAGGGGAAGACGACCTCAATGTTGTAGGCTTCCCGCAAGTACTCCTGAACCGGGGCATCGCCCGGTCCCGGGACGAAGAAACTGGGCAAGTTTAACCGACCGAGCGCTTTGAAAACCCGGCGGTAATCCTCGGCCTTGGGGTTCTTTCCCGCCAGGTCGCCGACCAGCGCGATGGCGTCCACGTCGGCCTCGCCCACAACCTGGGCGAGCCGCTCGATGGCCTCGGCCTCTCCCCGCACGTTGGCGGCGGCCAGGACCCGGCGCACGTACTTCCGCATCCTCCACCTCCTTTCAAGAAATCTAACACTATCTCTGTCAATCCCAGTGTAACACCCGCCGCATCCGTGCGCAAGGTACGATGGGGGCGGAGGTAAACCATGCGCGAGGTGTACATCGTCGCCACCGCCCGCACGCCGATCGGTCGCTTCGGCGGAAGCCTGAAGGACCTGCACCCCTCGGATCTGGCGGCCCACGCCATGCGGGCTGCGTTGGAAAGGGCCGGTGTGGCGGGTGAAGCCCTCGACCTCTACGTCTTTGGCAACGTGCTGCGCGGGGGCCACGGTCAGCTGATTCCCCGCCAGGCCGCGCTGAAGGCGGGAATCCCTAAGGAGAAGGACGGCTTCGCGGTGGACATGGTCTGCTCCTCCGGCATGATGGCGGTGCAGACCGCCGCAAACGCGATCCGTGCCGGCGACGCCGATCTGGTGCTGGCGGGTGGGGTGGAATCGATGAGCCAGGCGGGGTTTTTCCTTTCCCCCCGGGCCCGCTGGGGGTACAAATTCCTATTGGGCGCACCCGAGGAGCTCAAAGACCTTCTTCTTTACGATGGCCTAACCGACCCCACCACCGGAGAGCCCATGGGGGTCCAGACCGAACGGCTGGCCGAGGAGTTCGGGGTGACCCGGGAGGAGCTCGACGAGATCGCCTACCTCTCGCAGAAAAGGGCGGCTGCCGCGACCGAGCGCGGCGACTTCGCCCGGGAGATTGCCCCCATCGAGGTCAAAACGCGCAAAGGGCCCCTGCGGCTGGAGCGCGACGAGGGCATCCGTCCGGAAACCACCCGGGAGGCCTTGGCCAGCCTGCGCCCGGCCTTCAAGAAGGACGGCCGATTTACCGCCGGCAATTCCAGCCAGATCTCCGACGGGGCCGCCGCCCTGCTTCTGGCCAGCCAGGAGGCGGTGGAACGCTACGGCCTAAAGCCCCGGGCCCGTGTCCTCGGGGGAGCTTGGAGCGCGGGGGAGACCTGGCGTTTTCCGGAAGCCCCGATCCCGGCGGTCAAGAAACTTCTTGACCGGTTGGGGATGACTCTCGACGACTTCGACCTCTTTGAAAACAACGAGGCTTTTGCCCTAAACAGCGTGCTATTTAACCGTCTGCTCGGGGTTGATCTGGAAAAACTCAACGTCTTCGGCGGCGCCATCGCGCTGGGCCACCCCATCGGGGCCTCCGGCGCGCGGATTCTGGTCACGCTGCTGAACGCCCTGGAAAGCCGGGGGGCGGCCCGAGGCCTGGCCGCGATCTGCCACGGCACCGGGGGCGCCACCGCGATGGCGATCGAGCGGATGGCCTAGCCCCCGTAGCTCCATCCGGTTTCGCGGAGGCAGAGGCTTTCCTCGGCCTCCGCATTTTTCCCCACCCCGACCACTTCGGCCACCAGCACCCCGTGGTCGCCCCCTGCGGCCCACTCCCGGGCTTCGAAGTGAAAATACCAGGGGATTTCGGTAAGCACCGGAAGGCCGTTCTCCAGACGGAAGGGGTGGCCGTTCATGCGGTCGCCTTCCACCCGGGTGGGCTTGAAGAAGTCGGCGGCTAGGCCCTTTTGGCCCTGGGACAGGATGTGGACCACTCCCCGACCGGTTCGCCGGAGCAGGGCGTAGATACCCGAATCTTTCCGGAGGGCCAGCATGACCAACGGCGGCGTAAGCGAGGCCTGGCTCACCCAGGTGATCAGGGCGGCGGCGTGCTCCTCGCCGTCCTTGGCGGTGGCAACGTAGACCCCGTAGTGCAATTTCCTGAGGACTTCCTTCCGGGTCTTCGGGTCCATACCGGTTATTTTGGCGGGCTAAAGGGCCTGGGGCAAGCCGGGGTCCTCGAGGTCCCAACGCACCACCTCGAACCCCACCGCCCGCACCCTGAACTCGCCGTGCCGTTTAAGAAAGTCCGCCACCGCCTGAAGAGTGGCCTCGACCCACTCGGCTTCGGCCCCGATCACCACGAAACCGACCGCCTCCCACTTGTGGTCGTTCTGGCCCTCGAGGCGGGCGGCGGACACCGGAAACCGGGCCTTTATGCGCTCGATTACCGGCCGCACCAAGGCCCTTTTTTCCTTGAGGCTCCGGACCCAGGGCATTTCCAACCGGGCGGTGTACACCCCTACGTAGGCGGGCACGAAAAAAGCCTACACCCGGGGCCGGCCCCGGGTGTAGGGGAGGTGAGGGTTTCAGGCTTTAAGCAGCTTCCTGAGTACGGTCTGAAGGATGCCGCCGTTTTGGTAGTACTCGACCTCCACCGGGGTGTCGAGCCGGGCGGTAACCTCGAAGCGGATCTCCGAGCCGTCCTCGCGGGTGGCGGTGACAGTGAGGGTTTTACGGGGCACGAGCCCCTCGGCGATGCCGCTGATGGTGTAGACCTCCCGGCCGGTAAGGCCCAGGGACTTCCAGGAGTCGCCGGGTTTGAACTCCAGCGGAAGCACCCCCATGCCGATCAGGTTGGAACGGTGTATGCGCTCGAAGCTTTCCGCGATCACCGCCTTCACCCCCAGGAGGGCCGGTCCCTTGGCGGCCCAGTCGCGGGAAGAACCGGTGCCGTACTCCTTGCCGGCCAGCACGATGAGCGGGGTGCCCTCGGCCTTATACTTCATGGCCGCGTCGAAGATCCACATCTCCTCGTTCTCGGGGAACTTGATCGTGTAGCCCCCTTCCTTGCCGCCGAGAAGGAGGTTCTTGATCCGAATGTTGGCAAAGGTTCCCCGCATCATTACCTCGTGGTTGCCGCGTCGGGAACCGTAGGTGTTGAACTCGGCGACGGGTACGCCCTTCGCCTGCAGGTAGCGGCCGGCTGGGGAATCGGGGGGAATGGCCCCGGCGGGGGAGATGTGGTCGGTGGTGATCGAGTCGCCGAAGAGGGCCAACACCCGGGCCCCCTGAATGTCCCTGGGCGGTTCGGGCTCCAGCGGCATGCCTTGGAAGAACGGGGGCTCCTGGATGTAGGTCGAGTCCGGGTCCCACTCGTAGAGCTCGCCCGTGGGGGCGGGCAACGCCTTCCAGCGTTCGTCGCCCTCGAAGACCGCGGCGTACTCCTTTTCGAACTCCTCGGGGTCCAGGGCCTGGCGGATCGCCTCCTGGATCTCGGCCTGGCTCGGCCAGATGTCCTTCAGGTAGACCGGTTCGCCGTTGGGGTCGTAGCCTAGCGGTTCCCGGGTGAGGTCGATGTCGATCCGCCCGGCCAGGGCAAAGGCCACCACCAGCATGGGGCTTGCCAGG
This sequence comes from Thermaceae bacterium, assembly GCA_015488545.1. GTDB lineage: Bacteria > Deinococcota > Deinococci > Deinococcales > Marinithermaceae > WFXV01. The sequence continues at coordinate 2,554 of WFNN01000035.1, read as the reverse complement.
TAGTTGGCCTTTACGCTGGGGTTGACCCGCCCCTCGAAGTTGCGGTTACCGGAAAGCACCGCCGCGGCCACCAGGTCGCCCGTCTCGATGGCTTGGCGGATGTCGTCGGGGAGCGGGCCGGAGTTGCCGATGCAGGTGGTGCAGCCGTAACCCACCAGGTGGAAACGGAGGGCTTCGAGGAACGGCATCAACCCAGCCCGCTCGAGGTAATCGGTGACCACCCGCGAGCCAGGGGCTAGGCTGGTTTTGACCCAGGGTTGAACGTCCAGACCGGCCTCGACCGCTTTCTTGGCCAGGAGGCCGGCCCCGATCATCACCGAGGGGTTGGAGGTGTTGGTGCAGGAGGTGATGGCGGCGATCACCACCGAGCCGTGCTTGAGGGCGAACTCCTCGCCAGGCCGTTTGACCGTTACCTGGCGGTCGATCTCCTCGGGCTTGAGGCCGAAGCCCCGCTCGGTCACCGGTTTGGTCAGGTGTTCGGTGAAGCTCGCCTTAACCCCGGACAGGCTGACCCGGTCCTGCGGCCGCTTGGGGCCGGCGAGGCTCGGTTCCACGGTGGACATATCGAGCTCGAGGTGCTCGGAGTAAAGCGTCTCCTCGTTGCCGGTGCGGAAAAGACCGGTCGCTTTGGTGTACCGCTCGACCAGCTCCACGAGCTCAGGGGGACGGGCGGTCTGCCGGAGGTAGTGGAGGGTCTCCTCGTCCACCGGGAAGAAACCCATGGTCGCCCCGTATTCCGGGGCCATGTTGGCAATGGTGGCGCGATCCGCCAGGGAAAGCTTGGCCACCCCGGGACCGTAGAACTCGACGAACTTGCCCACCACCCCGTGTCGGCGGAGCATTTCGGTCACGGTGAGCACCAGGTCGGTGGCGGTGGCGCCCTCGGGGAGTTCGCCGGTGAGCCTGAACCCCACCACCCGGGGGGCCAGCATGTAGTAGGGCTGACCGAGCATCACCGCCTCGGCCTCGATGCCGCCAACCCCCCAGCCCAGCACCCCTAGGCCGTTGATCATCACGGTGTGGCTGTCGGTGCCCACTAGGCTGTCGGGGAAAGCGTAGGTCTCGCCGTCCGTTCGGGCGGTCATCACCACCTGGGCGAGCTTTTCCAGGTTGACCTGGTGAATAATCCCCTGGCCCGGGGGCACCACCCGGAAGCTATCCAGCGCGTTCTGCCCCCACTTGAGGAGCTGGTAACGCTCGCGGTTGCGGTGGTACTCGAGCTCCACGTTCTTGCTAAAGGCGTAGAAGGTGCCGAAGAAATCGACCTGGACCGAGTGGTCGATCACCAGGTCGGAGGGCACCTGGGGGTTGATTGCCTTGGGATCCTTGCCGAAGCGGGCCATGGCGCTTCGCATTGCCGCCAGATCGACCACCGCGGGAACCCCGGTGAAGTCCTGCAGCACCACCCGAGCGAGCTTCAAGGGGACGTTGATCTCCCCTGGGTCGGGCTTCCACCCCGCCAGCGCCACCACGTCCTCTTCGGTAACGGTGTAGCCGTCCAGGTTGCGAAGGAGGCTTTCGAGCATGATGCGGATGGAGAAGGGGAGTTTGGAGACCGGAGCCACGCCCTGCCGTTCGAGTTCGAGGACGTCGTAGTACCGCACCGCGCCGGCCGGGGTCTCCAGCGTTTTGATCGTTCCAAAGGGGTCTTTTTTCATGCCGCTCCTTTCTCCCCGCTGCACGGGGATGCTACCAGCGTCGTTTTGGGGGGAAGGGTTCTGCCGGCGGGGGGCGCCCCGTCCGGTTCACCTCAAGAATAGCACGGTGGGGGGGTTAAAGCATCCCAGCCAGGAACCCCCGTTCGCGGACCGCTCGGATGAGGTCCATGACCGTGAGGCGGTGGGGGTCGTACTCGACCAACACCTGGCCGGCCTGCACCGCTTCGGCCCGGGCCACGCCCTCGAGGTTTTTAAGGGCGGCCAGCACCGTTTGCATCTGGTCCTCGGTCTTGGCCCCGCGAATCCCCAGCAAGACGCGGTTCATGGTTCTATTCTAGGACCCCGCGGGTGGCCGGGCGGCTCCCCAGCACCCGGAGGTAGAGCCGAGGTCCGGGCACGAAGTCGAGGGACCGGGCAGCCTCGGCCAGGGGGCTTTTGGGATCAGCGAGCAGCGCGACCTCGTAGGCGGCGGCGTCGTAGGCCGACTTTTCCAGCGCCGTCAGCAGGGCGCGGTAGGCCTCAGGGCCGTCGGCCAGAAGTCGGGTGGCCAGCACCGTGGCCCGGTCCCCCTGCCAAAGCGCCTGGGCCAGCACGAAGCCGCGAATCCCCTTTGCTTCGGCGACAAAGCTGTGCCCGCTGCGAGCGAAGAAGCGTAGGGCGGCGGGCCCGGTGCGCGCGGTGCGGCCCTCGGGGAGCCAGCGGGCTTCGAAGGCCGCCAGCCGGGGACCGTCTTCCTGGGTAAGGGGGCGTACGATCACGGCCCGAGTTTACCCGCTAGCCGGCTTTCGGCGAGGAGGGCGAGCGCGGCCAGCAGGAGCAGGGCGCCTCCTAGGGGGCGCCGGCCGCTACCCGGGGGGGCACGGCTTGGGCGGGGTCGGGGAAGGAGAGTTTCAAAG
>WFNN01000034.1 GCA_015488545.1 Thermaceae bacterium | reverse complement strand
GCAGGCGTTCTTGGACGGTGGGGTTATCCGCCCCTACTTCCCTAAGTTGCTCCGCCTTCCTTGCTCCGCTCCACAGCTCCCGACCAATGGTTGTAAGCTGCATCCGTGGGGACCTCCTCTCTCCTGGAGTGGTCCCCACATTCTTATCGATCCAGTCTCACATGTGTCTGGCCGGGTTCAGTGCGCTGAGGCCGCCGAGGAGTGCGCTTGGTTCGCCGAGGCCGCGCGCCGCTCGGAACCGGATCTGGGATACGGACTTCCCCCCAAAAGCGCGTCGAGGCCGGAGCGCCTTCCCGCGGTCCTAGCGCCCGAGCTTTTTCTCCATTTCAACCACCGCGAAGAGGGTTTTTAGGAGGGCGTCGGGGTTCAGGCTGATCGAATCGATGCCCTTTTCCACCAGGAAGGCGGCGAACTCGGGGTAGTCGCTGGGGGCCTGGCCGCAGATCCCCACGTGGCGGCCGGCGGCGTGGGCCCCCTCGATGATCCGGGCCACCGCCCGCTTCACCGCCTCGTTGCGCTCGTCGAAGATCGGGGCCACCCGCTCGGAGTCGCGGTCCACCCCCAGGGTGAGCTGGGTGAGGTCGTTGGAGCCGATCGAAAAGCCGTCGAAGATCCGGGCGTACTCCTCGACCAGCCAGACGTTGGAGGGGATCTCGGCCATCACGTAGACCTCGAGGCCGTCCTTCCCAGGCTCCAGCCCGCCCGCTTTCATCACCTCAAGCACCCGCTCGCCCTCCTCCGGGGTGCGGCAGAAGGGGATCATCACCCGGAGGTTTTTGAGCCCGAAGACCTCCCGCACCCGGCGCACCGCCTGGACCTCGAGGAGGAACCCCGCCTGGTAGTCGGGGTGGTAGTAGCGGCTCGCCCCCCGCCAGCCGAGCATGGGGTTTTCCTCCTTGGGCTCGAAGAGCTCGCCGCCAAGCAGCCCGGCGTACTCGTTGGTCTTGAAGTCGGAGAACCGGAGGATCACCGGCCGCGGCCAGAACGCCGCCGCGATCAGCCCGATCCCCTGCGAGAGCTTGTCCACGAAGTAGAAGGTCTTGTCGTCGTAGCCCTTGGTCTTCTCGGCCACCTTTCGCTTTACCCGGATGGGGAGTTGGTCGTAGCGGATGAGCGCCAGCGGGTGCACCCCCACCCAGGAAGCGAACACGAACTCAAGCCGCAAAAGCCCCACCCCGTCGGCGGGCAGGAGGGCGTTTTTGAGGGCCTCTTCGGGGTTGCCCACGTTCAGCATGATCTGGGTCTTGGGCCGCGGGAGTTTCTCGGGGTCGATCTCCTCGACCCGGAACCGGAGCAAGCCGCGGTAGACCCGGCCCACCTCCCCCTCGGCGGTGCTCACCGTGACCTCCTGGCCGGTTTTAAGGACCTGGGTGGCGTTCCCGGTGCCCACCACCGCAGGGATCCCGAGCTCCCGGGAGACGATGGCCGCGTGGGAGGTGCGGCCGCCCCGGTCGGTGACGATGGCGGCGGCGATCTTCATAATCGGCTCCCAATCGGGATCGGTGATGCGGGTCACGAGCACTTCCCCGGGCTGGAACCGGTCCATCTCGTCGGGGTCCAGGATCACCCGCACCTTGCCGGCGGCGATCTTGTCGCCCACCGCCAGCCCCTCGACCAGCGCCTCGCCGGCCTCAAGAAGCTGGTAGCGCTTGAGCACCGGCTTCTTTTGGGAGTGCACCGTTTCCGGCCGGGCCTGGACGATGAAGAGCTCGTTCGTAAGGCCGTCCTTGGCCCATTCGATGTCCATGGGGGTCTCGGCGCCCCGCTTTTTCGAGTAGTGGGCCTCGATCTTGATCCCCCAGTCGGCCAGGGTAAGCACCTCCTCGTCGGTGAGCGAGAAGGTCTCGCGTTTTTCCCTGGGGGTGCGCACGTTTTTAAGCCGCTGGGTTTCCGGGTCGTAGACCAGCGTCAGCTCCTTGGCCCCGAGCTTTTTGTAGACCAGGGGCCGAAAGCCCTCCTTAAGGAGGGCCTTGTGGACGTAGAACTCGTCGGGCACCACCCGCCCCTGGACGATGTTCTCCCCGAGCCCCCAGATCGAGGTGAGGTAGACGAAGCCCCGGTGGCCGGTCTCGGTGTCCAGGGTGAACATCACCCCGCTCGCGCCCAGATCGCTCCGCACCATCCGCTGGACGCCCACCGAAAGGGCCACCTTGAAGTGATCGAACCCCATGTCCTCGCGGTAGCTGATGGCCCGGGCGGTGAAGAGGCTGGCGAAGGCCTTCTTCACCGACTCCAGCACCTCGGCCTCGCCGTGGACCATGAGGTAGGTCTCCTGCTGGCCGGCGAACGAGGCGGTGGGGAGATCCTCGGCGGTGGCCGAGGAGCGCACCGCCACGTCGACCTCGTCGACTCCACTCTTTTTCGAAAGCTCGCGGTAGGCGCCCCGGATCTCGGCCGCCAGGTCTTCGGGGAACGCCCCGCCGGTGATCAGGCTGCGGATCTTGCGGCTGGCCGCGAGGAGGGCGTCCACCTCGCGGGTGCGCTTCCACCCCTCGATGAGCTCCCGGATCTTCGCGTCCAGGCCGTTTTTCTCCAGGAAATACCGGTAGGCCTCGGCGGTGACCGCGAAGCCGTCCGGCACCCGGACCCCGAGGCTCCCAAGCGCGCGCATCATCTCGCCCAGCGAGGCGTTCTTGCCCCCCACCAGGGCGACGTCGTCGGCGCCGACCTCGGCGAACCACTTGACCCAGCGCATGTTTACCCCCTTTCCCTGTCTATAGAATAGGGCGTTCATGGGGTGAAAGATGGCCCGGTAGATTCGTCCCCCGGGGGGCGCGGCGTAGAATGCGGACGGTGGCGGCCGACCTGGCGGCGTACCTCCTCGGCCTCCTCCCCGATCCCGAAAGGGCGGAACGGGAGGAAGCCCGGCTTTTCGCCCGGATTCTCCGCGACTACCCGGAGCGGGGCGGCAAGATGCTGAGGGGCCGGCTCCTTCTGGCGGTGGCCAGCTCCCGGGGCGCATCGGTGGAGGACGCCCTGCCGGCGGCGGCGGCGCTGGAGCTGTTTCAGAACTGGGTCCTCATCCACGACGACATCGAGGACGAGAGCGAGGAGCGCCGCGGGAAGCCGGCGCTCCACCGGCTCCACGGCGTCCCCCTGGCTCTAAACGCCGGCGACGCCCTGCACGCCCGGATGTGGCGGGTTTTGGTCGAGGCCGGCTACCCCCCGGAGGTGCTCCTCGAGTTTGCCCGGCTGGTCGAGCGCACCGCCTACGGCCAGCACCTCGACCTTTACTGGATCGCGAAGAACGTCTTCGACCTCACCGCGGAGGACTACTTCGCGATGGTCCGGGCGAAGACCGCCTACTACACCGCGGTGGCGCCCTTGCGGCTCGGAACCCTGGTGGCCGGCGAGCACCCGCCGGCGGTCTTTGAATCCGCCGGCGAAGCGCTCGGGGTGGCCTTCCAGATCGTCGACGACGTTTTGAACTTGAAGGCCGACCCCGCCGCTTACGGCAAGGAGATTGCCGGGGACCTGTGGGAGGGCAAGCGCACCCTGATCCTGATCGACTTCCTCGCCCGCGCCGCGCCGGCCGAGCGGGACCGGGCGATCCGGCTCCTTACGACCCCCCGGGAGGCCAAGGACCCTGCCGAGGTCGCCTGGCTTCACCGCCGGCTTTTGGCGAGCGGGGCGGTGGACCGGGCCGAGGCCACCGCCCGCCGGATGGCCGAGGAGGCGCTTGCCGAGCTCGCCCCCCACCTTTCCGGTGAGGTGCTCGCCCTTTTGCGCTCGCTGGTCGACCGCCGGCGCTAGGGGCGTGGCGGCACGGGCCGGTTAAGGGCGATAATCCTTTTCGTGCACCGCCCCTTGGCCCTGTTTGTGCTCCTGGGCGGCGCGCTGGCCGCCGGGGTGCGGATCGCGCCCACCTCGCCGCCGGTCCGCACCGCGCTACCGGGCGAGATCGTCACCCACGTCTTCCGCGTGGAGGGCGAGGGCGGCCCCTACACCCCGGTTTTTACCTCCAGCGCGGGTTTTCCTATCCTCTCGCGCCCCCGCCCGGTCACCCCCCCGGCCTACCTGCCGGTGACCGAGCGGGTGCCCCTGAATGCGCGGGAAGGCACCGTCGACGTGCTCACCGTGCGCCTCGGCGACGCGGTGGCCGAGGTGCGGACCCGGGTGGGCTTCCAACCCGGTGTGGCCCTTTCGGTTCCGGCAAAGGTGGTTTTCGTGCCGCCGCTAGCGCTCGTGCAGGCCCGGGTGGAAAACCGGGGCAACGGCCCCGACGCTTTTTTGCTCCGGCTTACCCGCAAGGGGGAGGTGCTCGAGTTCCACCGTTTGGATCTCGGTGCCGGCAAAGGGGCGACCCTCACCCTGGGGCTTCCGCGACCGGGGGTTTACCAGGTGGAGGTTGTGGAGGTCCGGGCCGGTCGCAAGGTGGTCCGTTCGCTTCGTGCCGAGCGTCCGGAGCACGGCCCCCTTGCCCCGTTCCGCTTGGTGGGCCAGGCGGCCTTCGGCTACGCCTGGCCCGGGAACGGGGTGGCGGCGAGCTTTTCGCTGGCGGGGGCGGTTTCCGACTACCTGTCGCTCAAGGCCTACGGGGTCTGGACCTGGCCGGGAACGGGGCTTTTTTCGTTCGATGTCACCGGCGACGGTTGGGCCGCCGGGGCCGACCTGGGGCCGAACGTAGCCGGGCGCCTGGCGTTTTGGGAGGGCACCACCTCGGTTCGGTTCTCGGGGGGCACCGGGACCTGGGCCCGGGCCGATCTCGGCTTTGCCGCCCCGGGTTCCCGCCATCTCTGGTCGGTGAGCGCGAACCCTGCCTTGCGCCTGGACCTTACCGGGGCCGGGAACCCATCCCGGCGGATTAGCTACAGCTACGGTTTCTCGCTAACGGGGGCGGGCGCGAGCGGTTCGGTAAACGTCGGAATCCTGCAGGAGAGCCGGCAGATCACCCTTGGCTATACCGGCGAATACGCTACGGGCAAGCCCTACGCACAGCGGTTTTCCCTGGGGCTTTCCGATACCTGGGGGAGCGCCGGGGCTACGGCGGCCTTGAAGGGCGCCACCCTGACCGACTGGAGCCTGGCCGCCGCAAGCACCGGCCGGCAGCTTTTCGGCCCTCGGGCGCCGCGTTCCAGCCTCGGGCTTGAGATCAACGCCGAGCACATCGCGTTCTCCGGGCAGGCACGGCTATGGGCGGCCCCGGAGGCAAGCGTTAACCTGGACGCCGCCTACCGCTGGCAGGGGACGGCCTCGGCCGATGCCCGGTTCCGCCTCGACCTTCCGCCGCCCTTTGGGGGGCTTTCGGCGGGCGCCCGCCTCGACGCCGGCCGGTTTTCCACCTACCTCGAGGCCGACGCCGAGCCCCCGATCGAGGACGCCCGGCTCGCCCTCTCGGGCCGTCTCGCTTACCCTTGGGAAGATAGCGAGCTGGTCGCCCGGGCCCATCTGGGCGGCAGCGCCAGCTTCCTCGAGCTCGCCCTCCGGGGCCGCCCCTTTGCCCCGGAGCTTTTGCTCGGGGTCACCGGCCAGACCCCGATCGGGACGGGGCTCCTCACTGCCAGTGCCCAAGCCCGCTACCCCGGCGGTAGCTACGCCTTCAGCTTGGGCGCCCGGCTGCCGATTCTGCTTACCGTGCCCGAACCCGTCGCCGGTTTCTTCGGCGGGCGGAGAGTGGGCACGGTCGAGGGCTCGCTCCGCCCCGACGTCCCGGTTAAAAGCCTGGCGGGGGTCCGGGTGGTGGCCGGGGCGTTCACCGCCGAGACCGACGCCGCCGGGCAGTTCGTGCTCAGGCTTCCTCCAGGGCGCTATACCCTGCGGCTGGACCGGGGCACCCTGCCGGTCGAGCTGGTTCCCTTGAAGACCGAGGTAACCCTCGAGGTCAAGGCCAAGCGGAAGGTGGCGGTGGCGTTTCCCCTCGAGGTCCGCGCCCGGCTTACCGGGCGGGTCGAGGTGCGGATCGAAAAGGGGCGAAAGCCCCCAAGGGTGCGGTTCGCGGTGGAGGTGGAAAACGCCGCCGGGCGCAGGATCGCCCTTTACACCGATACCGACGGCGCTTTCGATCTCCCCGGCCTCCGGCCCGGGACCTACACCGTCCACCTCCTAAAGGATTTCCTGCCGCCCGGTTACCGGGCCCTTATCGACGCCGTTCGGGTCCGCCTGGAACCGGGGAAGAGCGCCCAAGTGGTGCTGGTGGTTCAGGCCCCGCCCCGCAAGGTCTTCCGCCCGGGGAAGGTCCAGATCCTCTCGGTGAAGCCCGAGGTCCAGGCCGCTCCCCCCGGGGCCGCCCCACTGGTCGCCGCCGAACTAAAGGGGCGCCCGGACCGCCTGGTGGTCCGCTACCGGAACCGCATCCTCGGCGTGCTCCTTCCCACCGAAAAAACCGGGGTCTGGCGGGGTCGGGTCGCGGTGCCGAAGGACGCCCGGGGCCCCCTTCCGCTGGAGCTGGTGGCTGGGGCCGGGGAGGCCGAGCTCGCGCGCTTCCCCTTCTTCCTGGCGGTGGATCCGAGCGCCCCCTGGGGCCAGGTCCGCACCCTCCCCCTGGCGAAGCCCGGCCAGAAGGGGGTGCCGGTGTTCGTGCACCTGTACGCCCCCGCGACCGCGGTGGCGCTAGCGGTGAGCGGCAGGACCTACTCCCTAACCGGCGAGGGGGCCGACTGGCGGGGGGCCTACGACGTGCCGGTTGGGGCAAAGGGCCGGTTCAAGCTCGTGGTCCGGGCCCGTCTGGCGTCGGGGCGAACGGTAGAGCTCGTGCGCTTTGTCCTGGTTCGTTAGGGTGCGGATTCCTTTGCCGCGTCGCCGGGCAGAACCCGGGGCACCGCGCGGGTGAGCCGGCCCCGGCGCACGCCGAGCGCAGCGGCGGTGGGTTTTTCGCGGAAGGGGCGCTTCTTCGCCGGCCGTATTCGAATTTGGTGCGTGCCGGTTTCGCCGCCCCGGAGGACCAGCCGTACCGGCAGCGCCCAGGTAAGCCGGGCGCTCCAGCAGGTGGTGGTGGCATAAAGCGGTGCGCAGTAGGGGCTGGTTTGGGCGTCGTCGTACTGGGTTCCGTCCTTCACCAGCGGTCGGCCGAGCGGGAGGTCCTGGCGCGCTCGCCACGCCGTCCAGCCGGTGGGCGCGTTGACCGGGGCGACGACCGGCGGGGTGGTGAAGCTGTCTCTTATACACATCT
>WFNN01000033.1 GCA_015488545.1 Thermaceae bacterium | reverse complement strand
GGGGCTTTACAGATGGCGTCCGGGCCCTAAAATGGGGCGCATGGGAATACGCGGGGTCCTGTTTGATTGGGGCGGCGTCTTTACCCGCGGCACCTTCGATGGCCGGGTGGTCCGGAACCTTGCCCGTCGCTATGCCCTAGAGGAGGACGCGGTTTCCCAGGCCTACTTTGACCTGGTGGAGCGCCTGGAGCTTGGGGAGTGGAGCCTAAAGCGCTTCTGGGAAGCGCTTTCTTCCCGGCTGGCGGTCGACGCCCCTTACCGGAGTTTTGAACAGCTATTCCTCGGTAGCGTGGCGCCCCGGCGGGAGATGTACGAGCTTCTGATGGCGCTTCCGGAGGAGCTGGTGGTGGGGCTATTGTCTAACAACTACCCGGTGATCTCCCGCTTCCTCCGGGCCGAGGACAGCTTTGACCGCTTCGACGCCGCGGTCTTCTCTAACGAGGAGGGGGTAAAAAAACCCGGCAACGAAGCCTTCCTCCTGGCCCTCGACCGCATGGGCCTTTCCCCTGAGGAAGTGCTCTTTGTCGACGACAACCCGGATAACATCGAAGCTGCCCGGCGGCTTGGGTTCAAGACCCATCTCTTTACCGACCCGGGCCCCCTGGTCGAGGTTCTCCGCGCCGAGGGGGTGCGGCTAAGGGCCCTTCCGGCCCGGCCTTAGAATGCGGGCCGTCCGAATCCTCCAAGGCTACCTCTGGCTCCCTCGCGAGCACCCGTTTGACCCCCGCGCCGCCCTTCCCGATCGGATCGAGGTCCTGGGGCAGGAGGTGCGCCTTCTACTCGATCCGGTCGAACCCCCCTTCGCCTTCTTCGACGACGGTACCCCTTCCGCTTCCCAACGGTTTTACCAGGTCACCCTCCTGTGGCTGGGGGAGGGGGAGCCGCCAGAAGGCCTCCCGAAAGCGCTGGCCGATCGGCTCGATCCCCGGCTCAACGCCACCCCGCCGGAGGTTGGCTGGCTTTTACTCGAGGACCTCAGGGAAGTTTGACCCTAACACCCCCTCCGGGTTCCCGGTATCATGCCCGGGACGTAGGAGGTGGGTATGGCGAAGAAAGTCGTGGTAGTGGGCGGGGGCACCGGTGGGTTGGTGGCCGCCCGGATGTTGGCCACCGAGTCCCGGCGGTTGGGGCGGGACCTCGAGGTCACCCTGGTCACTGCCAGCGAACGGCACTACATGCCACCGCTCTGGTCCGAGGTGGCCCTAGGTACCGCTTCGGTGGACGAGACCTGGGCGCCGATCAAGAACGCCGAGCGCGTCTACGGCTTCAAGGTGCTGGTGGATCCGGTGAAAGGCCTGGACTTGGACGGCCGGAGGGTGACCACCGAGAACGGCAAGACCCTGGAGTACGACTTCCTGGTCCTCTCGCTGGGCACCGCCTACGGCTGGTCCGACTATCCGGGCCTCGATAAGTACGGCTTCCATAATTACTCACCGGAAGGGGCCCTGGAGCTAAAGGACGCGCTGTTTACGTTCAAGGGTAAGCGGATCGTTTTCCTGGTCCCCGAGCTCCCCTTCCGCTGCGGGATCTACCCCCTGGAGATGGCCCTGAACCTGCGGGCCTACTTTGAATCGCGGGGGCAGGAGCCGGAGATTGCCATCCTCTACCCCGGCAACGCGGTTCGGATGGCCCTGGGCGAAGGGCTTGAGCGGTTTTTCCTCCGGCGGTTCAAGCGCCACAACATCCGGTACGAGCCCGGCTTCGAGAAGCTCGTCGAGGTCACCGAGGACCGGATCGTTACCCAAAAGGGCGAGTACCCCTACGACCTTCTGGTAAAGTCGCCCCCTTCGCGGTTGCCTAAGCTCCTGGCCGACGCTGGCCTCGCCCACCCCGCGGATCCCCGTTTCTCGGTGGTGAGCGGGCCGCGCTTCCAGCACCCCGATCGCCCCGAAGTCTACCTGATCGGTGAGCACGCGATGCCGCCGGTGGGGCTTCTGACCGCCGGGGTGCCGATCCACAACGCCGCCGTGATCGCCGCCGCCAGCATTCTCCACGATGCCTTTGGCGGTTACATGATTCCTTCCTACGCCCCCACCCTTTGCTTCGGCCACAGCTTTGAGTCGGGGTTCATGGGCAACTGCGAGTACTGGTGGATCCCCGAAGAGGGCAAGTGGGGCCACGCCTGCTACACCGTGGCCACCGGCCCCACCGTTCGAATGATGAAGGATTCGTTCTACCGCGGCTGGCTCGACGCGCTGCGGTAGGGGAGGGGGAGTATGGCGGAGATCACCATCACCGAAGAGGACGCCCGGGTCGTTCAGGAACTCATCACCGTGGCCCGGCACCTGAAGGCCGGCGGGTACTTGAGCTTGATCACCGAGCTCACCACCAACGGTGACCTGTTGCTCGAACACCTGGCCAACGAGCGGGCAGCGATCCGGGGGCTAGGGCTTTTGGAGGCGGTTACCGATCCCATCAAGAACATGCCCCCCCAGGATATGCCCAGGGTGCGCCACCACCTGGTGCAGCTTGTGGGCGCGGTGCTCCAGGCGATGGCCGAGACCAACCCCAAAGAGGCCCCCAGGGTGGGTATGTTCGGAGCACTCAGGTACCTGAACGATCCCCAGGTACAAAAGGGTTTGGGTTTCCTCCTGAGCTTGGCCAAAAACCTCGGTAAGGCGCTGGAGGAGTACGAACCCCGTTAGGCAACCGCGTGCCCGGTAGGTGGGGCGGCACAAGCCGCCCCGCCTTGTTCTTGGGACAATCTTCTCTAACGTCCCGGGATAGGTATGGTGTATAAGGACTCACGGGTAAGCGAAAGGAGGAACGAGACCCATGGCGGTAAAGGTATTGGTTCTGGGAGGTGGCTCCGGTGGCTTGGTGGCCGCGAACAAGGTGAAGAAGCTGCTCAAGGAGCAGGTGGAGGTTACCCTTATCGATCGGTCCGAGTACCATTACTTCCTTCCCGGTCTACCCTGGGTCGCTTTGGGAATGCGCGAGGTCGATGATATTCGCCGTCCCCTGGCCCGTCTGGAGAAGCGGGGGGTGAATTTCGTCCAGGCCAATATTGAGGGTATCGACCCCGAGGCGAAGAAGGTGGCTACCGACAAGGGTGACTTTGGCTACGACTACCTGATCGTCTCCCTGGGTGCCGAGCCCCTACCCAGTCCCGCGGCCGACGCGGTGGCCCCGTGGAGTCCGGAGGGGGCCATGGCCATGCGGGAGAAAATGAAGGCCTTTGAGGGGGGCAAGGTGGTCGTGGGGGTCAGCGGCCCGTACTACCCTTGCCCGCCGGCGCCGTTTGAAGTCAGCGGCATGGTGGAGTTTGCCCTCAAGGTAAAGGGCCTGCGCGAACGATCGAGCGTGGAGGTCTTCCACCCCAACCCGGCCCCGCTTGCCCCCATGGGGCCGGTTATCTCGGGAACTGTGCTGAGAATTTTCCGGGAGAAGGGGATACGCTTCCACGGCGAGTTCGAGCTGGCCGAGGCCGGCGATGGCCGGGTGAAGGCCAAGGACGGCCGCGAGCTCGCCTACGACCTGCTGATTTTGGTCCCGCCCTTCGCGCCCAACAAGGTGGTGAGGGAGTCCAAGCTCGCCGGGCCGCAGGGCTTCCCGACGATCGATCGCCATACCTTCAGGCACCAGCAGTACCCCGAGGTGTTCGTCATCGGGGATGTGGTGAACCCCGCGCTCATGCTGCCCCCGGCAGGCGTCGTGGCCCACTTCCAGGCGGAATACGTGGCCGGCGTGATCGTCTCCGACCTCAAGGGGGCCTATATCGGGCAGCCTTTTGATCCGGTGGCGATGTGCATCATGGACTTCGGCGACAACGCCCTGCTGCCCCAGTGCAGCTTCGAAGCGGTGTTGGCCGGTACCGGCATGCCGTCTTGTGGCGTGATGGCCACCGGGCGCTGGGTGAGGATCACCAAAATGCTTTTCGAGAGCTTCTGGTTCGCCACCCTGCTGGGATAGGAGGGAGCCATGCCCACGGTGGAAGAAAGGCTTGAACGAATTGAGAAAGTGCTCGAGGGCTCGGGCCTGGCGCTCCTCGGCGAGATGGGCGTGGGCCCGGCCGTCGCGGAGAATCTCGGGCTTCTCATGGAGCCCAAGAACCTGCGCCTGCTCTCCATTCTCGCTCGGTTGACCGAGGAAGCCGACGCCCTGGAGAAGGTGGCCGAGAGCCTGGAGAAGCTTTACGAGAGCGGCGCGATCGAGCTGGTAGGTACCCTTTCCGAGTCCCTATCGGAAAATCTTGGCATGCTGGCCGATCCCCAGCTCCTGCGCTTGCTCTCCCACGGCGCCAACCTGCTCGGCCTGCTTTCCCGCATTGAGCCCAACGCGGCCGGCATGATGACCGATCTTTTCGTCGAGTCCCTCTCCGAGGTTTTCCCCAAGGAGAAGCTCCGTAACCCACCGAAGGTTGGGCTGGCCGGCCTGCTGCGGGCCCTCTCCGATCCCGAAATCCAAAAGGGTCTGGGGGTGGTGCTGGAATTGCTCCGGGTGGTGGCCCGCACCTTTGACAAAGCCAAGGCCAAGGAAGACGAGCTTATGGCGATGATGCAAAAGATGATGAAGAAGTAATACCCGTGGCGGGCGGTTAGGATAGGGTTGTGGGCAGGCAGGGGGCCCAGACCGAGACCGAGCTCAGACGGTTGCGCGAGCGTCTCTACCGCCGTCTGGCGGCGGTCCACGCGGGCCCCCTGGGCATGGCCCTGACCGGGCACCCCGAATTGGCGCCCGCCTACGCCGAAGCCTACGCCCGCTGCCCCGGTCACCCCGAGCTACCCTGCCGGGCGGCCGGTGGGGTGCCGGCGGTGTGCCTGCCCAGGCAGTTCGAGGAGCTGGCCGAAAGCGCTCGCCGGGGTGGAGAGCGGCGACGGAAAAGCGAAGCGCACCGCATTCGCGCGCTTCTCCTTTGCGTTGACCTATTGGAATCTACCCAACCCACGTCGTTCGCCCCCGTGTGGGAGCTAACCCGCGAGGCCCTCAGGGAGGACCTCCGGCGGATTGGTGCGGCCGACGTGGTTGAGGCGGGTTAGCTGGGGAACGGGCCGGTTTGCCGCCCGAGCAGGTACATCGCGCCCACCGCTAGGGCGGTAATCGTAATCATCGCCACCAGAGCCAGGGTGAGCTTGAGATCGAAGGTTTCGCCCTCCTCGGTCACCGCCCGGGGGTTGTAGATCCCGTAGTAGATCAGGGTGACCAGCAGGACGCCTGCGCCGAAGCCCGCCAGCAAGAGGATCCAGCTCATACCTATCCCTCCCCAAGGCCCAGGCCGCCGAGCAGCGCGGCCAGGGCTTCCTTCAGCTTACCCCGTCCGAGCCCGTAGGGGAGGGTACCGCGCTCCAGCGCCACCGCACCGAGGGGCGGCCCACCTTCGGGTCGGGCGGAGTCGAGGGGCGGGCTTTCCCAGGGGGGGTAAAGCCGGGTTTCCCGGTAGCGGAGGCCGGTGGGGGCGATCCGCTCTTCGACGATCGGAGGGCGGGGATCCGAAAGGGGTACCCGGAGCTGCTTTTTGCCCTCGACCACCTCCTTGTAGCCGGGGAACCCGCGGCTTAGGCCTTCCCCTTCGCCCAGCAGGGCCACGAAGCGAGGTCGTAGGGCCTCGAGGGCGTACCTGAAAGGGGGCGTGTCCCCGCTTTGGGGGGCCATCGCCAGCACGATCCTTCCCCGGAAGGCGAGGTCCAGGGCGGCCTCCAGCGCCCGCGGCCCTTCCGCCCAGGGGACCCAGAAGAGCAGGGTGTCGCCGCCGTAGCCGCCCTCGACGAAGACGGTCAGGGTGCCGTAGGGGTCCAGCGCCGTCCGGAAGTGGCGGGAGAGGGCCTCGAGCTCTTCGTAGAGGTCGTCAAGACCGGGCGCGGCCATGATCCTAGCTTAGGGCAGGCGGCCGGGGGCGTGTAGGGAAAGGGTGAAAGCGGGAAGGGAAGGGTGGCGTTGCCACCACGATCCCCCGTCCGGAGGAAAGTTTAAGGGTTAGCCGGCCGGTGTTCCGGTTTCGAAGTGTCCGGGTTGATCCCATCGCGAGGTCGGTGGCGGCCAGTTCCCAGCGGGCGCCGCTGATGGCAAGGCCCCGAAGCGGGGTCCAGGGCACCAGGCTGAAGGGGGTGCCTTCGGGCAGGTCGAGTGTAAGCCCCGGCGGTACCAGCGGCCACGCCCAGGTCCGGCCGTCGGTGAGAACCACCTGGATGCCCCCTTCGACCAGGGCCAGGGCCAGCGCTAGGTGCCCTAGGGTGTGGTCGAGCTCGTCCCCCACTGCCCCGACCAAAAGCAGCTCCCGGGCCCCTGCCCGCAGGGCTGACCAGGCGGCGAGCTCGGCGTCGGTGGCGTCCTTGTCCCGCGGGTGGGTCTCGCGGGGCACCCTGGGGTACCGGTCGAAGAGCTCGGGGGTGCTGGAGTCGAAGTCCCCGACCCAAAGGTCGGAGGAAAGGCCCAGCGGCGCGGCGTGCCGGATGCCCCCGTCGGCGGCGATCACCAGGCCGGCCCCGGCCACCGCCCGGTTGAGCGCCGGGCCCGGGTGCAGGTTGCCACCCAGCAGCAAAACCGCCCTCATAGCGGCACTGCCCGCTGCAGGTCGATGGCCAGGGGCAGTTCGGTGCCCGGTTTTGGGATCGGCTCCAGCGGCCCCTCCCAGTAGAGCCGGACGCCCCGCTGGAAGAGCCAGAGCCCCAGCCGAGGCCCCAGGAAGAGCACCTCCTCCACCCTGGCCGGTTCGCCCCGACCGGGCCGAAGGGCGGCGTTGGGGAGGAGATGGGTGCCCCGGGGTAGCCCGAGCTTCGCGGCGTCCTCCGGCCCCAGCACGTTCTTGTGGCCGAGGAAGCGGGCGGTCCAGGCGTCGCTCGGGTGCTGGAAGACCTCCTCCGGGGTGCCTTCCTGGACTTTCCGGCCGTCCCGGAGGATCAGAACGCGGTGGGCCAGCACGAAGGCCTCGGCTTGGTCGTGGGTCACGTAAAGGGCGGCCACCCCCTCGGCCCGAAGCACCCGCTTGAGCTCTAAAAGCAGCGATTCCCGAAGCCGCAGATCTAGAGCCCCAAGGGGTTCGTCCAGGAGAAGAACGGGCGGTCTCGGCGCCAGCGCCCGGGCCAGCGCCACCCGTTGCTGTTCGCCGCCCGAGAGCTCGTTGGGGCGCTTTTGCCGGTGGGGGGTAAGGCCGGTGATCGCCAGGAGTTCCTCGACCCTGGCCAGGATCGCCTTCCGGCTCCAGCCCCGTTCGACCAGACCAAAGGCAACGTTATCGAAGACCGAAAGGTGGGGGAAGAGGGCGTAGCTCTGGAAGAGCATGCCCACCCCCCGGCGCTCGGGGGGAAGCGCGGTGACGTCCCGGCCGCCGATTTGGACCCGGCCGGCCTCTGGGCTCAGGAGTCCGGCGGCGATCTTCAGCACCGTGGTCTTGCCGCTTCCCGAGGGGCCGAGCAGGGCCAGGGTTTCGCCGGGGGCGAGCGCGAGCGTAAGGGTCAGGGTAAACCCCGGCTGCCGGTAGCGTATCCCTGCCAGCTTTAGGGCTTTGCCGGAGTCAACCAAGTTCGGCCCCCCGGGCAAAGGCGAAGAAGAGCAGCCCCGCGACCACCGCCAGTAGCATGCTCATGGCCATCGCCTCCCCGTAGTTGGCGAGCCCCGGCCGGCCGAGCCGCTGGTAGATCGCGATGGTGAGGGTGGTCCATTCCGGTCGCACTAGGAGCATGGTAGCCCCGAACTCACCGACCGCGCTGGCCAGCGCCAGCGCGGCTCCGGAGAGGAGGGCGGGCCGCACCAGCGGAAGTTCAACCCTGAAAAGCCGCCGCCAGGGGCCGGCCCCCAGGGTGGCGGCTGCTTCCAGGAGTTCGGGGGCGAGCCCTCGCAGGGCCGGGATCACGCTTCGGGCGAAGAGGGGGTAGGCCAGGGTGGCGTAGGCCAGCACCAGGATGAAGGCGCTAGCCCGCAACTTCGGGTAGGCGAGGAGGTAGCCTACCCCCAGGCTTACCGGGCTCACGAAGAGGGGCAAGAGGCCCGCCAAATCCGCCGCCCGGCTGCCCCGGGCGGCCGCGAGGGCGTAGACCAGACCCACCGGGGCGGCCAGCAAAAGCGCTCCGACGGAAAACCGCAGGGTGTTCCAGATCGCCGCGGAAAGCCCTACCCCGTCATCGCCGGTGAGCAGGCGCAGGTAGTTGCCAAAACCGGGCCCGGTGGGGGTCTGGAGGCTTTCAAGGGCTAGGGCGAGCATGGGTGCGGCCACCACCAAAAGCCCTCCCCAGAGCACCGCGGCCAGGGCCCGGGCCTGCCGGGGGGGCAGGGGGGCGAGCGCCCCCGGGGCCAGGCCGCCGGTGAGGCGCCGGCCGGCCCAAAGGTAACCGCCGCTTACCAGTGCTAAAACCGCCACCTGCCAGAGTACCAGGGCGCTGGCCCCGGAAAAGTCCAGCTCGTAGGCCAGCAGGCGGTAGATTTCAACCTCCAGCGTGGCGTAACGGTAGCCGCCCAGCAGGAGGGGGACCCCGAAGCTCGCAAAGGTGTAGACGAAGGTCAGCCCACCGGCGGCCAGGATGCCGGGCCCTAGCAGCGGCAGGGTTACCCGCAGGAATGCCCGCCAGGGGCTTGCCCCCAGGGTGCGGGCGGCGGCCTCGAGGTCCCCCCCGCTTCGGGCCAGAAGCCCGTGGAGGATCCGGGCCGCCATGCCCAGGTTGTAAAAGAGCGAGGCCCAGACCAGGACGGTCACCGTGCCCTCGAGGTTGACCCCCAGCAGCCCTCGCGGCCCCACCAGGGCCAGAAAACCCGCCGCCACCACGATGGTGGGCATCACGAAGGGTACCCCAAGGAGGGCCACGAAAAGCGCCCGGCCGGGAAAGCGGTAGCGCAACGCGTAGACTAGAGGCATCGCGAGGGCGATCACCAGCAGGCTGGCGAGCAGCCCGTACTCCAGGCTCCAGAGGAACCGGCCCCAGTAGTAGGTGTCGGCCAGGGCCTGGACCAAACCGGGCCCCAGCCCCCGGCGGAACACCGCCGCCAGGGGCCAGAGCACGGCGAACCCCAGGAAGAGGTAGAGGACCAGGGCCCAGGGGCCGGTTCGCAGCTTTACTTTTTCACCTCCGCTGGGGATTTGCCCCGAATCACCACCTCGGTCCACTGGCGGATCCAGCGCTCGCGGTTTCGGGCGATCACCTCCGGGGCCACCCGGGCCGGTTGGGTGGGGATTTCGGCAAATTTAAAGATCGCGGGCAGCCTGGCGTCCCGGCGGGCGGGGTAGACCCACATGTGAAGGGGGATGTCCTCCTGGACCTCCCGCGAGAGCAGCCAGTCGATGAAGCGCTCGGCCGCCTTCCGGTGGTGGGTGCCCTTCAGGATACCCACGAACTCGACCTGGAAGAAGGCGCTTTTGGGGAAGAGCAGGTTCCCGGTGGGGGGCACCTTGTACTTGCCCTCGGAGAAGTAAACCTCGGCCGGTGGGCTAGTGGTGTAGCTGACTACGATCGGGCGGTCGCCCCCGTAGGGGGTAAAGGCCGAGAAGTAGGCGGCGCTCCAGCCCTTGGTCACCTTGACCCCGCCGTCCCGGAGTTTGGCCCAGAAGTCGAGGTAGCCGTCCTCCCCGAAGGCGTCTACGGTGGCGATCAGGAAGGCGAGCCCCGGTGAGCTGGTGGCGGGGTTTTCCACCACCAGGAGCCGCGCAAACGCCGGCTTGGCGAGGTCGGCGAAGGTTTGGGGGAGCGGGTGGGTCTTGAAGTAGGCCTTGTCGTAGTTCAGCGCGACGTAGCCGTAGTCCACGGGAATCGCGTGCAGGGTAGGGTCGAGGATGGTTTCCGACCGCAGGTTCCGCACTTCCTTCGAGGGGTAGGGTTCGAAGATGCCTGCCCTGAGGGCCCGGGAGAGAAAGGTGTTGTCGACCCCGTAGAGGACGTCGGCGATGGGGGCGTCCTTGGTGAGGATCGCCTTATTCAGGGTTTCGCCGGCGTCCCCGCCCTTAATGAAGCGGAGCCGGATGCCGGTTTCCCGCTCGAACTTTTGGATCAGGGCCTTCGACAGGCTGAAGCTCGAGTGGGTGAGGACCCTTAGCTCCTCGGCCTGCGCCAGCGAAAGCCCCAGTGCCAAAAGCCCGATTGCCAGGAGTTTCTTCCACATGGATACCCCTCCTTTCGTCACCAGGAGGGGAAGGCTCGTCACCTTCCCTACGCCGGCATTACCCGGATCAGGTTCCAAGGGTAGGCGCTCGGCGCCTTCTCAGCCCCTCAAGGGGCACCCCCGGTGACGGCAACATTCTACCCCCTTGCCCGGCGGCTGTTCGTGAGGGGCGTCGCCAACGGGAGGGGGCCTCCATTGCATGGAAGTCAACCCAACACCCTACCCGTGCGGCGCTGGCTCGGGGGCGCCGCTAGGTGCTGAAATACCGTGCCTCGGGGTGATGAACCGCGATCCCCGAGGTGCTGGCCTCGGGCACGAGCTGGAAGTCCTCGGTGAGCTTGATGCCGATCTTCCCCCAGTCGAGGAGATCCTCCAGGGTTTTTTGGGCCTCGAGGTCGGGCCAGGCGGGGTACCCCGGGGCGTAGCGGGCCCCCTGGTAGTGCTTTTGGAAGAGCTTTTCGACTTCGGTCGCGTCTTGGCTTGCGATGCCCCACTCCTCGCGGAGGCGCTTGTGCCAGTACTCGGCGAGGGCCTCGGCCATCTCCACCACGAAGCCGTGGATGAAGAGGTAGTCCTGGTAGCGGCCGGCCTCAAGGAGCCTTTTCGCCTCCCTAAGGCCCCGATCCCCCACGGTGACCACGAAGAAGACGGCGACGTCCCGGGCGCCGGCCTCGAGCGCCCCCTTGGGCATCCAGTCCCGAACGCCCTCGAGCACGGGGCCAAAGCGCGGAAGGTGGTAGCGGGCGATGGAAAGCCCTTTCTCCGAAACCGGGAAGGAAACGCGGGCGAGGATCTCGCCTTCGGGGGCGAAGGCGAGGAGCGCCTCCCCTTCCCGCGCCACCGGGAAGTAACCGTAGGCTACTCGGGGGGCTAAAAGCGCCTCTCCCCGGGCCAGGAGGTCTTTCAGCACCGGCTCGGCCTCGCGGAGAAGCAGTGCCCGGTATTCGGCCTCGGGGGTCTTCCCCTTCTTGAAGCCCCATTGCCCGCGGAAAAGCGCGCGTTTGTTCAAAAAGCGGGCGATCTCGGCCAGGGGGAGGTCGTGCGGGGCCAGGTGGCGAACGCCCCAAAAGGGCGGCTTTGGCACCCGCCCGGGCGG
>WFNN01000032.1 GCA_015488545.1 Thermaceae bacterium | reverse complement strand
TCCTTGGCCAGCTCGTTGAGCCGCTCTTGCTCGGCGGCGATTTCAGCGAGGGCCTGGCGCCGATCGCGCTCGGCGGCGGTGAGCTTGGAGGCGTCGGCGAGGAGCTCCCGGTACCGCCGCCGCTGCTCGGCGAGGACGCCGCCACCACCCCGGCGGGCCCCACGGCCGCCGTAGGAGGGCGGGATCAGGCCAGCGTTGCGGCCGGCGATGTCGCCGTGGCCGGGCTCGTTGACGATCGCGGCGTAGGGGCCGCCGGTGGCCTCGCGCGGGCTTCGCTGGCCGAGCAGCCCGAGTTGGCGTTTGAGTTCGTCGTTGAAGTCCTTGACCTTCTCGGCCGCCTTCTTGGCCGCGTCGCCCGCTGCCTGGTAGCCGTTCGCGAGGCTTGGGAGCGGGGCGTTGGCTCCCTTTGCCAGCTTGACGATGGTCTGGCTCGCGCTTTTAACTTTCTCCTCGATGTCGCCGAAGGCGGCCTTGACCTTCTCGGCCACGTCGCCGAGGGTGCCGTCCACGGTCTCGAAGATCTTGGTCAGCCCGTCCTCGGCGAGCTTGTTGGCGCGGTCGAAGAAGCCGGCGCTCTCGCTCGCGGCCTGGTCGAAGGCCTGCTTCATGCTGCCGGTGAGCGCGGTGGCCGCGGTCTGGAGAGCGAACCGAGCACCCTCGATGTTCTTGTTCTTGATCGCCTCCCAGGCCCGGTCGAGGAAGAAGAGCGCCCGCTTGAAGGCGTCGAGCATGCCGCCGAGCGCCGAGCGCCAAAACGCCACAATGCCCGAGAAGTCCTCCACCACCGCCTGGCCGACCTTGGTGAGGCCAACCAGGGCCTGAGCCCCGAGGGCCGCCCAGCGCTTGAGGTCGGTGAGGGAGACGCCGAGGGCCTCGAGGGCCCGTACCGCCGCGTATCCGGCCAGGGCCCAAGGGGCCAGCCGGGCCACGAAGAGGGCCAGGCCCCGCGCCGCCTGCACGATGGCGGGCGTGAGGGCGCCGGCGATGGCGCCGGCGAGGCCGAGGATCAACTCCTTCGAGCTTCGCAGGGCGCGTTGCAAGCCGCCCTCCTCGAACCAGGCCCGGACCTTGTTCAGCCAATCGAGGAAGGCCTGCATCCCCTCGCGGACGTGGAAGGTCTTGTCGATCTGGTCGCCCAGGGCCGCTAGGGTGCGGGTCAGGTTGTCCTTGATGTTGCTCCAGATGCCGAGGAGCGTCCGGGACTGCACGTCCATCATCCCGGCGAAGCGCCGATTCATGCCCTCGAGGATTGCCGAGACCCCGGTAGCGGCGTCGATCGCCCCCTTCTCGGCGAGCTTCATTGCGGTTGGGATGTCGGTGCCGATTTTCTTCGCCAGCATCTCCCAGGCCGGGATCCCGGCCTCGGCGAGCTGGCGCATCTCCTCGGCCGACACCTTACCTTTGGCCCGAATCTGGCCGAGGGCGAGCACAACACGGTTTAGGAGGTCTGCGCCGCCTCCAAGCGCGGCCACTGCGTCACCGACTGCTCGTAGGGTTGGGATGACCTCCTCGGCCTTGAACCCGAGGGCCAGCAGGAGCTGCACCTGCTGCTGGAGCCCCTCGATCTCGAAGGGGGTCTTGGCGGCGAAGTCGTAGAGTTTGCGGAGGAACCGGTCAGCCTTTTCCGCCGACCCTAGCATGGTGGTGAAGGCGATTCGCATCTGTTCGAACTGGCCGGCGGTGGCGATCGCCTTCACGCCGAGGCCGCCGATGGCAGCAGTGGCCCCGGCCACGGCGGCCATGAGGGTCCGGCTCGCGGGAGCGGCACGCTCGATCTCGGCGTTCAGCCGCTCGGCCGCCGCCTTTGCCCGCTTAAGCTCCCCCTCGAGGCCCTTCAGGGCCCCTTGGGCTCGCTTCAGGGCCCGGGTGGCCTCGTCCCTGAGGCGGAGGATGATCTCCAGTTCATCGCGCGGCACGGCGGGCCTCCAGTTCGGCCTTCTGGCGCTCCTTCTCGGCCATCAGCTGTTCGTGGGCGCTGCCCTCCTCGAAGATGCGGAGGAGCAGCTCAAGCCTGTTGATCGGCAGGTGGAGGAACTCGATCGGGTTCGTCCCGTAGGTCTTCCCCATGTAGTGCAGGGCCCTCAGCCACCGCACGAAAGGATTCGCGGTCTTGCGCCACCTCCTCGGGGCGAATCTCGCCGGAAACCTCGCGGAGCCGCCGCTCGAGAGCGGCGAGGACCTCCTCCCCGTACTGCTCTCTGACCCAGGCCTGGAACACGCTCACCGATACCGCTCCATCCGGGCACTTGCCCTCGAGGACCTCGTGGTCGAAACAGATCGCGACGCTCACGACGCCGTAGACGTAGTAAGCCTCCTCCAGCCGCGCGGCGAGAAGGGCCGCTTGGGGCACGTCGGCGGGGTCCAAAGTCTTGGCGCTAGCCTCACCGGCGGTGAGGAACCGCCCCACCGCGTCCGGCGCCACCCCCAAGCGGGGGATGATCTCGATCGCCCGCACCGGCCGGAGAATGAGCTCCTCGCCGTCGGGGAAGCGGAAGACGAACCGCTGGGCCTGGTACTCCTTGAGCTTTTCGGCGATTCCCATGCGCCCTCCTAGTAGCTCGCGGTGTCGTTGACGAGCGTGGCCTCGATGTGCTTGCCGCTGGTCGGGTCGTGCTCGGCGGAGACGGTGAAGACCGCCGTCAGCCGCCCGACCGCCTGCAGCGGGTCGGAGTGGGAGGCGATCACGCCGCGGTAAAACCGCAGGCTGAAGCTCTTGCTGCCCTTGGTCCAGACGAACTCGTAGTCCCCGGCCACGTCGCCGACGAAGTCGTTGTAGATGGCCGCGTCGTCGAACTCGACGGTGATCTGGGCTTCGCCGGTCACCGCCCCCTGCGCCACGGCGGCGATGCGGTCGGAACCGACGGCGTTGACGGCCTCGAGGTTGTTGCCGAGCGTGATCTCCACCGATTCGACCCGCACCGGCAGCGCCACGCCGCCCTTCTTGACCACGAGGTCGCGGAAGCCGAACACGGGGTCGGTGGGGATCGCCGGGGTGGCGGCGGTTAACCCGTCGGCGAAGTCCTTGAAGATGAACTCGGCGTCCAGCTTCAGGTAGTCGTCGGCGGGCTGGTTGAGCCGGAGCTGGTTCAGCTGGCCGCCCACGAAGCGGCGGGTCTTCGAGCCCTTCGTCACCTGCACGCTGTAGGGCGGCCGGGCGTGGTCGCCGGCCACCGCCCCGTTCAGCACGTCGAAGACGTGGGTGTAGGGGGCGGCCGTCCCGCTGGTGCTCACCTGGCCGAAGAAGGCCAGCAGCAGGTGGCCGACGGCGTCGGTGTAACCGGGGATGGCGCGGAGGCCTCCCTGGATGGTGAACCGCCCGGCCTCCGAGGGCAGGGGGGAAACGCTCGCGTGCGGCTCCTCGATGCGGAGCCGGGTGAGCTCCTGGTTGATGTCCTCGGTGGCGGGGTAGAACACCGACGGGGGAACGCCGGTCCCCCACGCGGACTCCTTGCCCAGGCCGATGTGGCCCAGGGCTCCTACGGCCTCTGCCATCACTTACCTCCCTTTTTCTTGGTCTTGCCCTTCGGCTCCTCCACGGCCTCGAAGGCCCCGGTGGCGAGGAGCCGCTTCCCTTCCTCTTTGCTCACCTCGAGCACCTGCCCCGGGCGGAGACCCGGGGCGAAGGCTTTGGCTTCGGGTTTTGGGGTGTATCTAACTCGCAAGGAACACCGCCTCCACTTCTGCGATCAAGAACCAGTACCACTTGCCCTCGCGCGGCGTGAGGCCCACCCGAGCCCGGCCTACGTGGGCGTAGTCCACAAGCCCGCCGAGGGTGTAGTCCGCCCGAAGCGCCGCGCGGAAGGCCCAGAAGAGCTCCCTCAGATCCTCTTTTTCACGGTCGGTCTCCTTGGCGAACTGGCGGTAGAAGATCACCGCGTAGCGGGCCCTGGCCTCATCGCGGTCGTAGGCGTTTGCGCTACCCACGTACTCTAGCTCCCAGCCCGCGTCCCCGATCTCGACGAAGGGGGTCTCAGGGATCGGCCCGCCCTCGCCAGTGCGCCCGCCCTTCGGGGCGATCGTGCGGCCATCGGAGCCGGTGGCGCTCACGGCGAGCGCCTTGGCGAGCAGGGCGTGGGCGATCTGCTCAGGCGGGGAAGCCATAGTAGCGCTCCAGGATCTCGATCACGTCGGCCATCCAGCCCGTAGGCAGGTCCACGCCTTCCTCAGCGAGTGGTAAGAACGGGCGGGCCGGAATGTGCCGCTCGTCAGAGCCAAACTGGTGGACGGGGGCGTACTCGACGTTGGTGCCCACCACCACGGCGTCGCGCCCGAGCGTCCGCCAGGCGATGGACTGGCGCAGGCGGCCGGTGTCCTCGAGGATGCGGCTGGACCCCTTACGCCGCACGGTCTCCGGGCTCAGCGGCTCCCAGGGGCGGCCCCAGGGGTCGTGCTGGCGCTCGAACCCTTCGAGGACGCGGCGATGCAGGTAGATGCCGATCTCCTCTAGCGGGGCCCTCGGGTCCACGTTGGCCGCGCGCTCGAGCATGCGGATGACCGCCTCCGCGCCACGGACCTCTACGTCCACGACGGCCTCCGGTAGGGGTCGAGCATGCGCCGGGCGTCCGGGCTCACATAGCTGCGCCGGTAGGCGGTGTAGCCGTCGGGCGAGCCCAGCCGGGCCACGCCGGCATCCGGTCGCGCGAAGATGCTGGCGGCGACCATGATCACGGCCTGACGAACCGTGGTCGGCAGGTTGCCCGCGTTCCAGCCCGCTGTGTAGTTGAGCACTAGGGTGGCGCCCGCGCCGAAGCCATCCCGGCGGGCCACGGCCCAGAAGGTGGTTTCCAGGTCGCTCAGGGCCTCGCCGTCAAGGGTGGCCGAGGTCAGGGCGGTGAGGGGACCGTCGCGGAGCTCGACCAGCGTCTTGGCGCGGGGCATGACGTGGGTCTCGGAGATCGCCCGCTCGGCCAGGCTCGAGGTCCCGAGGTAGGCCGCCACCGCAGCCTCGGCGGCGTCGAGCGCCGCCTGCAGGCCGGCATCGGTGGCCTCCTCGCGCAGGTAGTCTCGCAGCTCCGCGACGGTCACCAGGCTCACTGTTTAGCCGCCTCCTTCTGCTGGGTGGTCTTCTTCTTCTCGGCCTTTACCGGTTCGAACCAGCCGGGGTTGCGTTCCACCACCGCATCCGGCACGTCGGCCACCTGGCCGGGGCGGAGCTCGGCGACCCCGTCTTTAGTGGCGTATGCCACGTGTTTAAGCGCCTTGACCTTCACGCGCTACCTCCTTAGAGGTTGGGGATGTTGCTGGCGAGCACCACCGCGTCGGCATTGGCGAACTCGTAGTCGTTGCGCGCGGTGATGGTGTATTCGACGACCCGCTTCCGGGGCTGCCACTGGGCGTCGATGGTGATGTTGCGCTGGATGCCGAAGGCCAGGTTGGAGACCGGGGTCAGGATCGCCTTGCGAGGCAGCAGGCCCTCTTTGCGGAGGTAGGGGTCGGGGACCACCTTGTAGCCGAAGTAGCGCAGGACCGGCACCCCCTGCACCATCACGGTGTCGCCGAGACCGGTCGCCCGGTTGGCGAGCTCGTTGGCGTAAGCGATGGCGGTCTCCGGGGGCACGAAGAAGGCGAGCTCGAGCCCGAGGTACTTGTCGGGTACCAGGTCGAGCATGGCCTTGAAGATGTCGGAGGCCTTTGCGGCGCCGGTGGCGTCGTAGGCGTGGGCGTCCGCATCCGCGCCTGCGATGCGCAGCCAGCCGTCATTGGTGCGCAGGAAGTCGTGGTCGGCCTGGGTCAAGCCGGTGGTGTCGTCGAGGCCGTCGCTGTTGGCGTCGGTGATGGTAGCAGCGAGGGAGGTGTCGCCCTTCCAGCCGAGGTCGGCGAGGTCGTTGCCGAACTGGGTGGCAAGCAGGCGGGCGATGTGGTTATCAGCCCCGCGCCGCTCGATGTTGTCCTCGAGGAAGGTCAGGGTGATGTCCTCCGCCCAGATGACCTCCACGGTGGAGAGGGTGCGCTTCTTGGCGCTCACCGCGTTGGCCAGGCTCGGGGCCCCGCCCTCGGTGGCGGCCCGCAGCTTGCGCGTGCCCACGGCGAGCTCCTCGATGAGCGCCTGGGGCGCGCTCATGCGCCGGACATTGGCCATCGAGAGGGTGATCTGCTGCTTAACCACGTAGTCGATGAAGGCGTCGGCTTGCTCGGGGTTGAGCTTGCCTGCGCTGGCGATCACGCTGGAGTCGATCGCCCGCTTGACCGCGGTGTCCTCGGGGATGGCCCGGGCCGCCACCGCCAGGAAGGCGGCGTCAAGATCGACGCGCTTCTCACTAGGCTTGCCCATCACCCCGACCTCGAGGAGGCGGGCCTTCTCCTCCAGCTCCACCAGCCGGGCCTCGAGGTCGGCAACCTTGCCGTCGTCGGGCTTCGCGCCGGCCTGCTCGAGCTCGGCGAGCTTCGCCCGGATCTCCTTGATCTCCCCCACCACGGGGGCGATGACCTGCTCCATCTCCTTCACGATCTCGTTCATTCGCTTTCCTCCTTGAGTGCTGCTTCGATTCGGCCGCGCACGATCTTCGCGGCCACCTTTGCGCCTAAAGCCTTTACCGCCTCGCGGGCCTGCTCGAGCGCTCCGGGGTCTGCCTCATCCGAGGGAGGAGCGCCGTCGCTCGCCGCGTCGGGCGCCAGATCGGGGAAAAGCTGCCGGAGCTCGGCCTCGGTGTAGGCCTTGAACTCCGGCGGGTCCTTCTCGAACTGCCGGTAGTGCCGGGCTAGGTGGTTGTAGACCTTGCGCCGGTCCCCGTCGGGGATGTCCACGCCGCCACGAGCCCCCAGGAGGGCCGCCATCGCCGCCCGGACGCCGTTCCAGACCACGGCGCCGTCAGAGGGCTGGTGGTGCGGCAGCTTGAGGTCAGAAAAGCGCTCCGGGGGGAGCTTCGGGGCCCAGGCGTAGTGCCCGGCAATGTGCCGCTTCTCGGCGGCGGTGAGCTCGTCCCAAGGCTTGTTGGTAAAGTCCTCGAGCCGGGGCTTCTTCCAAGGTGTGTCCTCAGGGGCCTTCTTCTCGCTCACATCGGAGGGCACGACCCCCCGAAGGAGCGCCCCGGCGATGTCCCGCACCAAGGCCACGGCCTCGGGATTCGAGGGGACCGGGACCAAGCTGACCTCGAGGAGCTCCACCTCGTCATAGACCGTGCGGACCTCCTCCGCCCCGGCTTCGCCGGGTACGCGCTCCTCGTGCCACTTGATGGGCAGGAAGCCGATGGACACGGTGTTCAGGAAGCCACTCTTCACCAGTCGGAAGGCCATCTCCGCCTTGGGGTTGGCCTCGGCGGGAGCGAACTCCACGTCCACGTCGAAGGCCTCCGGGCCCTTCTCCCAGCCAACCACCCGGCCGATCACAGACTCGGGATCAGGCTTCATCAGCCCGCCGTAGCCGTCGTGGCCCCAAAGGAAGATGGGGTTCTTCTCGAACTGGTCGGTGCGGATCCCATCGGGCCGCACGACCGTGCCGTGGCGATCCACGGCGGGCGTGGAGGCCCGGAAACGAACCACGCGCCCCTTGTCGGGCGCGCGGATCACCGAGCCGCGAACCTGCAACCGATCACTCATCTGCGCTCACCACCTCAAACACCTCCGTGCACCGGCAGTTGATGACCTCCCGCGCCGGGCCGCCGGGATCGCCCGGGTGGGCCAGGTAGACGCCGCCCACCTGGTAGGGCTCGTGCAGCCCGACCGTCTGCCCGTGGGCGGCGGCGTGCGTGGGGCGGACGCGCTCGTCGAGGATCGCCGACCAGCGGCGGCGGATCTCCATGCCGTATCGGCGGGCGGCCTCGCGGGCATGCTCCCACTTGCCGCGGTTCACCGCCTGAGCCGTCTCGGTGCGGGCGATCATCTCGGCCCGCGCCCCCTTGAAGCCGTCGTAGAGCTCGACGAGGGCCCGGGCGGTCTTGTCTACCCCCCAGCCTTCCTCGATGGCTTGGGCAACCACGCGGCGGATCTCCTCGCGGGTGGTGTTCTGGATCAGGGTGACGTTGATGGCCGCGTGCCTGGCGGCGTACTCCCGGGCCAGGGGCTCGTAGACCTGCCAGGAGATGCCCAGCCCGAGCTCGAGCTCCGCGAGGCCCCAGCCCTCGCGGAGCGCCTTCAGCCAGAGCACCACGAGCAGTTCCTCCCAGGCCGAGCGGGTCTCATCCAGCGGCTCGTCCTGCCAGGCCCTGGCCTCCACGCCGCGTTGCTGCGCCTGGGCCTTGTAGGCGGCGAGCACCAGCTTCTGCTCGCGCGTGAAGAGCGCCCGGATGCGGCTCTTGGCCTCGCGCTCGAGGGGGTCCTGCTTCGAGAGGAAGCGGAGGGCGGCGAGCTCGAGGTCTTTTTCCTCGATGGCGCGGCTCTGGGTCTTGCCGCTTCTGTCGGCCCGCAGCTCGGTGGGCGTGAGATTCGCGGGCATGAGCACCCTGTCCCCGCCCGGCAAGGGGTCCAGCCCGGCCGCCTCGCGGTACTCGTTCACCGTCACCGCGCCCTTTTGCAGGCCGATGGAGAGCCGGCGAAGCTCGAGCTCGGGATCCTCCTCCACCGGGTCGGCGAACTCGAAGTAGTAGCGCCGGGCATCGGCCCCGAGCAGACGGGGCAGCACGTAGACGTTCAGCGCCTCCTCGATGCGCCGGAGCCGGGGCCGGAGAGCATTCGCCCGGTAGGTCCGGTCGTTGGCCTCGGCGTTGGCCCGGTTCACGTCCTCGACGAGACCGAGCTTGGAGGCCGGCACCCGGTAGATTCCGAGGATCTGATCTCGGGTGAAGCGACCGACCTCGAGGAACTTGATGTCCGCAAGCGGGATGGCGATGGGCTGGTATTTCGCCCCCTTGCCGAGCACCGCGACCCCGTCGCGCCGCCGGTAGTAGCGGTCCATCCAGCGCTCGCGCAGGATGTCGGCCTCCTCCTGGGTGAGCTCGTGGTCCACACTCAAGAGGCCGGCCGGAACCCCGGCGTCGTTGCGCATCAGCGTGGCGCCGTAGGCCCGGAGGTAAAGGTCGAAATGGTAAGTGGCGGCGAACGCCTCGACGGGCGAAGCCCCCCGCCAGGGGTCGAGGGGGTGCGGGTAGCGCAGCCAGACGATGTCGGCCGCCGGCACCTCGCGGATCTCGCCCCACCCGGGCACCTGCACGCGCCAGGCCCGGAGCCGACCGTCCTCGACGACGGGCTCGGTTATCCAGTGGGGGGCTAATGCCTGGATGCCCACCACCTTGCCGCGAGGATCGGTGACCAGGTGCCAGAACGCCTCACCAGCAAGGTCGAGCTGGAGCTGGGTGACCTCGAGCAGATCCCCCCAGGTCATGGCCTGCGAGGGCCGCTCGAGGACGCGCAGGGCCGGGAGGTCGCTCGCCTCCTGCCAGTCCTTGCGGTCCTTGCCCGTGCGCCGCCAGAGCGTCCACTCGGCCGCGCGCACGTCGCCAGCCAGCAGTGAAGCGGCGGCGTAGACCCATCCCGCATAGGCCCCGAGTTGCTCTTCCTTCGTCGAGATGGGGAAGGCGTCGGGCTCGGTGCCGGGGACGATCAAACCTAGGCTCATGTTCGGCCTCGGCGCGGGGAGCTCGG
>WFNN01000031.1 GCA_015488545.1 Thermaceae bacterium | reverse complement strand
GCTCCAGGTCGGTCTGCTGTTCTCAGGCGCGGTGCTCACGGAGACCATCTTCAGCTTCGCCGGCGTGGGCAGCATGTTGTACGAAGCCATCACCGCGCGCGATTATCCCGTGGTTCAGGGCTTCACCGTGGTCATCGCCTTGATTTACGTCTTCGCCAACCTTTCCGTGGACATCCTCTACGTCTTCATCGACCCTCGCATCCGACTGGAGTGAGCCATGACCACAACCACAGCCGAGGCAACCGCAACCCGCATTCGGGCCACCAGCCCCTGGCAACTGGCCCTGCGTCGCCTGCTCCGTCATAGGTCCGGGCTGGTCGGGGGCGGCATCATCCTGTTCTTGATTTTCGTGGCCATCTTCGCGCCCGTGCTGGCGCCTTACGACCCCAACGCGGTGCTCATTGACGTGGAGCCGGGGATTCAACGCCGTCAAAAACCCTGCATCCACCTCCTGGGCTGCCCGCCGGACCAGCCCCAACACATCATGGGCATTGACGGCAACTTCCGGGACGTGTTCAGCCGGGTCATCTACGGTACCCGGGTCTCCCTGTTCATCGGCTTCACCACGGTGAGCGTGGCCATCGTCGCGGGAACCATCCTGGGCGCGGTGGCGGGCTATGTGGGCGGATGGGTGGACAACCTCATCATGCGCTTCATGGACGTGCTCCTGGCCTTCCCCTCCCTCTTGCTCGCCATCGCCATTGTGACCTTCCTGGGGCGGGGGTTGCAGAACGCCCTGCTGGCCATCGCCATCGTGTCCACGCCCGTGTATGCGCGCGTGGTGCGGGCCAGCGTGCTGTCCATCAAAGAGCGGGAATACGTCCAGGCGGCCCGGGCCCTGGGCGCGAGCCACCTCCTCATCCTGACGAAACACATCCTGCCCAACGCGCTGCCGCCCCTCATCGTCCAGGCCACCCTGGGCATCGCCACCGCCATTCTGGACGCGGCCGCGCTCTCCTTCCTCGGACTGGGCGCCCAGCCTCCCCTGGCCGAGTGGGGCTCCATGCTGGGCGAGGAGCGCAACCAGGTCTTCACCGCGCCCCATCTGGTCTTCTTCCCCGGCCTGGCCATCATGATTACGGTCCTGGCCTTCAACCTGCTGGGGGACGCCCTTCGGGACGCGCTGGACCCGAGGTTACACCAACGATGAACGAGGCAACGCCATGGCTTTTCTCCTCCCACCCAAGATGGTGGACCGTCCGCCGCCATGAACGCGCAGGAGGTGTCCCTCCGCCCGGGTGTGAAACCGGCGGAAGCATGGACCGGCTTTGGGTTCGCATGGAATGGGAGGGTCTCAATGGACAGCTCGTATGTCGTGTGGGTTTTTCTGGCGGCCCTGGTGACCGCGGTGGCCACTGGAGTGGGAGCGCTGCCCTTCTTCTTCACCCGGGAGATTGCGGCTCACTGGCTGGGCGTGGCCGGAGCCCTGGCCAGCGGCATCATGCTGGCCGCCAGCTTCTCCCTGCTCTACGCCGGTCTGCAAAGCCACATCGCCCTGAGCCTGGTGGGCGTGGTGTTGGGCATGGTCCTGGTCGCGGCGGTAGACCGCCTGCTGGCCCGGTACAGCGCCCTGGTGCCCGGAGGCGGGCAGTTCACCAACCAAACGGACTGGCGCCAGATGCTCCTCATCGTGGTGGTGATGACGGTGCACTCCATCGCCGAAGGCGTGGGCATCGGGGTCTCCTTTGGCAAACTGGAGAGCACCCTGGGCCTGGTGACCACCATCGCCATCGCGGTGCACAACATCCCCGAAGGCCTGGCCATCAGCTCGGTCTTGGTTCCCCGGGGGGTAGCCTGGTGGAAAGCCGCGTTGTGGAGCGTGTTCTCCAGCCTGCCCCAACCGTTGATGGCGGTCCCCGCCTACTGGTTCGTGGAGGCGTTCAAGCCCTTCCTTCCCTTCGGCTTTGGCTTCGCGGCGGGTGCGATGATCTGGCTGGTCTTCTCCGAGATTCTCACCGATGCCCTCGAGGACACCCCCAGCGAAACCGTGGCCAGCGTGGTCACCCTGGCCATCGTGGGGATGCTCGCCTTCCAGCTGGTCATTGCCCCTGGGACCTGAGCACTCGCTCGGTTTCCAGGGCGATCTCGAGTTCCTCATCGGTGGGCACCACCAACACCGCAGGGGTGCGGTCCGGCGGGCTGATAACCGTTTCGTGGTGGGCGTTTCGCCCGGGGTCGAGGTCGAACCCTAGAAAGCCCAGGCGCTCGACCACCCGGGCCCGAACCCAGGCGTCGTTTTCTCCCACCCCGCCGGTGAAGACCAGGGCGTCGATACCCCCGAGGACGGCGGCGTAGGCCCCCACGTACTTGGCGATGCGGTAGACGTAGGTTTCGAGAGCAAGGGTGGCGGAGGGGTCGCCGGCCTGGTGGGCGGCGTGGAGATCCCGCAGATCGTGGGAACGGCCCGAAAGGCCGAGGAGTCCGGAGGCGTGGTTGAGGATTCGCTCGGTCTCTGCCAGGCCCCGTTCCCGCACCAGCGCCAGCACTAGCCCGGGGTCGAGGTCCCCGGGGCGGGTCCCCATCACCAGTCCTTCCAGCGGGGTGTAGCCCATGGAGGTGTCGACGCTCTTGCCCCCCCGTATGGCCGCGGCGCTGGCTCCGTTTCCCAGGTGCAGGGTCACCATGCGTAGATCCGCGAGCGGGCGGCCCAGGACCTCGGCCGCGCGGGCGCTCACGTAGGCGTGGGAGATGCCGTGAAAACCGTAGCGGCGGTAGCCGGCCCGGGTGAGCTCGGCGGGGATTGCGTAGCTCCGGGCGACCGCGGGCAGGGTTTGGTGGAAGGCGGTGTCGAAAACCGCCACCTGAGGTAGCTGGGGAAAGAGCTTTTGGGCCGCGCGGATCCCCTCGAGGTTGGCCGGGTTGTGGAGCGGGGCCAGGGGGACGAGGCGTTCGATGGTGGCGATCAGCTCGGGGTCCATGCGGCGGCTTTCGCGAATATCGCCACCGTGGACCACCCGGTGGCCGACCGCCTCGGCCCCGGTCAGGTCGGCGTGCGAAAGAGCGGCGGTCAGCGCTTGGTGGTGGTCTTGGGCCTTTACCGCCAGCGCTCGGCCCTCGATCACCAGAAGGCTGTTCGCTTCGCCGACCCGTTCCACCCGCCCCCGCACCAGGTGGCGGCGTGCCTGGGTGTCGGTGAGGGCAAACTTCAGGCTGGAGGAGCCGGCGTTCAGCACCAGGACCTTCATGCCCCGAGCTTACCCTGCGTGCTAGCATGGGGTTTCGTGACGCAGGTTTCGGGCGGACGCTGGGTAGGGGAGATCTACGGCTGCGACTTGGCCAGGCTGGAGGACCCCGCGTGGGTAGAACGGGCGTTGCGCGAGGCGGTGCGCTCGCTGGGAGCTGACGAGGCGAGCATCAAGAGCGTGGTTTATAAGTTCAGTCCCCAGGGGCTTTCGGCTGCGGCGCTTTCGCCGGTGGCGGCGGTGATGATTCACACCTGGCCGGAGGACGACGCCTCCGCCACCCTCGACCTTTACTTCTACCGGCCGGCGGACGCTCAGGCGGTGATGGAGCGGCTGGCCGACGCCTTCGGGGCCCGCCGGGAGAACGCCTTCTGCCACCGTCGGGAGGGGTAGGGTGAAAGCATGGACTACGGGCTTTTTTTCTACGAGCACATAACCCCCGACGAATCGCTGGTGCGGCGGGCCGGGCGGGTCTTGGCCCAGGGGGAGACCCCCTACCAGCGCTACCTCCTTTTCGAAACCCGGGGTTTTGGCAAGGTGCTGATGCTGGACGCCGAGGTGCAGTCGGCCGAGCGCGACGAGTACATCTATCACGAGGCGCTGGTTCACCCGGCGATGCTGGCCCACCCCGCCCCGGAGCAGGTGCTGGTGATCGGGGGCGGCGAGGGCGCCACCCTCCGGGAGGTACTCAAGCACCCCACCGTCCGGCGGGCGGTGATGGTGGATATCGACCGTGAGTTGGTGGAGGTGGCGAGGCGTTTCATGCCCGAGTGGCACCAAGGGGCCTTCGACGACCCCCGGGTTGAACTTGCCTTCGCCGACGCTCGCGCTTGGCTTTCGGAGCACGCCGAGCTATTCGACGTGGTTATCCTTGACCTTACCGATCCGGTGGGGGCAGATAACCCGGCCAAGCTCCTCTACACCCGCGAGTTCTACGAGCTGCTCAGGTCCCGGCTGGCCCCAGGCGGGGTGGCGGTGACCCAGGCCGGCATGCTCTTGCTCGACCGTTACCAGGTCCACACCGTCCTCCACCGCACCCTCCGTGAAGTCTTCCCCTACGTGCGCAGCTACCGCGACTGGGTGCCGAGCTTTTTTCTCACCTACGGCTTCCTGATGGCGGCCGAGGGGGCGGACCCGGCCAGCTACTCGCCCGGGGTGTTGGAGGCCCGGATACTGGAGCGCAACCTGGAACTCCGGCACCTCGACGCTCCCTTTATCGAGGCGATGTTCGTGCTTCCGAAAGACCTCAAAGCCTGGATCGAGGCCGAGACCTTGGTTTCCACCGACGCCCAACCCTTTTACCTGACCCCCGAAGGGGAGGCCCGCACCGGCTAGCGGAGTGCGAGGATCCCCTGCCGGTAGAGGCCCGCGAGGATTGGCTCGCCGACTTTTAAAAGGGCAAAGCCCCCGCGGGTGCGGGCGAGTTGGGCGAGGGCCTCGAGGTGGGACCTGAGCGCCCTTTGGTAGGCGTTCCGGGCGGTGGCGTCCACCGGTAGGGTCTCGCCGGTCTCCACGTCCTCGAGCAGGAACGCCCCTTCCGGGGGTTCGAGTTCTTCGGGGGCCAGCACCAGGATGAGATGGAAGGGTGGCAGCCGGCGCAAGTAGCCGGCAAGGTCCCCTTCCTCCAGCCCGTCGGTGATGAGAATGGGGGTTCCGCGGGCTCGGGGCCGGGCGGCTAAAAGCCCCCGCGCGTCGGTGGGCATAGCCTTTCCAGGTCGGGCGGTTCCCTTCGGGGTGAGGATCCGGAGGCGCTCACCCTGCCCGGCCGCGACCAGCACCCGGGCGACCCGCTCGGCGTAGGCGGCCTTGCCGAAAAGCTGCATGCTGGGCGAACCGTCGATCCAGAGCCAGAAACGGCCCGCCCCTGGGGTCTCGAAACGCCGCACGTAGGGCCTGCCGGTGCGGGCCAGGGCCTTCCAGTCCAGCCGGCGGAGGTCGTCGCCGGGAACGTAGGGCCGGTGGTCGAAGAAGTCCTCCCCCTGCCCGGGGCGGGCGAGGCTATGGGGCCCGCTCCCGGTCCGAGGCCGGGGCGGGCGAATCAGAAACCGGCTCGCTTTCATGCTTTGGGCATGGTTTTTGCCAGCAGCTCCTCCAGCACCGATTCGGGTTCGATTCCCTCAAATTCGGCCTCCTCGGTAAGGAAGAGCCGGTGGGGCAGGGCTAGCTGGGCGGCGTCCCTCAGGTCTGCCCAGTCCACGTGGGGGCGGCCGCGCAGGAAGGCCAGCGCCCGGGCCAGGTCGCGCCAGGCCTTGACCCCCCGTGGCGAGAGCCCGAACCGAAGCCGGGGGTCTTCCTCGGCCAGGAAGGCGGTGTGAACCAGCGCTTCCAACCCGGGCTCCGGTAGCGGAAGGTTTTGAGAGGCCCTTCGCGCGGTCAGGAAAGTGCCGGGATCGGCGACCACCTCGGGTTCCTCCGGCTCCTCGGTGAGGATGTGTAGCCAGACCGAGCGGTCCGGTGGTCGCACCGCGATGCGGGCGGTAAAGCGGTCGAGCTGGGCCTCGGGCAGGGGGTAGGTCCCTTCGATCTCCACCGGGTTCTCGGTGGCTAGCACC
Source organism: Thermaceae bacterium (assembly GCA_015488545.1). Classification (GTDB taxonomy): domain Bacteria; phylum Deinococcota; class Deinococci; order Deinococcales; family Marinithermaceae; genus WFXV01. The sequence goes on along the minus strand of WFNN01000031.1, from coordinate 19,639 downwards.
AAAAACGGCTGGGGCAGGGGGTGGCGGACACCGCCCGCGGTCACCGCGCCCTCCTGCATGGCCTCCAGGAGGGCGCTTTGGGTCTTAGGGGGTGCCCGGTTGATCTCGTCGGCCAGCACCACCTGAGCGAAGATTGGCCCGGGTTCAAAGACGAACCGGCCTTCTTTCAGGATCTCGGTGCCGGTAATGTCGGCGGGCAGGAGATCCGGGGTGAATTGGATGCGGGCAAACGAAAGCCCAGAAGCCTTGGCGAAGGCAGTGGCAAGCAGGGTTTTCCCAAGCCCGGGAAGACCCCAAAAGAGCGCGTGTCCCCCCGCCACCGCGGTGGCCAAAAGCCCTTCGATCACCGGCTCCTGGCCGAAGAGCACCCGGCCGAGCTGGTCCCGGAGCCGGGCCAGTGTTTCGGTCATCTAACCTTCCGCCCGCCGTTCGGCGACCACCTTCTCGGCGATCTGCGGTGGGACCTCGGCGTAGTGCGAGAACTCCAGGCTGTAGGCCCCTTGGCCGCCGGTCAGGCTCCGGAGCGCCCGGCTGTACTCCAGGATTTCGGCTAGCGGGGCCTCGGCTTGCACCACCGCCAGGGCCCCCTCGGAATCCATGCCCAGGATACGGCCCCGCCTCCCCTGGAGGTCGGAGATTACGTCGCCCACCTTTTCTTGGGGGACGAAAACCTTAAGCCGGTAGATCGGTTCCAGCAGGTAGGGCGCGGCCTTTTCCATGGTGTTCTTGAAGGCCATCGAGGCCGCTACCTGGAAGGCCAGGTCCGAGGAGTCGACCTCGTGATGGCTTCCGTCGAAGACGGTGGCCTTAAACCCCATCACCGGGTAGCCGGCCAAGACCCCGGACTTGGCGGCGTCCTTGATACCCTTTTCCACCGCCTCCTTGTACTTGGTGGGGATCACCCCGCCCTTGATTTCCCAGACGAAGGCGTACTCCTCGCTGGGTTCCAGCCGCAGCCAAACGTCGCCGTACTGGCCCCGGCCCCCGGTCTGCTTCTTGTACTTGCCCTGGGCCTCGGCCCGCTTCCGAATGGTCTCGCGGTAGGGGATGCGGGGCCGACGGAGTTCGACCTGGACCCCGTAATCGGCCAGGCGTTCCTTGGCCCACTCCAGGTGCATGTCCCCCATGCCCCAAAGCTGCATTTCGCCGGTCTCCTCGTCGTAGGTGAAGCGCAGGCTGGGGTCTTCCTCGACCAGCTTCCTTAGCGCTTCGCCGAGCTTGGCTTCGTCGGTCTTTTCCGCCGGAACCAGGGCCACGAAGGTGGTGGGTTCGGGGGGGCTGGTGGTGGGGACCGGCTCCTTCTTTTCCTTCCACAGGGCCATACCGCGGTGGAGGTTTTCGGCCTTGGGGATGGCCAGGATGTACCCTCCCTCGGCGCGGTCGACCTCGATCATTTCGCCGCCCTTGGGTACGTAAAGGTGGGGCAGGCGCACCGGTCCGTTCTCGCTTTCCAGGGTATCGCCCGGCTTTAGTTCGCCGCGATAAAGCCGCACGTAGGCGACCTGGCCAACGAAGGGCTCCACCTGCACCTTGAAGACTTTGGCCAAGGGCGGCCCTTCGCCGAACCGCTCGGTGGGGGAGGGGATGGCCTCGAGGATGAGCTCCAGCAGGGGGAGCACCCCGATAAGGGTTTTCCCCGAGGCAATGGCCACCGGGTAGAGCTGGGCCTTACGCACCGCCTCGTGAAAGGCGGTGGCCAGCGCGCCTTCGGGCACCTCGCCGCCCTCGAGGTAGCGCTCCAGCAGGCTCTCGTCGGTTTCGACGATCGACTCCAGTACTTCCTGCTGGAACCTTTCCACCGTTTCCCGTTCGCTTTCGGGTAGGGGTGCGGTTTCGTAAGAACCGTCCTCGCGGTAGCGGTAGGCGCGGTTATGCAAGACGTCCAGTAGCCCGATCCACTGACCGCCTTCGTACCAGGGAAGGTGGACCGGGAGGATGTGGCCGAGGGTTTGGCGGAGGTCCTCGAGGAGTTGGAAGAAGTCCCCGCCCTTGTCGAGTTTGGTTACCACCACCATGCGGGGAAGCTGGAGCCGTTCGGCCACCGTCCAGGCCCGTTCGGTTCCGATTTGAACCCCGTCGGGGGCGCTAACCGTGACCACCGCCCCGTCGGCGGCGGTGAGCGCACCCCGGATGGCGGTCACGAAGTCGGCGTAGCCCGGGGTATCGAGAACGAAGATCTTGTGTTCCTTGTAGTCGAGCGGAAGTACTGCGGTTCGGATCGAGAAGTGGTGGGCCTTTTCCTCCGGGGTGTAGTCCGAGGCGGTGGTGCCCTCCTCCACGGTGCCCATGCGGTCCTTGCCGCCGGTTGCGTAAAGCAGGGCTTCGCCGAGGGTGGTCTTTCCGCTTTGGCTGTGTCCGACGAGCGCAACCGTGCGAATCATGTTGTCGCCCTCCTTTTGCGTAGAGTATACCTGGTGGAGGACCGGGTCCTTTGTCTCAAGCGGCCAGCTTGGGAGGCGGCGTGGCAGCATCTCCGCGCGGTGGCCCCAGCGGAGGGGGTGGGTCTCTTCGTGGGGCGCGACGGATGCGGGGAGGAGGCCTGGCCCCTGCCCAACGTGCATTCTTCTCCGGAGGTGGGGTACCGGGCCGATCCCGGGGCGTTGCTTGCCGCCTTGCGCCGGGCGGATGAACGGGGCCTTTTAGTGGTGGCCCTCTTTCACTCCCACCCCGCGGGGCTCGCCCGCCCCAGCGCTACTGACCGGCGGGAAGCCTACTGGCGGGTGCCGTACGTGATCTTCGGTTTGGCCGAGGGGCGAGCCCGGGCCTACCTGCTCCCGGAGGGAAGGGAGATCCCGATCGAGGTGACGCCATGAGCGAGGCATGGACGCGGGAAGAGATCGCCCGCTACGCCAGGCATTTCGTGCTGCCTGGGGTGGGCGAGGCGGGTCAGCGCAAACTCAAGGCGAGCCGGGTACTGGTGATCGGCGCCGGCGGCTTGGGAAGTCCGGTGCTCTTCTACCTGGCCGCGGCCGGGGTAGGGCGGATCGGGTTGGTCGAGTCGGACGCGGTCGAGCCCTCCAACTTGAACCGCCAGATCCTCTTTACCGAGGCCGACGTCGGTCGCAGCAAAGCCGAGGTCGCCCGCGAGCGCCTTCTGGCCCTGAACCCGCACATCGATGTACGGGCCTACCCGGAACGCTTCACCCCCGAGCTGGCCGAACGTATCGTGCCCGAATACGATCTTTTGGTCGATGCTTCCGACAACTTCCCGACCCGCTATCTGGCCAACGACGCCGCCGTGCTGTTCGATAAGCCCTTGGTGCAAGGGGCGATATACCGTTTCGAAGGGCAGCTTTCGGTCTTTCACTACCGAGGGGGGCCCTGCTACCGCTGCCTCTTTAGGCAGCCCCCGCCCCGCCAGCCAGCCTGCAGCGAGGCCGGGGTGTTCGGGGTTCTGCCGGGGACGGTGGGAGCGCTGATGGCCACCGAGGCGCTCAAGGTGCTCCTGGGGATCGGTGAGGTGCTCTCGGGGAAGCTTCTGCTCTACGATGCCCTCGAGGCCGGTTTCCGCACGCTGGCTTTCCCCCGCGACCCCAGCTGCCCGGTTTGTGGCGACAACCCCCGCATCCGTAGCCTTCGTGAAGTAAGTTACGAGGACGTTTGCCAGGGGAGCGCGGACGTAAAATCTTGGACGGAGTAAAGGAAGGAGGTACGGGCATGAGCGAAGTGGAGATTAAACGAGGTCTAGAAGGCGTCGTCTTTACCGAGAGCGAGCTCTCGTTTATCAACGGCGCAGAGGGAAAGCTCTACTATCTTGGTATCCCCATTGAGGAGTTGGCCGAGAAGTCCTCGTACGAGGAGGTCGCCTATCTGCTCCTCTACCGCAAGCTCCCCACCAAGGCGGAGCTTGCGGCCTTTGACCAAAAGCTGAAAGAAAAGCGGGCATTGGCGGTGGAGAAGGTGGCCTCCTTCGCGGCTTACCCCAAGGCCGCCCACCCCATGGCCGCTCTCCGCACCGCCATCAGCGAGCTTGGGCTCTTCGACCCCAAGGAGGAAGATGCCAGTCTAGAAAACTTGCAGGAGATTGGCATCTCCCTTATCGCCAAGTTCCCGACCGTAGTGGCCGCGCTCAAGCGGCTGCGCGAGGGCAAGCTTCCCCTGGAGCCGCGAAACGACCTTTCGCACGCCGCCAACTTTTACTACATGCTAAACGGGGAGGCCCCTTCCAAGGAGCAGGAGAAGCTCCTCGACGTGGCCCTCATCCTGCACGCGGATCACGGGATGAACGCCTCGACCTTCACCGCCCTGGTCATCCACGCCACCGCCAGCGACCTCTATTCCTCGATCGTGGGCGCTATCGGGGCCCTTAAGGGACCGCGCCACGGCGGCGCCAACGAGCAGGTGCTGAAGATGATCCAGGGGATCGGCGACGCCTCCCAGGTCCCCCAGTGGTTCCAGGAGAAGCTGCAGAAAAAGGAGCGCATTATGGGTATGGGCCACCGGGTGTACAAAGCCTACGACCCTCGCGCCCGGATCCTGAAACGTTACGCCGAAGAGGTGGCCAAGGCCCACGGGCGTACCCGGGAGTACGAGATCCTTGTTGCGATCGAGAAGGAGGCCGAGAAGCACCTAGCCCCCAAGGGCATCTACCCCAACGTCGATTTCTACTCCGGCGTGGTTTACTCCGACCTCGGCATCCCCTCCGAGTTCTTCACCCCGGTCTTCGCGGTGGCGCGGATCGCCGGTTGGGTCGGGCACGTGCTGGAGTACACCGAGAAGGACAATCGCCTGATCCGCCCGCGGGCCAAGTACTCGGGCGAGCTCGACCGACCCTACGTTCCCATCGAGCAGCGAGGCTAAGCAAGTCAAACCTCTTGTGGTTCCGGGGGCTCGCCCCCGGAACCGGCCTTATTGGGGAGAGCGGCCAGGGCCTCGCCGGCGTCCCGGAAACGCTCGGTCGGGGCCTTGGCCAGGATGCGGGTAAGGTAGTGCCAAAGCGCCGGGTCGGTGCGGGCCCCCGGCGGGGGTTCGGGCATGCGCTCGCGGTGGGCCTGTACCACCTCGGCCGGGGAACCGACGAAGGGCAGCTCGCCGAAGAGTCCCCAGAAAAGTACGACCCCGGCAGCGTAGACGTCGGAAGCAGGGGTGGGGGCGCCGCCCCCGGCCTCCTCCGGGGAAAGGTACCCTAGGGTTCCTAGCCGTAACCGGGGCAGCCGCTCCTCCACCGGTCCCGAGAGGTCGAAGTCAATGAGTCGCGCGGCCCCGCTTTGGGCGACGATAAGGTTTTCAGGTTTAACATCCCGGTGGACCACCCCCCTTTGGTGGAGGTGGGCAAGCGCCGAAAGGAGCTGGCGAAAGACCGGTAAGAAGTCGGCTTCCGGATGGGCCTCGCGCCAGTCGGAGAGGCGATCGCCGGGGGCGTAGGCGAGAAGGACCGCCGGCCTCCCCTCCACGTCCAGGCGTGCGAGGACCGGGTTGACGTTGGGGTGGGTAAGCCGCTGCCCGATCCGCCATTCCCGCTCAGCCCGGGCGGTGTACCCCGCGGGGAAAACCTTGAGCGCGTAGGGGGTACCGTAACGGTCGAAGGCGAGGTATACGGTGGAAACCGCTCCTCGAGCGATCGGGCGAATCACCCGGTAGCGCCCCTCGATCACCGCCCCCACGATGGCCACGGCTCTCACTATACGTTCCCCGGGGGCCGTAAACTGGCGGGGTGATGCGCGACTTCCTGCGTTACCTATGGAAGGAGTGGTTCCGCCAGGTTGGCGAAGCCCTTCTGGTGGCCTTGATCGTAACCACCTATTTTTTTACCACCGTGCAGGTGGTGGGGATGAGCATGTACCCCACGCTAAAAAGCGGCGAGCGGGTGCTCGTTCCCAAGTACCGGATGTGGTTGGTGCGGCTAGGCCTCGACCAGTGGCACCGCGGAGAGATCGCGATTATCAAGCCGCCTCCTGGTGCGCCCAACTCGGTGGCGCCGTTTCCGGTTCTTGGCTTTAAATTTCGGCCTTATTTCATTAAGCGCATCGTGGCTCTCCCCGGCGATCGGGTACGGGTGGAGCGCGGTCAGCTCTTTGTCAATGACTTCCCGGTGCCGGAGACACACATCACTTCCAAGATCACTCCCTACCCCGACTCCTTCCCGGTGGTGCGGGTCTACCGGGGCAAGGTGATCGAGCTGGCGGTCTTCGGCAGCTTCGTACCGGTGGATCGGGTGCCCGATTACCTAAAAACCGTGCTTCGAATGCTGGAGCCACCGCCACCGGAGGTGGTGGCGGCAAGCCAGGACCTGCCGGTGACCTACGTGGCGAACCTTCGCCTGGCCAAGGACTACTACTTTGTCCTGGGGGACAACCGCACCCTTGGGGGTTCCGAGGACTCCCGGATCTTCGGCCCCTTGCGCGGGGAACAGATTGCCGGCACGGCTAATTTCGTTTGGTGGCCCCCGCTGGCCCGGGGAGAGGACGGGCGGTTGGTGTTCAACCTGCGTCCGCTTTCCATTCCGCCGGGTTTTCGCGAGGTTCCGCCCCCCAGTCGTAGCCCCTGAGCCGGCGGGCGGCCTCGACCAGGTTTCGTCCCGCCCGGCGGGCATCGGAAAGGGCCTCCGCGGTGTCGTTTTGCCGGGCGTGGGTGTAAACCAGCCCTGCCGGTGCCAGGGCGAGCCCCATAAACCCTAGGGTGACCGCCAGTTGGGCCAGCGCCTGAGCGGCGCCGTCTTCCTCGGCGGCGGCGGCTAGCGCCATCGGTTTGCCGGCAAGTAGAAGGCCTTTGTTTTCCAGCGAGGTCATCCGCTCGAGCAGCGTTTTCATCCGGGCCGAGGGGGCGAACCAGTAGACCGGAGTGGCGAAGACCAGGGCGTCGGCCTCGAGTATCTTCTGGGCCAACCGCCCCCAATCGTCAAACGGGCCCCGGACGCAGGTTTCGGGGCCACAGGCGGGGGGGTCCTCGGAGTAGTTGGCGGCGCAGTAAGGGAGCTGCAAACGGACCAAGTCCACCCGCTCGGTCCGGGCCCCGGCTTCGCGGGCGGCCTCGAGGACCGCCTCCAGCAGCCAGGCCGTTCGCCCATTGGTGCGGGTTGAGCCGTTGATCCCAAGGACGCGCACCATACCCGGTTTTAGTCTAGCTTAGGCCTGCGATGACCTCCTCTAGGATGGCCGCCCCCTTCAAGGCCTCCTCCCGGCCAAGGATGAGCGGGGGGGCGATTCGGAGGGCGGCGGGGCCCGCGGGGAGGGTAAGCAAACCGGCCTCGAAGGCGGCTCGCACCGCCCGGTCGCGGAGCTCGGGGGAGGCAAACTCGACCGCCAGCATCAGCCCGCGACCCCGCACCTCCCGAACCGGGGCCAGGGGGGTGAGGCGGGTGGTGAGCTCGTTTAGCAGGAGTTCACCCACCCGGCGGGCGTTTTCCATCAGCCCTTCCTCCAGAAGGTCCAGGGTGGCGTGGGCCGCCGCCGCCGCTACCGGGTTGCCGCCGAAAGTGGTTCCGTGGGCCCCCGGAGGCCAGGAGGAGAGCTCCTCGAGGAACAAAAGCGCGCTGATGGGGAAACCCGAGGCCAGCCCTTTGGCCAAGGTCACCAGGTCGGGTTTTACCCCTTCTTGTTCCATGGCCAGGAAGGTGCCGGTCCGTCCGGCGCCGGTCTGAATCTCGTCGGCTACCAGAAGGATGCCGTGGCGCTCCAGCCGTTTTTTTAGCTCGGCGAAGAACCCGGGGGCGGGAAGCAGGTACCCCCCTTCCCCCTGAATCGGCTCCACGAAGAAAGCGGCCACCTCCTCTGGAGGCAGCGCAGTTTTAAAAAGTTGCTCCAGGTGCCCCAGTACCGCTTCCCCGGCCCGTTCCGGGGGCACCCCGAAGGGCGGATGGCTAGGGCTTGGGAAGGGCACGTGGACCACCCCCGACAAAAACGGTCCGAAACCGTTCCGGTAACGGGCGTTCGAAGCCGTGAGGGAGAGGCTCCCCATGGTGCGGCCGTGGAACGCTCCGGTGAAGGCCAGCAGGTAGGGTCGCCGGGTATGGTAGCGGACCAGCTTGATCGCGGCCTCGACCGCTTCGGTTCCGGAGTTGCCGAAGTATACCCGGTAGCCACCGCCGAGTTTTTCCACCAGCCGTTCCGCCAGCGAGACCAGGGGCTCGTGGGTGAAGTCGGAAAAGCACACGTGCACAAACCGCTCCATCTGGGCCCGGGCGGCGGCCAGCACCCTGGGGTGGGCGTAGCCGGTGGTGTTTACCGCGATGCCCCCCATAAAGTCGAGGTAGCGCCGCCCTTCCACGTCCTCCAGCCAAACCCCCTCGCCTCGCCGGGGCACGAAGGGGTATGGGCGGGTGTAGCTGGTGGACAGGACCTTCTCTTCGCGCCGGCGGAGTTCTTCGATGGCATCAGGCATAGCCCCAGTCTAGGCCTTGGTTACACGACGGGCGTCCCGGTTGGCCTCGTTGTATCGTATTCGGCAGGGGGTTTCACCGGTGAAGGCAAAGACGATCGTGGTGACCTCGGGCAAGGGAGGGGTGGGTAAGACCACCACCACCGCCAACGTGGGCACCGCTTTGGCCAGGTTGGGCGAGAAGGTGGCGGTGGTCGATGTGGACGTCGGCCTCCGCAACCTCGACGTGGTGATGGGCCTGGAATCCCGGGTGGTCTTCGACCTGATCGACGTGATCGAGGGGCGAACCGAGCTCAGGAAGGCCCTGGTCCGGGATAAGAGGGTCGAGGGGCTCTACCTGCTACCGGCCTCCCAGACCCGGGATAAGGAAGCGCTGGACGCCGATCGCTTCCGCGCGATCGTGGCCCAATTGCTGGAGGAAGAGGGGTTCGACCGGGTGCTGATCGATTCCCCCGCCGGCATTGAGCGGGGCTTCAAGACCGCCGCCGCCCCCGCCGAGGGCGCGCTCGTGGTGGTGAACCCCGAGGTTTCCAGCGTTCGCGATGCCGACCGCATTATCGGCATGCTGGAAGCGATGGGTATTCGGGAAAACTACCTGGTCATCAACCGCCTGCGGCCCGAGATGGTGCGCCGAGGGGACATGCTGGCGGTGGAGGATGTGATCGAGATTCTCGGGCTTAAGCCGATCGGGATTGTGCCCGAGGACGACCAGGTGCTGGTCTCGACCAACGTTGGCGAGCCCCTGGTGTTGCGGTCGGGGTCGGCCGCCGGCCGGGCGCTTTTCGAGACCGCGCGCCGATTGAAGGGCGAGGCGGTGCCCTTCCCCAGCCTCGAGGACCGGAAGGGTTTCTGGTCGGCGATCCGACGCATCTTCGGGGGTGATTAGATGGGCCTCTTCTGGTGGCGTAAGAAAAGCAAGGAAAAGGCCCGCGAGCGGCTCAAGCTGGTGCTGGCCTACGACCGCGCCAAGCTTCCGCCTGGGAAGATGGAGGGTCTCAAGGCCGAGCTCCTCGAGGTGTTAAAACGCTATTTCCCCGCGGATGAGCAGGGAATGGAGGTCCGGGTCGAGGAGCGCGGCGAGCACATGGTTTTGATCGCCGAGATCCCGGTCAAGCCGTGACCCTGACCCGTGCTCGCGCCGATTACGACTGGGGGCTTTGGACCCTGGCATTCGTGCTTTCCGTTTTTGGGCTTTTCGTGCTGGGAAGTGCGGCACCCAGCTTAGCCTACGTGCTTCGCCAGGGCCTCTGGTTGGGGTTTGGCATCATGGCCGCGACCGCTCTGCAGTTTTTGGACAAGGCCACCCTCTACCGCCTGGCGTTTTGGCTTTACCTTCTGAGCCTTTTGCTTTTGGCCGCGGTGCTGGTGCTGGGGCGGGAAGTGAATGGGGCGCGAGCTTGGTTTGAGCTCGGACCTCTACGCTTTCAACCCTCGGAGTTCGCCAAGCTTGCCCTCATACCGGTGCTTGCACGAGTCTTGGAAGGGCGCTCGCTGGACCGTTTGGCGGGCTATGTCGTCCCGCTGCTGGTTGCGCTTCCGCCGATCGCGCTCACCGTGGTGGAGCCGGATTTAGGGGGTGCCGCGGTGATGGCCGCGCTCGCCGCCGGGATGTTCTTCGCGCGGGGCCTTCCATGGCGCCACTTGGTAGCGTCCGCCCTTGTGTTCTTGGCCCTGGTGCCTACGGTGGTATGGCCCCACCTTCGCCCGCACCAGAAAGAGCGTATTCTTACCGTTCTAAACCCGACCCGGGATCCCTTGGGGAGCGGCTTTCAGGTGCTCCAGTCCATGATCGCGGTCGGTTCCGGGGGCGTGCTTGGCAAGGGGTACGGGCAGGGCACCCAGACCCAACTGGGGTTCGTCCCCTTTCGCCATACCGACTTCATCTTTACCGTGGTGGCCGAGGAGATGGGGCTGGTGGGGGGGCTCGGCCTCCTCTTCGCCTACGCGCTGCTTTTTTGGCGGTTCCTCGTATTGGCAGTGGACCTGCCTTACCTGGCGGATCGCCTGGCGGTGGCCGGGGTTTTTGCCTGGATCGCCTTCCAGGTGCTGATCAACATCGGGGTTACCCTCGGGGTTGCCCCGGTGACCGGTATTACCCTGCCCTTCGTCAGCTACGGGGGCACCAGCCTGGTCACCCTGTGGCTCGGGGTGGGCCTGGTTCAGCTCCTCTACCGTGACCGCCTACAGCGGGTCCTTTAGACTCGGGGCATGGTGCCCTTCCTCATCGGCTTCGCTGCTGGGGGCTTCGGGGCTCTCCTGGGCCTCGGCGGCGGGGTGATCATCGTTCCCGCGTTGACCGCGTTTCTCAAGCTTCCCCAGCACCAGGCCCACGGGACCAGCCTGGTGGCCGTCAGCCTGACCGCCGTCGTGGGTTCCCTTTCCTACGCGCTCGGGGGGTCGGTGAACTGGCCGGCGGCGCTTTTGCTCACCGTTACCGCCATGGGGGCGGCCCGCTTGGGGGCGGGGTACACCCGGCGGCTCGACGCTCGGGCATTGCGCCGTTTCTTCGGGGTGTTTTTGCTTGTGGTGGCGATGGTGCTGCCGTTTAAACACCAGCTTCCCCACGTTCGGGCCGGGGGCGCCGGGGCGCTTACCTGGGTTCTCCTTCTCCTGGCTGGAGGGCTCGCGGGGTTCCTATCCGGCCTGCTGGGGGTCGGCGGGGGCACGGTCATGGTTCCGTCCCTGGTCCTTGGTGCGGGGCTGGACCAGCACCTGGCACAGGGCACGAGCCTGGCGGCGATGGTGCTGCCCAGCTTGATAGGGGCTTACACCCACTTTTCGCTGGGGCACGTGCGCCGCGAAGTGGTACCGGGTCTTCTGCTTGGGGTAATCACCGGAGCCTTTCTCGGGGGTCGGGTGGCGCTTGCCCTTCCCGAGCTCGGTCTCCGGCTGCTCTTTGCCGGTATTCTGGTTTGGATGGGTGTGCGGTATCTTCGCAGGTAGGGGGTAGGCATGAACTTGGGAATCTGGGAGATCCTAATCCTTTTGCTCTTGGTGCTTTTGCTTTTTGGCGGCAAGAAGCTTCCCGAGCTGGCCAGGGGTATTGGAAAGTCCGCTAAGGAGTTCAAGAAGGGGCTTCAGGAGGAGGAGAGCGACGAGGGGGAGTCTTCCTCCTCGGGTAAGAAAAGCTGAAGGTACCGGGGCTTGAGCACCACCCGGCGGGTTTCGCCCTGGCGCAAGCGCAGGCGATCCTGTACGTGCCGGGGGAGCAATACCCGCAGGGAGAGGCCTCTGAGCGCCACCCGTACCGCCACCTGGGCACCCCTGGGGCGGACGCGCAAGAGCTGACCGGGCCGTACGTTGGGGGCCAGGGTAGGGTCGAGCGGTCGGTCTTCGCGGACAAAGAGCACCTCCTCCGGCCGGATGCCCAACACCACGGGGCTACCGGGTGGTAGCGGTGGGTGGGGCAGGTAGAAGCGGCCCGCTGCGGTTTCGACCCACAGGCTCCCGCCGCGGTGTTCCTTTACTTGTCCGGGGAAGAGGTTTTCGAATCCGGTTAATCGGGCGACGGCAAGGCTTTTGGGACGGGTGTAGACGGTGAGCGGATCGCCTTCTTCGAGGACCCGCCCCTGGTGGAGAACGACCACGTGGTCAGCGGCTTGGGCTAGCTCGGGGTCGTGGGTGGCGACAAGGGCCCGAACCCCGAACGCCTCGGTTGCTTCCAGAATGGCATCGAGGACCCCCCTTCGCGCGGGGGCGTCGAGGTTGGCAGTGGGTTCGTCGAGCAGGAGGAGCTCGGGTTCCCTGGCCAGCGCCCGGGCCAGCGCTACCCGCTGGCGCTCACCGCCGGAGAGCTGGTGGGGGTACCGCCCGGCTTTGGCGGCCAGGCCGAACCGCTCGAGCAAGGCCAGGGCCCGTTCCCTTCGCTCGCGGGCGGTCCCGGTCAGACCGAATTCGACGTTGCCGAGCGCGGTGAGATGGGGGAAAAGCACGTGCCCCTGTGGAAGGTAGCCGATGGGCCGTCGTTCGGGCAAAAGCCCGGCGTAGGGGGTCCCTTCGCCGGGGAGCAACCCCGCTAGGGCTTTCAGCACGGTGGTTTTCCCGGCCCCCGACGGACCCAAGAGGGCGGTGAAGCCCTGAATTTGGAAGCGCACGGCTAGGACGATCGGTCGCCGGATGCGGTAGACAACTTCCACCGTTCCTCCAAACTTCGCACCGTAAAGATCAGGGCGAAAGCGATGAGAAGCAGCGCCAGCGAGGCCCGACCGGCGGCGGCAAAGTCGAGCCCCTCGACCAGGTCGTAGATGTAGGTTGAGGCCACCTGGGTTTTGCCCGGGATGTTGCCGCCGACCATGAGCACCACCCCGAACTCGCCGAGGGCGTGGGCGAAGCCGAGCAGCGTGCCGGAGAGGAGCCCCGGCCATACCAGGGGCAGGACGATCCGGAAAAACCGCCGCCCTGGCCCCGCCCCCAGCGTCCGCGCGGTGGCCAGGAGCTCGGGGTCCAACGCCCGGAAGGCTTCCCGGTAAGCGGTAAACGCGAAGGGAAAGCTGAAGAGGGTTGCGCCGATAACCATTCCCGGAAAGCTGAAGGCCAGCGATATCCCCAGGGTCCTGGCCAGCGGGCCCTCGGGCCCGAGTCCCACCAGCAGGTAGAACCCGAGCACGGTGGGGGGCAGGGCCAAGGGCAGAAGCAGCACGCTCTCCAAAAACCTACGGCCAGGGAAGGGGCGGCCGAGGAGGTAGGCGAGGGGCGTTCCCGTAAGCAGCAGGAGTCCCGCGCTTGCGAGCGCGAGCTTCAGGCTGAGCAAAAGGGCGGGGATCACGGTTTCCTGAGACCGTAGGCAAAGAGGACTTCCTGGGCCTCTTCGCTGGATAGAAACGCGAAGAACGCGCGGGCTTCGGGCCGGTCGCTTAGGAGGAGGGCAGGGTAGGCGATGGGGGGGTAAAGGTTTAGGGGCAGGGCCCGATGGCTTCCTGGGAGCTGCCGGGCCGACCCCAGGTCAATAAGCCCTGCGTCGGCTGCAAAGGCCGCCATTCGGGCGGCCTGAGCCACGCTTTCGCCGTAGACGAGCTTCTTCCTGACCTCGGTCCAGAGCCCCTTCGCCTTGAGGGCGGCGACCGCGGCGGCACCGTAGGGCGCGAACCGGGGGTTGGCGATGGCTATCCGGCGAATTCGGGGATCGGTGAGCTGCCCCAGGTCCTGGGCCGCGATACCGGTGTGGGGTGGAAAGTACAGCGCCATCACCCCTCGGGCCAAAACCTTGGCGGCCCGCACCTCAAGATTCTTGCGGTAGCGATTCGCTGCCGGTAGGTAGAGATCGTAAGGGGCCCCGGAACGGATTTGGCCGTAGAGCTTGCCCGAGGAGGCCAGCACCAACCGTACCGGTTCCCCTCCCCGGTGCTGGTATCGGGCGATGATCGCCCGGAGCGGCGGTCCCAGGCTGGAGGCGGCCGCCACCGTGACCGGTTGGGCGAGCGCGCCGGCAGCGAGCAGGCAAACAAGGGCGAAAAGCCGCGCCACTTTCTTAGCATACGAAAGGCGGCGCCCGACGGGCGCCGCCCGGTTGGGGCACGGTTAATCCTTCGCCTTTTCCTGCAGCTTCTTCCAGATCTCGTAAACCTGCTGCGGGGTGAGCTTCTTGGTCCGTTCCTTAGCGACTTCGTCTTTGGTCAGGGGCTTGAAGCCTTTGGGCAGGTCCTTGTCGTTCCCCCACGCCTGGGCCACGTAGTTGAGCACCGCGGCCACGTCTTCGTCCTTGAGGGAACCACCAAGGCCGGGCATCATGCCGTTAAAAACGGCGCCCCCTACGGTAAGCTTCCCTTGCAGGCCGAAAAGCACCACGTCGATCAGGAACGCCCGACCTTCTTCGCCCATGCCCAGGTACTCGGGCACTTCCCCCGCGAGCGGTGGGAAAGCCCCCGTGATGCCCTTGCCGTTGGCCTGGTGGCAGCTCATGCAGTAGGTTTGGTAGACCTGCTCGCCGCTGGCCGCAAACGCCAGGGCGCCAAGCGCCAGAAAGCCCGCGAGGATTAGCGCCTTTTTCATACCCATCACCTCCTCTTAGCGAATTATACCTTACCGCGATTTTAGCTCGGTCCAGACGCGATCGTACAGCCGGATGGCATCGCCCACATCGTGAATGTACTCAAGCTTCGCGCGGACCGCCTTGGGCGGGAAAACCGCCGGGTTTTCCTTCAGGGCGGGGTCGAGGTAGGGCAGGGCGGCGGCCACCGGGGTGGCGTAGCTGTTGTAGTTGGAGATCGCGGCCGCGATCTTCGGCTCGAGGATGAAGTTGAGGAACGCGTAGGCCAGCTCGGGGTGCGGCGCGCGGCGCGTGATGGCTACCGCGTCGGTCCAGATCGTCCCCCCCTCCTTAGGCACCACGTACCGGACTTGGGGGGCTTCCCCCTGGATTTGCACGATGTCGCCGGAGTAGGCGTGGACCACGGTGGCGTCGCCGGAAAGCAGGCGGCTGCGGGCCTCGATGCCCCCGGCAAAACCCAGGCAGCGCCGTTTGGCTCCGATCAGGAGCTTCTTGGCCGCCTCGAGGTGGGCGGGATCGGTGTCGTTCAGGGAGTAGCCGAGGTACTTAAGCGCGGCCCCGATCGTCTCCCGCATTTCGTCGAGGAGAAAGCAGGGGCCCGCGTATTGCTTGGGGTCGAAGAAGACTGCCCAGGAGTCCACCGGCTTTTTTACCGCCGTGGCGTCGTAGGCGATTCCGGTGGTGCCCCACTGGTAGGGAATCGAGTGGCGGTTTTGGGGGTCGTAGGCGGGGTTTTGGAATTCGGGGGCTAGGTTCTTTAGGTTGGGGAGCTTTTGGTGGTCGAGCTCGCGGATCAGGCCGGTGCGGGCCATTTCCAGAACGTAGTAGTCCGGCGGAACCACCACGTCGTACTCGGCGTCGCCCCCCGCCTGGAGCTTGGCCAGCATGGCCTCGGGGGCTTCGAAGGTGTCGATGATGACCCGGGCGTCGTAGCGCTTTTCGAAGGCGGCGACCACGTCCTCGGGAATGTAGTCGGCCCAGTTAAAAAGCCTGAGCTCGCCGCGAGCCACTCCAAGCCCCGCGGCCAGGACCAGCAGGGAAACCAGGGCTTTTTTCATTTCACCTCCTCCGGAGTAACGCACGGCCGAGCAGGAGCCCTACCGTCGTTACCGCGATCAGTATAGTCGAGAGTGCATGGATCTCCGGGGTGACCCCGCGTTTGACGCTCGAGAAAATGTAAAGCGGCAGGGTGGTGGAACCGGGTCCGGCGGTGAAGAAGGTGATCACGAAGTCGTCGAGGGAAAGGGTAAAGGCGAGCAGCGCACCGGCTAGGACCCCGGGAAGGATGAGGGGAAGGGTGACGTAGCGGAAGGTGGCGTAGCCCCCGGCCCCGAGGTCAGCGGCCGCCTCCTCGAGAGCGGGATCCAGCCCCGCAAGCCGGCTCCGGACCACCAAAGCGACGTAGGCCACTTGAAAGGTGACGTGCCCAAGGATGATGGTGACCAGCGAAAGCCGGAGCCAACCGGTGTGCACCCGTACCCAGGCGAAGAAGAGCAGAAGGGCGACCCCCATCACGATGTCGGGAATCACCACCGGCACGTAGATCAAAAACTTGAGGGCGGATTTGAGCCGGAAGCGGTAGCGGTAGAGGCCTAGCGCGAGCAGGGTGCCGAGAACGGTGGCGATCAGCGTGCTCACGACCGCCACAATCAGGGTGTTTTCAGCGTAAACCGCGATCCGGTGGTGGTGGAATAGCCGGACGTACCACTGCCAGGTGAAACCGGTCCATCGGACCCCGAAGCGGCTCTGGTTAAAGGAGAGCGCCACGATGACCGCGATGGGGAGGTAGAGAAAGGCGAGGACCAGGTAGGTGTGGAGTTTGAGCAGCCGCCCCATGGTACTAGACCAGCCGGTCCAGCCCCTCCTCTCCTGCCACCCGGGCGTACCCCCAGAGGCCGAGCAAGACGAGGGCCATCAGCACGTAGGCGGCGGCGCTGCCAAACGCCCAGTCGCGCACCACCCCGAACTGCTGCTGGATGACGTTGCCAATGAGCACGACCCGGCCGGCCCCGAGCAAGTCGGAGATCACGAAGGTGCCCAGCGCCGGGATGAACACCAGCAGCACCCCGGCGACGATCCCGGGCAGGGTTTGGGGGAGCACCGCGTGCAGAAACCCCCGTATCCGGCCGGCGCCTAGGTCCTGTGCGGCCTCGAGCAGGGTCCAGTCGATTCGTTCCACGGCGGTGTAGACCGGCAGTACCAGAAAGGGAAGGTAGGTGTATACGGTGGCCACGTACACCGCGAACCACGAGGGGTAAAGGTGGAGCGGTTCGAGACCGAACGCTCCCAGCAGCGCGTTAACCACCCCATGGCGCTGAAAGATGACGATCCAGGCGTAGATGCGTATAAGGAAGTTGGTCCAGAAAGGAAGCACTACCAGTAGCAGCAGGGCCTCCTTCCGCCGACTGGTCGCGATGGCGAAGGCCAGGGGGTAGCCAAGCAGCAGGGTGATGACCGTGACCCCCACCGCAAACACCGCACTCCGCCAGAGGATGGCCAGGTAGAGGGGATCGTACCCCTCAGGGGTGAATCCGAAAAACCGCAGGTAGTTGGCCACCGTGTAGGGGCCGACCAGCCGACCGTAGGGCCCGCGTTGGAGAAAAGAGGCCTCGAGCATAAGCAGCGCGGGGACCAGCATGAACACCACGAGCCAAAGAGCCCCCGGTCCTACGGTCAGAAGGAGCTCAAAGAGTCGCCGTGCCGGGCTCGTTGCCGATCGGTTCATCGATCACCACCAGGTTTTCGGGGGGAAGGTAGACGTAGACCTTCTCCCCATAGTCGTATTCTTCGTACCCCGGCTCCGAAATATCCGCGTTGAGAGTGTAGGCCACCAGCTCGCCGCCCGGCGCCTCCAGAATGTATTGGTTCTCGGCGCCGGTGTAAACGATGTCGTGTACACGGGCGATCACCGCGTTGGGCCGGTTCCACGGGGTGCGTGCCAGGCGAACTTTTTCCGGGCGTATGGAGAGCAGGTAGCGGCGACCTGGCACCAGCCCACCCCGGACCCGAAGGGGGCCGTGGGGGGTCTCGACCCGGTCGGGGGCGGTGGCGCGGGCTTCGATCAGGTTGGAGCGCCCCAGGAAACGGGCCACGAAGGCGGTCTTGGGCCGTTCGTAAAGCTCCTCGGGGAGGCCCACCTGTTCCAGTCGGCCTGACCGCATGACCGCGATGCGGTCGCTCATTACCAGGGCTTCCTCCTGGTCGTGGGTCACGTAGACGAAGGTGATCTTAAGCTCCATTTGCAAGCGCATGAGCTCGATTTGGAGCTGTTTCCGCAGCTTAAGATCGAGGGCCCCGAGCGGTTCGTCGAGCAGCAGGACCTTGGGTTCGTTGACCAAAGCGCGCGCCAGGGCCACCCGTTGCTTTTGACCGCCGGAGAGTTCGTGGGGGCGGCGTCGTTCCAACCCTTGGATTTGCACCAGCTCTATGGCCCAAGCAACCTTTTTTCTTACCGTTTCCGCCGGGAGCCGCCGCATTCTGAGCCCGAAGGCGATGTTGTCGAAAACCGTCATGTGCGGGAACAGGGCGTAGTTTTGGAAGACGGTGTTGACCGGTCGGCGGAAGGGGGGGACGTTTTTCATGTCCTGCCCGGCGATACGTACGTGCCCTGCATCGGGGACTTCGAACCCCCCCAGGATCCGCAACAGGGTGGTTTTGCCGCAACCGGAGGGGCCGAGCAGGCTAAAGAACTCGCCCTCGTAAACGGTCAGGGAAACCCCGTCAAGGGCTACGGTTTCGCCGTCGAAGACCTTCCGGACGCCCTCGAGCTCGACCACCGCGGTTCGGTTTTCCGGCCGTTTGGGTGGCTTCAACAAGCGCCCCTCCCGCGCGAGTCTACGGCGCGGGAGGGGTGGGGGGCAAGCGCGCTAGTTCCCTGAGAGGAGTTGGCCCAGGGGACGGGTGGCGAGGCGGAGGGTGAACCGGACGATCCGGTAGTGGAACTTCTGGCCGCTGCCGGACAGTTCCAGACCCAGCCGGAAGCTCCCATTGCCGTTTTGCACCGTGCCGAAAGCGCTGTCCCCACGTTGGAGGTTGACCGATAGGGCCAGGGTTCCACTTTGGCCGCCGGCCAGCGGGTTGGGTTCGAGGTTCGTGCTGGCCACCCGGTACTGCGGCTGGTAGATGTTGGTTTCCCCGGCCGGGGCCAGGTACAGGGCGGCGGTGAGCGAAAGCGGCGCTGATCCTAGGTTTTCCAGGGTGGCCTCGAGGTCCACCGTTACCGAGCCCAGCGCGTCGGTTACCTGCTTGGGGACATCGGCCAGGTACCCCTGGGTGTCCGGGGTGGTTGGGTCCCCGTCGCTGTCGGGAAGGTAAACATGGAAGGCGGTGGCGGATCCGAGGTCGACGGTGCCCTCGCTCTGGGTGCCGAGAAAGCTTGCGACGTCCGCTTCGAACGCGTAGCGGGTGTGGGCGCTGCATCCGGCCAGCAGACCGGCGAGCAGGATAAGCATCCAGCTTCTCCGCATACTAACCTCCTAGAACCCCACCGCGGCTGCCAGGCCGAAGACCTGCCCGCCGACCAGCGGGGCGGTGTGGCTGGTAAGGGCCAGGTCGAGCTTAAGGCCGGCGAGGTCCACCCCAAGCCCCACACCAAGCCGCACCCCGTCCTCGTAGCCCAGCCCGCCCCGAATCGCCAAGGCGCCAAGGGGGTATTCCATTCCCAGGTGCGCGTAGAGGCGCCCGTCGTAACCGAGGTCGGCGGCAAGCAGAAGGCGTCCGTCCCCCTCTAGGGGCAGGTACCCGGCCCCGTTCAAGTAGAGGGCGGGGGCCAGCCCGGAAACGGTTTCGGTTCGGGGCCCGGTGCGGGTTCCGCTGCTGTCCGTGGTAACCTCCGTGCCCTCCCACTGAGCGAAGCTCACCAGGTTTCGGACCCCCAGTCCGTAGATGCCGGATTTGTCGCTGTAAGCCAGCCCCACGTCGAGCCGGACGCCGTAGCCTAGGCCCTGGCCCAGGTAGCTGTAGAAGATCCGCGAGGTTGTGCTGCTGCCGGAGAGTTGCCCGCTGCCGTCGGTGGTGAAGGCGGTGGACGCCTCGGCGCGGGTCCGTGCGAGCCCCAGAAAGCCTTGGCCGCGGACCCCGGCGTAGAGCCGGCCGGGTAGCCCCGGCAGGGGCGGCAGGGCCCGGGCGAGGCCAAAGCCCAGGCTAACCCCGGCGCTGGCGGCCCCCCTGGCGGTGAGCTGGTAGGTTTGGTTAGCTTCCAGGCTTCCTCCGTTCAGCAAAGCCGAAAGCTTGGGGTCGGGGTTAAGCGCTAGCTCTTCTATGCCGGCGAACAGGCCGATTTCCCCGTATAGCCCGGGGCCCAATCCAAAGGGAATGGTGAAAAACGGGGCCGGGGTG